>CBDUWU010000030.1:0-22360 GCA_965371015.1 uncultured bacterium | reverse complement strand
CCCAAAGAGAAGAAGAAAAAGAAGGAAAGGTCCACGAGCGTCCAGGCATCTCTCGTATTCAGCGGCGACCTGGTCAAGCCCGTCATCGCCGAAGGAACCATCCGGGCCCGGCATTCGGCGGAGATCCGCGCCGAAACCACCGGCAAGATCATACGCGTCTACGCCGACGAAGGGGCGATGCTGCGCAAAGGGCAGCTGATTGCCAGGATTGACGACCGCGAGTACAAGGTTGCGGCCGAGGAGGCCAGGGCAAACTACCTGCAGGCCCTCAGCCTGCTGGCGATCGAACAGGACGACATCGCCGTACAGGAAATAGCGCAGGAAGTTCGCGACGAATTAGCCGACCTGGAGCGCAAAGAGCGAACGGGAGAGATCACGAGCCAGCAACGCCTCGCGCGTGAGATAGAAATGGACGTCCAGTCGCTCAAGGACGGCAAGTTCCGGATCGAGATCGCCGCGGCGAGGAGCGGCGTGTCTCAGGCGCGTACCGCCCTCGAGCGGGCCCGCCTCAACCTGGAGCGCACCGAAATCAGGGCGCCGTTCCACGGCGTGATCACCGGGCTGGCCCTGAGTACAGGCGAGCAGGTGATGGCCAACGAAACCCTTTGCACCATCGTCGACAACGTTAACATCGAGGCCGAGGTTGGCGTACTCGAAGCCGATCTGGGCCATGTCGCCGTCGGCAAGGTCGCTTTGCTGTCCGTCCCCGCGCTGGGTGAAACGCTGCACGTCCAGGTCGATGTGATCAGCCCGCAGTTCAACAGGGAATCGCGCACCTGCGAAGTACTGATCCGGTTGCAGGACAAGAGTGGCCGTATCCGCCCGGGTATGTTTGTCCGCGCCCTGATCGCGGGTCAGACATATCTCGACCGGTTGCTGGTCCCGCGCGAGGCGATCCTCACCCGCGACGACCGGCCCCTGCTGTTCAAGGTGGACGGTGACCGGGCCAAATGGTTGTACGTCCAGCTGGGCGAGAGCAACGACGACCTGGTCGAGATAACGAAAGTCCTCCAGGGTGGACAGCTGGCTCCGGGCGACAAGGTCGTCGTATCCGACCACCTCACGCTCACGCACGACGCCAAGGTCAAGGTGAAGAAGACGCTGCCGGCCAAGGACCCCTGGGTCGCATTCGGCAGGGATGACGGATGATCCGGCTAGTCATACAGCGCCCCATCGCGATAACGATGCTTTTTATGGCGCTCGTCCTGCTGGGTGCGCTGAGCTTTCAGAAACTTCCCGTCGACCTGCTCCCGTCGATTACCTACCCCCGTTTGACGGTTGCTACCACTTACAGGGATATACCGGCGGAGGATCTCGAACGCCTCGTCACCCAGCCGATCGAGGAGGTCGTCACGGCGCTCTCCGGCGTTCGCAAAGTCACGTCCCGCACGCGCGAGGGCGTATCCATGATCACCGTCGAGTACGAGTGGGGCACGCAGATGGATTTTGCCAATCTCCACCTGCGCGAATCGGTCGACCGGGTCGCCTACCGCGAAGATTTCCCCGAGGACGCCGAACGTCCCGTAATCCTCCGCTGGGACCCGACGTCGCGTCCGATCAGTATCATCGGGCTGAAGGGCGACGACCCCGTGTCCGAGCTGACCGAATTCGCCGAAGAAGTGGTCAAGCCCGCACTGCAGCAGGTCAACGGAATCAGCAAGGCCGAGGTGGTCGGCGGGACGATTCGCGAGATCCTCGTCGAGCCCGATCCGAGCAAGATGGCGATCTACGGCATAACCATTGAGCAGATCCAGACGGCGCTCTCGCGGAGCAACATCTCGTTTCCAGGGGGCAAGATCAAGCAGGGCCCGCTCCAGATGAGCCTCCGCATCGACGGCGAATTCACCAACCTCGACGAGATCGAACAGACGGATATCATCCGACCGGGGCAGTCGGCGGTCCGGATCGGGGATGTGGCTCGTGTCGTCGATACGGTCAAGGAACTCGATGGTGTCACCCTGCTCGGCGGAGAACCGGTCGTGTCGCTGCTCATTTACAAGGAGCCCGAGGCCAATACCATCCTCGTCTCGGACGAGCTCGACGTGGCGCTCACCGTCCTCAAGGAAGACTACGGGGATTTCGATTACAGCTACGTCTATCGCGACGCCGACTACGTCAAGGCCTCGTTTTCGGGCCTTCTCCAGTCATTGATAGTCGGCGCCGGACTGGCGTTTCTCGTCCTGTTCTTTTTTCTGCGCGACCTGCGCAGTCCCATCGTCGTCGGTTTGTCGATCCCGGTCTCGATTATCACGACGTTTACCTTGCTCTACTTCGGCAACGTCAAGCTCAACCTGATGAGTCTCGGCGGGCTGTCGCTTGCCGCCGGTATGCTCGTCGACAACGCCATTGTCGTTCTGGAGAACATCAACCGCCACATCGCCCAGAAATTTGGATGGAAGCGTGAAGGGAAGGGCGCCTCATCGTCCGTCCCCACCGGGATCGACGCCAAGAGGGCGATTGCCGGGTGCGCCGAGTTGGGCACACGGGAGGTGGCCCGGCCGGTCCTCGCAGCAACACTCACGACGATTGCCGTGTTCTTCCCCGTCGTCTATGTGCCCGGAATCGCGGGTGCGTTCTTTCGCGACCAGGCGCTCACGGTGACATTCTCGCTGATGGTATCCGTGACGGTGGCGCTGCTGCTCCAGCCGATGCTTTCCGCGCGCGTGCTCAAGCCCGCCGACCGTGCCCCCCGCGGGCTGTTCAAACTTTTCGGGGATATTTTCGACCGGTTTCACGCGACATATCACGGTCTGCTCGTGCGCGCCCTGCGGCGCCCGAAGCTCATGCTGGGATCGCTGGCGGTCGGGTTGATCGTGGCCGGGCTGGCAGGGTCGACCGTCGAACGGAGCTTCATGCCGGAACGGAGCGGCGGCGATGTGAGACTCGATATCGAGCTGCCCAACGGCACACCACTCGAGGAGACGACGGCGATGGCCGCGAATCTGTCAGAGTGGATAAACGACGACGACGCCGTCGAAAAGGTATTTACCCAGGTCGGAACCACGGAGCGCAGCGTGGCGGCGCTCAAGGAGTACACGGCGCCCAATACGGCCAAGATGCGAATTATCATGAAGCCGGGGCGGTCGGCCCGCAAAGAGTCGGAACGCCTCCAGGAGGCCGTCGCGGAGCGGCTGCGGAATACCCCGGACGTGCGCTATGCGTTTCGCGACGAGGGTGTGGGGCTCTCGGAAATTCTGTCGACGGGAGAGGCGCCGTTCAGCCTCGGCATCGTGTCCGACGATCCGCTGGCGGCGGTCGAAGTCGCCGGTGAGCTGCTCGAACGGCTGGCAGACTCGAAGCGGCTCAAGGACCTCCAGGTCGATCGCGTCATCGGTACGCCCAACATCGTCGTTCACCTCGATTCCGAGGAGATCCTGCGGGCGGGTCTCGACCCCGACCGGGTCGCCCGCGTCCTGCGCAACCGGATCGCCGGCGTGGAGGCGACGACGTTCAACGAGGTCGAAAAAAGAATCGATATCGCCGTGCGTTATTCCAGGGAACGGCGATTGGATCTTGCCGCCGTTCTCAATTCCCACGTGACCCTGCCCGGCGGCGCAACGGTGCCGATCCGCAACTTCGTCAAGCTGGAAGAAGAGCGTCCCGTTCGCGAACTGTCGCGGAACAACCAGCGCCGGATGGTGACGATCTCGGGGGACCTGAGCGGGGCATCGCTCGACGCCGCCTGGGAAGAAGCCGAACGGGTCGTCGACGGTATGGACATTCCCCCCGACATCAAGATTGTCCCGGGCGGCGAACGCGACGCAATGGTGAAAAGCTTCCGCGATCTTCTGTGGGCGATGGCCCTTGCCGTTGTTCTTGTCTACATGATTCTCGCCGCCCAGTTCGAATCGTTCATCGATCCGCTCCTCATCGCGGCGGTACTGCCGATCGGTATCGCGGGCGCGTTCATCACTATAGCGGTGACGGGGAACACGATCAACATTCTGTCCCTGATCGGTATGGTGGCGCTCGTCGGAATTGCCGTCAACGACGCTATCATCAAGATAGATACGATACGCCGCCTGCGATCGGACGGCGTCGCGGGTTACGACGCCATTCTCGGTGCCAGCGACCTGCGTCTGCGTCCGATTATCATGACCAGCGTTACCACCATTCTTGCCATGGTCCCGATGGCCATCGGTCTGGGGGGCGGCGAACACCTGCAGCGTCCGCTCGCTCTCACGATCATCGGTGGTCTGTTTCTCACCACGCTGTTGACGCTCTATTACACGCCGATCATGTATATGGTAGCGCATAAGATCAGGAGGCCGGTATCATGACGCGGTTCTTCGTCCGGCATCCGGTGACCACGTGGATGATCTTCGCGATGTTCGTCGTGCTGGGGATTTATTCGCTGCCCCGGCTCCAGGTGGAAGCCATGCCCGAAGTCGACCTGCCGACCCTTTCCGTTCAGACTCGCTGGAATGGCGCCTCGCCGCAGGCCGTCCAGCGTTCGATCACGATTCCCGTCGAGGAAGCGGCGCGCAACGTCCACGGCGTCGAGGAAATCGAATCCCGGAGTTCGCCGGCGTACTCGAGTGTGACGGTGAAATTCCGCCGTGACGTCGACCTGGATTTCGCACGACTCGACCTCAACGAACAACTCGGGTCGGTCCGGCGCAATCTGCCGCTGGGTGCCGGCCAGCCGAATATCATCGCATACGTCCCCGAGGAGTTCAGAACCGAAGACTTCTTCACGTTCAGCCTGGAGTCGGAACTCGGACCCAACGAGCTCCGCGATCTGACGGAACGCTGGGTGGTGCCGCAACTGCTCGCCCTCGAGGGTGTAGCAGACGCCTCCGTGATGGGTGGGGCGAATCCGCTGCTGAAGATCGTACTCGACCGCCGCAAGCTGGAGCTGTACTCGATCACAGCCGGCGAGGTGTTCGCGGCGATAGACCGGCTCGACGATTTTACCGGTGCCGGCACGATAAGACAGAGGGGGATGGAAAAGCTCGTCGCCCTGCGCGAGCCGGTCGACGTCGGCATGCTGAGGAAGGCCGTCGTCGCCCGTCGCGGCGGCCAGACGTTCAGGCTGAGCATGGTGGGAGAGGTCCGCCAGGACTACGAGGATCCCGTCTGGTTTCCCCGCGCCAACGGCCACACGGTGGTTCTGGTCGCCGTGGACAAGCGAAGCGGAGTCAACACCGTCGCTGTGAGTCGTACGCTTCGTGCCGCGTTGCCCGCCATCGAGGAGAGTCTGCCGTTCGCGGTGAGTTTCCACATCGACGAGGACCAGGGGAAAGAGCTGGAAGACAAGCTGCTCGAGCTGGTCTACAGGTCGTTCATCATCCTGGGTGTTCTGTTCATGCTGCTCGTCATCACCCTGCGCCGCGTCAAGCTCACCGCCATCGTGACCTCCTCGATTCTGTTTGCGATCGTGATCTCTCTGAGTCTTTTCTATTTTCTCGATATCTCCGTCAACTTCGTGACGATCAGCGGGCTCACCGTCTGTTTCGGGTTGATCCTCGACAACAGTATTCTCGTCCTCGACTCCGTGCACCGGCGGCTCAAGGCGCTGGATAAGGCCGAGAAACAGAACATGTCGCGCCGGACCAAGTTCAACGTCGCCGCGGAAACGATCGTCGAGGGGACGAGGGAGGTCCTGTTCCCGATTCTGGCGACGACGTTGACAACGATGGTCGCGTTCGCGTCGTTCATATTCCTGTCGGGACGCCTCGCTCTCTACTACGTGCCGCTGGCGATTTCGGTTGCTACCGCGATGATAGCTTCGCTGTTCGTTGCGTTCGGGTGGGTGCCGATGGTGCTCGACCGCTGGTGGGCGCGTCCTATGGTGCGTAAGTCCGCCGACGGACCCAACGAGATAGACGACCCGGCACAGCTGGCACAGTTCGTCGACGAGACCCCCGACCTCGATGCACCCCTGCCGCTGTTCGAAAAACTGTTCTACATCAAACAGAAAATCGCATGGGTCGTGTTGCCGGCGTGCGTCGTTCTGTTCGTGTGGGGGTGGCACGTATACGACAGGAAGGTGATGAAGGGCGGGTTCTGGCAGTTTCCCAGCCAGCAGGAGCTGTTCATGTACCTCGAGATGCCGTCGGGCACGGACGTCGAAATGACGTCGCAAACGCTCTACGAGTTCGAGAAAGTGCTGATGCCGATTCCCGAGGGTGCCCGCATGACATCGCGGGCGTGGAGCAACCAGTCGATCCTGCGGGTCGAGTTCGAGGAAGACCTCCTCGCCACGGCGATTCCCGTCAACTTCCGGGCCCTCCTCATCGAAAAAGCCGACCAGACCGGAGGAACGTCGGTCTTTATCCGTGGATTTTCTGACCGGCCGTATTTCAAGGGGGCGTTCGGCGGGTCCGCTCTCAACTCGCTGGTCAAGATTACGGGATACAATTCGAAGAAGCTGAACGAAATTGCCAAAAAAACTCTCGCCCGCGCGGGGAAGAGCCGCCGCGTCCGGAACGCGCGTATTACGACGGGCGGTCAGTACGAACGGATCCGGCAACACGAAATGGTCATCTCCATTCGCCGCGACCGGCTGGCCGCGTACGGGTTTACCGTCGCCGAACTGGTCGGCCAGGTTCAGCGGCTGTTGGGAGTGGACTTTCCCTGGACGATGGTGATAGACGGCGAGCAGGAACGACTGCAGATGTCGTACGACGACTCCGACAATGTTTCGTATTCGGATGTTTCCCAAAAGGTCATTCGCAACGGGAAAGGGGAGCAGGTACGGCTCGGCGACCTGATCGAAGTCGAGAAGCGCGAGATGTCGAGGTCGATCGTGCGCGACGACCAGAAGTACACCGCGTACGTGAACTGGGAATACCTCGGAACCGAGCAGATGCGGACCCGCTACATCAAGAACATCATCGCGGGCGTCGAAGAGGAACTCCCGTACGGTTATGAGGTCGAGGAGGCGACGCGCGAATTCCTCACGGAAGAGGAAGAAAAGGAACTGAATCAGGCGTTGTGGCTGGCGTTGGTGTTCATTCTGTTCGTGCTGGCGGCGTTGTTCGAGAGCGTGTCCCTCCCGATCCTCGTTCTGATTTCGGTGCCGATGTCTCTCGTCGGCGTGGTGATGATATTCTGGTTGACGAGTTCGACTTTCGATTCCTCGGCGCGGATCGGACTGATCCTCATGTTCGGTATCGTGGTCAACAATGCCATTCTTCTCGTCAGCAGGTTCCGCACGGAGTCATCGCTCATCCTGAAGATCAAGCAGGGTGGAGAGCCGTCCGAGCGGGCCGCCCTGTTTTCCGGGATGCGCAAGCAACTCGGCGGCAGCGACCTCTTCGCACTGGCCAGAGAGGAGCGCGCGGGGCTGCTGCGGCGTGCTGTCGCGCGCGGGACGCGCATTCGTCTTCGATCGATTCTGCTCACCAGCGGGACGACGATCGCGGGACTGGCGCCGCTCTTGATTCATCTGAACGAGACCGACGACAAGGACATCTGGGAAAACCTGGCGCTGGCGTCGATCGGTGGTCTCGTGGCGAGCACGATCCTGCTCATCGTGGTGATGCCGCCACTCTACTATTATTGTGTACGCACGGGCTGGACGTTCCGGAGCTTCTGGATGTGGCTCAGGCGCAAGCTCAAGCGCGGCGGGAAAGGGCCGGCCACGGCGCCGGCCGAAGTCTGAGAGCCGGTTCGGGCCCGGCGGATCGGGGATCCGCCGGGCTTTTTCTATGAGGTTGCCTTCCCCCGCGCCCGGGTGTTATTTAGGGGGGGGAGCGGTATCCCCAAATCGATTTTCCTAAGCCTCGGCCCGAGCCTCGGAGCCTGATAAATGACTCGTACTATACAATTTGCATCTTCGCTCTCGCTGGAGTCGGATCTGAAGAAGGCGGCGCTGGAAGTCGCTGGCGAGATCGAGCGATCGATCGGCAAAGGGCCGATCGATCTCATGTTCGTGTTCCCCTCGAGCCACCACGCCGGCGAAGCGCAAAAACTGCTCGACCGTTTCCGGGACGTCCTGTCCCCCCGCGTGCTGATCGGTTGTACGGGGGAGGGAGTCATCGGCTCCCGCAGGGAAGTCGAAGGCGACCGTGCGATTGCAGTCGTGGCCGGGCGGCTGCCGGACGTTCAGCTCCATCCCTTTGCCCTGTCACCCCCGGAGATCGACGAAGTCGCCGGGCAACCGCGCATGTTGCCATCGGCAATAGCCGCCGGCGACTTCGTCGATACGCGGGCGTTCTTCATGGTGGCCGACCCTTTTTCCGCCCACATGGACGGACTGCTGGGCGCGTTCAATACGGCGTTTCCCGGCGTGCCCGTTATCGGCGGCATGGCCAGCGGCGCGCGCACGCCAGGTGAGACGGCGATGTTCATGAACGGCCACACCTGTCACCAGGGCGCCGTCGGTGTGGCGCTCGATGGTCCCGTATCGGTGGACGTTATCGTCTCGCAGGGGTGCAGGCCGGTGGGGCCGTTGCTCGAAGTGACCGAGGGCGACGCCAACGTGATCAAGCAACTCGGCGGCAAGCCGGCGATGACGCAGATCCAGGACCTGATCGAAGAACTGTCGGACGACGACAAGATACTTCTTTCCAACGGGCTGTTCGTCGGCAGGGCGATCGAACCTTCGAAGGAAATGTACGGCCGCGGTGATTTTCTCATACGCGGAATGGTCGGCATCGACCGCAAGACGGGATCCATCGCCATTGGTGATTTCGTGGAAACGGGCGAGTTCGTCCAGTTTCACCTCCGCGACGCCGACACCGCCAAAGAAGACCTGGAGATGATGCTCACGCCTCATTTGTTGTTCGGTGCTCCGAGCGGCGCCGTGCTGTTCTCGTGCAACGGCCGGGGGACTCGTTTGTATGACCATCCCGATGGTGACATCTCGGCGATCAATTCGTTTTTCGATGACCTGCCGATGGCGGGATTCTTCTGCGCCGGCGAGATCGGTCCGATCGGGGGCAGGAATTTCCTCCACGGTCAAACGGCCAGCCTGGCACTGATCAGGCCCGTCGGTACCACGCCATCTCCGGAATTATGAAAAAGGTACGATACTTGCAATATCAAGGACCGTGGATACGGGAGGCACACTGAACACGAAAATCGGCATAATTCTCATCGTCGTACTCGCCGCTCTCGTGCTGACGACGGGGGCGCACGCCCAGTCCGAAAAGTCGTTTTCGTGCAAGAAGTGCGGCGAGCCGATAACGGGCACCTACTTCGAAACCAACGGCGTCTATTTTCATTCGCACTGCTTTGTGTGCAAACATTGCGGCGACCCCGTCAAAGGTACCTACACGACCTACCGCGGCGACAACTACCACACCGACTGTTTCGAGGATCACGTGGCCAAGCGATGTGCGCTTTGCGACGGGATCATCCAGGGCGAGTACCTGTTCGATTTCTGGGGAAACGCCTATCACATATCGCACCAGAACGAAACCGAGGCGTGCGAATACTGCGGGCGTTTTATTGCGCCACACACGACGGGAGGCGGGGTGCGGTACAGCGACGGCCGCTACATCTGCAGCGTCTGCCGGGAATCGGCGGTGACTGAGTCGAGTGAGGCGCAGATCATCCTCGCCGAGGTCGCCCGGCGGATGTCGCGCTTTGGCATGAACGTCGAGTTGGGTGAAGTCGATCTGCACGTTATCGGGCTGAAAAGGATGCAGCGGTTGTCCGGCAGGGGGTCGTATCGATTGACGGGCTTCACCGACTTCGAGGAGAACAAGAGCCTGTTCGGGCTGACGACCAGCCGCCGGATCGATGTGTACCTGCTCTACGGCATGCCGAGGATGGACGTGGTCAGCACGCTCTCCCACGAACTGGCGCACGTGTGGCAGTTCACCGCGGGCCGACTCGACAACGACGAGGCGTTCGCGGAAGGCAGTTGCAACTACGCGTCGTTTCTCGTCCTGCAGAATTACAAAGGCCGCGTGGCCGATTACGTTATGGCAAACCTCGTCAACGACGGCAACAAAGTCTACGGCGAGGGATTTCGCCGGGTCAGGCGTTTTGCCGAAGCCGACGGCATCGATGTGTGGCTCGAGCGATTGAAGAAGCACAACCGGCTCCCCCGCGGCTATTGACCCATCCCCCCTGGTCAGAGAATCTGTAACCGGCGGAAATCAGGACTTTTATGGTCCGCAATTCGATTGCAGGCCGCGCCGGCATCGTATATATTTCAAAGCCATTATATATTTCAAAGCCATTATATATTTCACCATTATTATCGTTATAGAATACAACGACATGGAGGATGATCGACGTGGTTGATGAAAAACAGGTGAGGATAGCGCTCGAGGGCGTTAAGGATCTGCTCGGCGACGGCAACGTCGTTATGGAGAACAGGGTCGAGAAGATAATAATCGATGGGGCCTCGATAATGCTCACGCTTCGGCTGCCGACGGACGATGCCGACATCCGCCGCGTTATCGAGGACCAGTGCCGTGACGCCGTCAAGGCGCTCGACGGCGTGGCGGGCGTGATGATCATGTCGAAGGGCGCGACGGATCCTGCGGCCAGGCAACAACAACAGCAGCAGGGCAAACCCACGGGAGACCCGTGGGCGGAGAGGGCCCCGATTCCAGGCGTAAAACACATCATCGCCGTCTCGTCGGCCAAGGGCGGCGTGGGCAAGTCGACGGTCTGCGTGAATCTCGCTCTGGCGCTGCAGGAAAAAGGCGCAAAGGTCGGAGTCATGGACGCCGATGTATACGGTCCCAACGTTCACCTGCTTCTCAATGTGAACGAGTGGCCGGAGGCCGGCCAGAAGCGCGAGGTGGCGGCTGTGGAGAAGGACGGCCTCAAATTGATGTCGCTGGGGTTACTCATGGAGCCGGGCATGCCCGTGATCTGGCGGGGACCGATGGTGGTGGGTGTGGTCAAGAAGTTCCTCCAGGACGTCGATTGGGGAGAGTTGGACTATCTGTTGATCGATATGCCTCCGGGAACGGGTGACGCCCAGCTGACACTGGTGCAGACGGTTCCGTTGACCGGGGCAATCATCGTGACGACGCCGTCGCGACTGGCGATCGTGGACGCGGAGAAGGGGCTGAAGATGTACCGCTCGGTGGAAACGCCGGTGATGGGATTAATAGAGAACATGAGCCATTTCGTGTGCCCGCATTGTAACGAGCGCACGGATATATTTGGTCACGGCGCCGGGGCTGAATTGGCGGACCGGCTGGAAACGCCGTTTCTCGGCGACATACCGCTCGATCCGCAGGTACGGATGGAGGGTGACCGTGGAAACCCGATAGTGAAATCGTTCAAGGATTCGCCGGTTACCGCGGCATTTCTCGCGATTGCCGACCGTATAATGAAGCTCCACCCGGCAGAATAGTCCCGGGTAATACCATGCCCGCATCCGAACTACTCAGGCAGAAACTCAGGGATCTCGAGTTCGTCACTTCGGCGAGCCGGATGCTCAACACATCGCTGAACCGCGACCAGCTCCTGCGCACGATCATGAAGATCGTCAAGAACGCGCTGGGTGTGCAGGCGGTCCTGTTGTCGATTGTCGACGACGATGGCGACGGCAAAGATCTGGTTTTTGTACGGGCACGCGGACGGCGCGATCGCGCCGTCCGGGGACAAAAGATCCCGTTCGGCGAAGGCGTAATGGGCCGGGTGGCCAGGCGCGAAAAACCACTTGTGATCAACGATACGCGTACGGATCGCCGCATCTCCCTCAAGATAGAGAATCAGCTGGGGCTGAAGCCGCACTCGGTGCTTGCCATTCCGCTCAAACGCCGCGGCAAACTGATCGGCGTACTCGAAGCAATCAACCGCAAGGGCGCGAAGCCCTTTACCGAGGCCGACCTTTCGCTGGCCATCACGCTGGGAGAGCATATCGCCATCTCGGTGGCGAATGCCTGGCTGTATCACCGCGCGAAGAGACGGGGGCTCGAGTACTCGCTGCTCGCCGAGGCGAGCGCCAACCTGGGCAGATCGATATCGCTCGACGGCGTGCTGGAGAGGATACTCAAGAACCTCGAGAAGCTGATACCGTTCGATGCGGCGGCGATTTACGTGCTCGATCGAAAAAAACAGCGGCTGACGGCCAGGATGTTGCGTGGCTACCCGAAGGGCGCCGACCGGATCGTAAGACTCAAACGCGACGAGGGGCTGGTCAGCCTCGTGATCAAGAGCAAGAAGGGGATCGTCGTCGATGACGTGCGGCAATCGAAAGTATACGTGAACGCGCGCGAAAGAACGCACTCGGAGATCGTCGTGCCGATGCTCAGCCACGGCACCGTGATAGGCGCATTCAACCTGGAGAGCAACCGGCTGCGTGCGTACCGTGACGATGACCTTCGTCTGCTGGAGGCGTTCGCCGGCCAGGCCAGCATCGCCATCGAGCGTGCCCACCTGTACGAGGAGCGCCACGAAAAGCACGAAATCGAGAAGGAGCTCCGCGTTGCCCGTACCGTACAGAGTTTCTTCACGCCGAGGAGGGCCCGCGCGGCCGGCCGGTTTCGCATCGGCGGTGTGAACTTCCCGTCGCTGGAAGTAAGCGGCGACTACTACGATTTCTTCCCGATCAAGGACTTGTTGATCGAGTTCGCGATTGCCGACGTGGCGGGCAAAGGAGTTCCCGCCGCCCTCATCATGTCGGGTTTACGCGCGTCACTCCACACGGTTGCCCCGTACCTGTCGAGCGCGCGGCAGATTACGTCGAAAGCGAATGATATCCTGCTCGATACGGTTCGTCCCCAGGACTTCGTTACGGCGTTCATCGGAGTACTCGATTCCTCGACGGGAGAACTTACGTACTGCAACGCGGGGCACGAACCTCCGATCCTCATGATGCCGGATGGTTCCTTCCGGAAGCTGGAGACGGGCGGGCCGATTCTGGGCGTTTTCGACGACATCCCCTACGTCGAGGGACGTTGCCGGCTGACGGACGAAACGCTCCTCTGCTACACCGACGGCGCGACGGAGTCCCGCAATGACGCCGACGAAGAATACGGTGAGAATCGTCTCATAGACTCGCTGCGGCGCTCGATCGATCTGCCGCCGAGCCGCCTGTGCCACGCGCTGTTCGCCGATCTGAAGGCGTTCGCCGGCGACTCCGGCCAGGGAGACGACGTCACCTACCTCGTCCTCAAGCGCCGCTGACAGCCCGAGTTGCCTGGTTGCCTATTTGAGAAGAAGCATTTTGCGGGAGAGGGATCGCTTGCCGGCGGTGAGCCGGTAGATATAGATGCCCGTGCCCACCGTTGAGCCCGCGTCGTTGCGGCCGTCCCATACCACTTCCTCGTAACCCGAGTCTCCTGGCCCGTCGATCAACGTGCGCACGCGGTGGCCCGCCGCGTCGTAGACGACCAGCGTGACGTGATCACGCGTGTCGAGTTCGAATCCGATCGTGGTCGACGGGTTGAACGGGTTGGGTGAGTTCTGGTGGAGCGCGAGATTCCCCGGCGCTATTGTCACCGTCGCCGAAGTCGACATGATTTCGTCGCCATCGGCGATTACGCCGACCCGGTACTCGTAGCTGCGTCCCGGGCGCGCCGTCGTGTCGAGGTATGACCGCGTACGCGGGGATAGCGGACCGGAGGTGTTCAGACGGTGATAATCTTCGTGGAGCGTGCGCCGGTACACGTTGAATCCTCCCGGCGCTTCACTGGCGGCCTCCGGCACACCGATGTTCCACTCGATACGGACTCCGAGCTCCATCGCCCTCGCCGAAATCGCCTGAAAGGTCGTCGGTGTTGGCGGTGGATCGAAAAACAGAACGTAATAGCCAACCGCGTTGTCGGCGACAAAAACCGTCGTACCGGAAGCGGCCACCTTGCGGGCGAAGTCGCCCGTGTCCCAGTAGCCAACCTCGACGGGCCCCGACGGGTCGTCGATGAACATCACTCTCAGTCCCGCGTCACCGGCGGCGACGTAGACGTAGCGCGACCACACCGCCACACCCCAGGCCGATCCCGCGAGCGGCGTCGACGCCAATCCGATGGGGGCGTCGGGCTGCGATACGTCGACGAGCAGCAGGCCGGCGCTGCCGTTCGCGCAGTAGGCCGTGTCGCCTCTGACGGCGACGTCGAACATCGAGCCTCCCTCGTCGTAGAAGCCGACCTCGAAAGGCGCCGATGGAGTAGACACGTCGATGATGCGCAGTCCTGCCGTGCCGTCGGCGACGAACGCGAAGTCACCCTGCAACGCGACACTCCTTGCCAGTCCCGGGGTGTCGACGGCGCCGATGCTGTCGGGTGCGGTGGGGACCGAGACGTCGAGGACGAGGAGGCCCTGCGACTTTGCCGCGGCGTATACCGTCGTGCCCGATACCGCCGCTCCCTCGATAAATGCGTTCGTGTCGTATGCGCCCGACTCGTTCGGGGTGGCCGGGTTGGTGACGTCGAGCAGCCGTACGCCGGCGCTCCCGTCCGCCACGTAGGCGCGGTCTCCGTCGACGGCGGTCGCGTGGGCCCAGCTGGGCGTATCGTAGACGCCGGTCAGCGTCGGCTCCCACTCCGACATGTTGGAGACGTCGAGGATCATGAGGCCTCGGTTGCGGTTGGCCGTGTAGAGGAGTCCCGCGTCGTACGTCACTCCCCACGCCAGGTCGCCGGTGGCGAATGAACCCATCGGGAACGGGTTCGTCGGGATCGAGACATCGTACGCCTGCACGCCATTCCATCCGTCCGCCACGTAGGCGCGGACCCCCGAGATGCTGGCGCCCTGCGCGTCTCCGTCCGTTGAAATGAGCGACTTCTGCGACGGCGCGGCCGGGTTGGAGACGTCGATCAGTCGCAGGCCGTAAACGCTGTCGGTGACGTATGCGTAGTCGCCGGACACCGTCACCCCGTAGAAATACCGTCCGAGGTCGAGGAGCGCGTCGTACGTTCCCAGCTTTGACGGCGCCGCGCGGTTGGAGACGTCGATGACGTGGAGGCCGTTCCCGCCGTCGGCCAGGTATGCACGGTCGCCCGATACGGCAACACCCGACGCCGTTCCCGGTGAACTCCACGAGCCCGCGAATACCGGCGCCGACGGGGTGCTCACGTCGAGGATGACGAGACCGTCGATGAAGTCGGCCACGTATGCGTAATTGCCTTCGACGACGACGTCGAGGGCGGAGGAGATGGCGGTGTACGAACCGACCTCTACCGCAAATTGCAGGCGGACAACGCGCAGGCCGGCGGCCCCGTCCGCTACATAAGCGAACTCGCCGGCGATGTCGACGGCTCCGCACGTCCCCGGTGTGTCGTAGATGCCGGTTGCCCGCAGTGCGGCCGGGTTCCCCACGTCGATGACGGTGAGTCCCGCCGTGCCGCTCGCGACGCATGCGGTCCCGCCTTCGACGGCGACGTCGAGGACGAGTCCGGGGATATCTATACGATCCAGTGAGACGGGGCTGGCGGCGAACCTGAAGTCGATGGTCTGGAACCAGGCGCCGTTGCCGATGAATAACGTGTCGTTCCGGGAGACGACCGCGTTCGACGCGCCGTCGGCCCACCGCATCAGGATGCCGACGTTCCAGGGATCACCCGCGGCGGAGGGGGTGTGGTCCGGATCGGCCAGCTTTCTTTCCAGGACGGAAAGGGGGGCGGGGTCGTCGGGTGGGCTGCCGGCGCCGGCCGATGCGATGAAGAGCGCGGTAATCGAGGTCAATATTGTCGTCGCGAACAAGTAAAGCCTCCCCCCGTGTGGTGTGTGGTGAGCCGGTTATTACGATACCACAGGGGCGGAGCCGATTTCAAGGCGCCGGCAACGGGTGGGCTACTTGATCACGGTCAGTTTGACCGTCGCCGATCCGGCGTCGCCGTCGATCCGGAGCAGATAGACGCCGCTCGGCACCCGCCGTCCCGTGTCGTCGAGTCCGTCCCAGCGCAGGACCTGGCGCCCCGCGCCGAAATCGCGCGCCGCCAGCTGCCGGACCCTCCGGCCGAGTGCGTCGTATACGGTTATCGACAGGCGCGCCCGGAAAGGCATGTCGAACTGGACCGACGTCGACGGGTTGAACGGGTTGGGAAAAGCCGACGCGGTGATCCGGCGGGCCGGCGCCGGGGCGCTCTGGATTCCGACGGCCCCGTCCGGGGTCAGGTAGCCGGCGTTTTCCACGAAATGAATCTGCTGCGTCCGGTACCGCACACCGGTAACGCCCGGTCCGTAAAAAACAAAGTCCGCATCGTACCTGTCGATGTTGATTATCCCGCCCGACAGCGCCACGTTCAGCGGCCCGTCGGCGACGTCGACCCACGCGGTACCGCCGATAGTGAGCGAACTCGCGCCGGCGGAGAGGTAACGCCGGACGCTGGTGCCGGCGAATCGCACCAGCGCCATTTCCGCGTCGGTCTCGATGCCGGCGGGGCCCGCCGCGATGACGGTGCCGCCGGAATGATTGAGAAGCAGCACGTCGGTACGCGATCCCCAGTCGTTGGTTGTCAACACACCCCACGCGAACTGTTCGCGGGTCACGGTAGGCGCCGGCGAGCCCGTCTCGCCGGGCAACAGCAGAAAAGCGAAGCGCGGATTGACGGCGGTGGCGTCGAAAGTAAGGAGCTTCGAATCGGGTTCGGACGTAAGGTTGTTGTATGGGGCGACGCCCGCCGTCAGCGCCGAACGCGGCGGGTTGATCGCGTGGATGATCATGCGGCCCGTCGGCGCCGTGATCCACGTCTCGACCCCCGACGTGTCGACCGTGTTTACGTCCGCCGTATGGAGACGCCACTGGTAGTCGTGCACCCCCCCGTCCTTGTCGATGTCGTCTCCGATGAAGACGTACGCGGGGAGGCCGTCGCAGGGTTGGACGGCGATGACGTCGCGCCGGGCGTGCAGTACCGGGTTCGCCCCGAAGTACCCCCACGACCAGTTGGAAAAATAGAAGGGGTTGCCCGGGTTGTTCAACTTGCTGTAGGTGGTGTACGCGGCGGTTGCGTCACCGCGAATGAAATCGGCCCATCCGCCGAGGACGTAGCCGGCTATTTTTCCGTCGGTGCCGATGGAACTCCCCGCGTGGTGCTGGCCGGCCCCATCGATCAGTACTATGTTGTGCGACTCGGAGTCTTTGCCCGGGCTTCCCCCGCCGTGGTCGATCGCGAACTTGGCACCAAACGCCTGCAGCGTGAAATGGTTCTGGTCTTCCTGCGCGTGCCCACCCTGAAAAATCCCCGAGTAGAAGCTGAGCAGCATGTCTGTCGAGTTGTCGGCGGACGGCCACCCGGATCGATAGTAGTAGAGTCCGCGTTCCTCCCACACCGCGCTCGGTTCCAGAACCGAGTCGGGCTGGACCGGTGTGAGGTTCATGTTCCACAGCGCCGTGGCGGCCTTGTCGGCTTTTGCGCCCCAGTTCCAGCCGTAGGGCCCGGCGATATGTTCGTACATGTACGCGGACAGACCGCTCTGCCACTCCGACTGGGCCCAGTCGAAGAGGGTGTGATGCTGGGCAAGCGGGTCGTCGATATACCCCGAATCGTTGAGGTTGTTGGTTTTGCCATTGCCTTCCGGGAGCAGCTCGTACGCCAGCCACCGCTCGAGTTTGCGGACCTTGACGTCGGCGAGGATGCGTCCGTCGTATCGCTTTCGCGCGGAGAAGTAGTAGGCCAGGTGCCGCATGCTCCATCCCGCGTACAGGACGCCTTCGTTGTAGGCCCCCTCGGTATCGATGAGGAATCCCGACCAGTTGGCCACTATCCGGTCGGCCATTCCCAGCGCTTCTTCAACGCGATTCGGGTTGGTTTCCCCGTCGAGGACGATTGCGGCGAGACCCAGGGAGGCCGCCACCATGGCGCTGCGGTTGCTGAGGTAGGGCCGGTGAGCCCGGATATAATAATTGATACTGGCCGTCATGGTGTCGATGTAAGTCTCGATTTCGTCGACAACGAGCTGGCGTTGTGCTGCCGTCGCGTTGGCAAAAAAGCAGTCGTATCCCAGTGCCAGCGACCGGAGCCGGAGCGATGAATCGTAGTCGTTGAAGTCGACGTTGTAGTTGTCGACGAGATACATGGTGACGTCCCGCCCCATAGTGCGGGTCGCTTCGTCCTGCGGACTTTCGAGAAACGTTGCCAGCGCGATGATCGGCACCGAAGACATTCCGTAGTCGTCGTCGAGAATTCCCGCTTCGTCGTCCCCGGAGTATATGTAGTCCACCATCAGCCGGATGAAATTGTACGCATCGTCGTCGTAGCCGCCGTCGCGCACCTTGGAGTACAGCGCGGGAATGCCGCCGGCGTCGAAGAGCAACCGCGGGTGCCGGGCGTTGTAGAGGCTGTCGGGAATATCGGCCGTTTCACCGCGCGCGGGTTCGGCGAAGGGGGTGGCGAGAGAAAACAGGCCGGCCAAGGCGAGCGCGGCTGCGATCTCCAGCAGAGACGTCCGGTGCGGCCGGCGCTTCCAGTCGGGATTGGGCTCAGTCGTAATTCTCATGGTGTTGACCAGGGTGCCCTCTTTACAGGATAACCTGATAATTTTAACTAAATTGGAAGCCCAAGTCAATGCGGGAATATCCACGGCGAGGTCCTGTTTGTGGCCGGGCCCCGCGGGTGCTATAATAGATGGGTCCCGGTATCAGGTACAGGAGGCCGGCTTATCCTCCGGAGGGGAGAATCCAGGGAGATACGCCGGCCTCTTTATTCAATAATCGACATTGTGAAAGGAATTGCGATCATCATGGCACCGTGGAAAATCATCGCAGCGCTGCTCGTGGCCGGTTCGCTGGGAACGACGGCTCTCCCACCGGACGCGAACGCATCGGACATGACGTTTCTCGACGACCTCGTCCTCATCGTACTGGAAGACGGAAACATCCCGCGTATGCACGCTGCGAGGGAACAGGTAGAGTCGGTCGGCGGACACGTCGCCGTCATGTCGCCGCCGTCGCTGCTCCTCGGATGGGTTCCGGAGGAGGCGCGCGGACAGCTCGTCGGCCGGGCCGGCATCACCGGCATTTACGACAGGGAACTGCGCGAGGGTGAGATCGGATCGCTCCTCGGCGAACCGAACCGTGCCATGCTGAGGTACTTCAACGCCGTTGCGCGCGGCGAGATACAGGCCGAAGAAGAAATGCACATCGAAATGTCGAACGGGCCCGACCGCGTCCAGGGCGCCGGCGCGCCGCCGCGGCTGCCCGACCGGTTCGATCCGCCCCTCATCGACGAAAGTGAGTATCTCGAGGCCCTGGCGGGCGTGGGGCTCGATATTGTCTCGCTGAAGGAGAGGGGCCTCGGTCCGCAGGGCAGCACGCAGGAAGCGCTGGGCAACAGCGATGCGATGACAGGGACCATCGCGTGCACGATTATCTTCATCGAGAGTGACGGCAGCGGTACGGATCCCGACATGAACACGTGGACGGTCGAAGACATGCAGCAGTATCTCAACGCGGCCACGACGGCGCTGACGTGGTGGGCGAGCAAGGCGCTGGGCAACCCCGGGTGCGCGGCCACGTTCCTCCTCTACTGGCATTCCGCGCGGGACCCCCGCTGCCAGCAGTGGGTAGAGCCGATCCTCCACGACACGTCGTACGAGGACATATGGGTCAAGGCGATCATGTCGAACTTCGGTTACACGTCGGGGACGCGCTGGTCGCGGGTCAACGCGTTCAACACGTGGCAGCGGTCCACCTACGCGACGGCGCGAGCCTTCACCGCCTTTATTCCCTACAACCCGTTTCCCTCGGCGCCGGCGTTTCCCGACGGGCACACGGCCTACGCGTGGTACTACGGTCCGTATCACGTCTGCCTGTTCAACACCGGGTGGGCAAGGTCGCGGACATTTGCCCACGAGACCGGTCACATTTTCGGCGCGTGCGACGAGTACGCCGGTGGGTGTTCGAGCTGCGGTTATTGCACCAACAGCACGAACAACGACAATTGCGAGTCCTGCAACCCCCGCTCCGTCAACTGCATGATGAAGGCGAACGACTGGCAGCTGTGCGCCTACACGCCCAACCACGTCGGCTGGGGGCTGGTGCCCTGCACGCCGGCGCCGCCGGCGGCGCTGCCGGCGCCCTCGGTCTCGTCCATGTCGCCGCCGCAGCTCTATCACGGGTTGTCGGGAACGCTGACCATTACGGGTAGTAATTTCTATACCGGCGCCTGGGTGGATTTCGGACCGGAAGTGTTCGTCGACAAACTGACATTCGTGAATTCGACGACGATCGAGGTCGACGTGTCGGTGCTGAACAACGTGCCGCCCGGATTCTACGACGTGATCGTCAGGAACCGCGACTTCCAGGAAGCGACCCTCACCGATGGGCTCGAGGTGCTTCCGACGACGCGGCACTACTATTCGCCTGCGGGAGGAGACAACTTTCCCTATATCACGCCTGCCGACGCGGCGACGTCGCTCGAGGTGGCCGCGGCGGCCGGCTTCAATGGAGACACGCTGTTCGTGCCGACAATGACACTCACCACTTTCAACATCCAGATGGAAACCGGCGTGCTCCTCTACGGGGGGTGGAACGCCGATTTCACCAGCCGGGACCTGGAAACCGGGAAAACGGTTCTCCAGCTCAACGGCGACGTGGCGGTTTTTCCCGGCGCTCACGGCGGCGGGCTCGACGGGTTTATCGTCGAAAACGGCGAAGGGCACTCCGTCATCGCGCCCTTCTTCGGCGCCGTCGGCGGCGGCTTCCGCTCTCTCAGCGCCGACGCGATCATTGCCAACTGCGAATTCCGCAATAACGCGGCGAGCGATGGGACCGAACCGGGGGCGGGTGGTGCCATCTACGTCGAGTACGGGAACGTCGATTTCCGGAACAACTACATCCACAGCAACACGGCGACGTGGGGTGGCGGGATCTATCTGTATAACTGCTCCGGATCGATCATCGGGAATACGATCACGGGCAACACGCTGTCACCGGCGGCCGGTACACCGCTCGGCGGTGGTGTCAGACTGGTCGACTGCGACGGAGTGGTTTTCGAGGGCAACACCATCACGGCCAATACCGGCGCCCAGGACGGCGGCGGTGTACTGGTGGATAACTCCACCAACGTCGTGTTCAACGGCGACCTGATCGGCTACAACTCGGCCTCGTTCCAGGGGGCGGGTGTGTGCGCGAAGAAGTCGGCGGTAGAGTGCATCGGAGTCGATTTCGAACGCAATAATTCCGCGCTCGGGGCGGGCATCGCGGCCAGCGATACGTCGGCAGTTCTGGCGCAGGGCTGCCGATTCACGTGGAACACGAGCGTAGTGGGCAGCGGCGTCTATGCCTCGACCGGTACGGCACATATCAACCACAACCTTTTCGTCGGCAACAAGACGACGAGCACCGGCGCGGGCGTCTACGTGTCCGCCGTGACCGACGGTGCGGTGCAGGGCAACACGCTCGACCGCAACGACTCTGGGGCCGGGGTCGCCGGGATCGTCGTCAACAACTCGGCCATCGATGTGTTCGACAACATCGCCGTCAACTCGACGGGGCACGGCATATCAGGACTCGGCACGACACTCCCCTGGGTCGGCTACAACCTGGTCTGGAACTCCAGCGGTAACGACTACGAGGGTGTATCCGCGGGCGATGGCGCGGTTACCGGCGATCCTGTTTTTTCCGACACCGCTTCGGGCGACTATCATCTCGGGGCCCATTCGCCGGCAATCGACGCCGGCCGGCCGGGTGTCGCCTGGGAAGATCCCGACGGATCCCCGGGCGATGTGGGCTGGTATGGCTCCCACGCGCACACAATGGCGCAACCGTCGTACCCCCGGAATCTCGCGGCCGCCGTCCAGTCTGGAGACGTCGTCCTGGGCTGGACCCGGAACCTCGAACCGGATGTCGCTTCCTATTATATCTACTGCGACACCATCGGTGGTTTCACGCCCTCGGCATCCAACTTCGTGGCGTCGGTGCCCGGTCCCGATTCGACGGTGACACTGCCGGCGCCCCCCGATTCGGCGTTTTACGTGGTGTCGGCCATCGACAGCGACGGCTACCAGGGAGGATATTCGAACGAGGCGTTCGTCGGGGCCGCGACGGGCACGGGCGGGTCGGTCGCGTACCGGAACCACCTCTTCCAGAACGTCCCCAACCCGTTCAACCCGTCGACGCAGATCCGCTACGAACTCCGCGAACCCGCGCGCGTGACGCTTTCGGTATTCGACGTGGCCGGCCGGCTGGTCCGGCGGCTGGTGTCGGAGGACCGGTCGGGCGGCGTCCACACGGTCGCGTGGGACGGGATCAGCGACGGCGGTGCCCGCGTCTCCAGCGGCGTATATTTCTACAAGCTCGAGACGCCTGGTTTTGTCCAGACCCGCAAAATGCTTCTCCTCAAGTAGGGCACATTAATGTCTTACAATGCGCCTAATGCCCGAAGGGTGTAGACGATTCAAAAGTGTGCAGGTAAATGGCGGCGGCCGGAATAGTCCGGTCGCCGCTTTTTTTTACCCGAAAACCGCCATAACCGGCATCAAATTTACGGGGTTTGTGGGTTGCTCCGGCGCCGGTGTCTGTGCTATAACGTCACAGCTCACAAGTTCACTCTCTATG
>CBDUWU010000029.1:0-22861 GCA_965371015.1 uncultured bacterium | reverse complement strand
GGACGGCCGCGACGGGGCGGGACGGATGGTCTCGAGCGGGGTGTACTTCTACAAACTCTCGGCCAGGGGCTTTACGGAGACGAAAAAGATGGTATTATTAAAGTAACCCCGCTGTCATGCACGGGGGGGCGGTTGTTCTTTCTGGACTACACCCCGGATTGATCAACGCTGAGAGTGGGCTGGTGTTCCGCGTCACCCGAATGCGGGACACAGCCCCTTTCTTTTTATATACGATTGTATGGACCGTGCCGGCCCCGCTTCCTCTCCTCCCGCGCCCCCGATCGCGTTAAGTGCCCAAATAATTTGACTTTATTCGCTTTTTCGCGTAGCCTTACAAGGTTCTGTTTCATCTGTACTTCGCCAATCAGAAAGGAATTACGATGCGCGTTCTCATCACCGGGATCACCGGTTTCGCGGGGAGCCACCTGGCCGATTACTGCCTGGAACGGGGCGGGGTCGACGTCCACGGGATCATCCGCTGGCGCAGCCGGACCGAGAATATCGAGCACCTCGACGGCAAGATTTCACTCCACGAATGTGACCTGAGGGACGCCGGATCGACGCGCGACGTGATTGAAAAAATCCGCCCCGAGTACATTTTCCACCTGGCCGCCCAGAGCTACGTTCCGACGAGCTGGCATGCGCCGTCGGAGAGCCTCACCACCAACGTCCTGGGCCAGCTCCACATCTTCGAGGCGGTGCGCAAGCTCGATCACAAGTGCCGGATCCAGATCGCCTGCTCGAGCGAGGAGTACGGCATGGTCTACGAAAACGAAGTCCCGATCACGGAAGAGAACCCCCTCAGGCCCTTGAGCCCGTACGGCGTGAGCAAGGTGGGACAGGACCTGCTCGGCTATCAATACTTCATGAGCTACAAGACCGACGTCGTCCGCACACGGTGCTTCAACCACACGGGGCCGCGCCGCGGGCCTGTGTTCGTGTGTTCGGACTTCGCCAGGCAGATCGTCGAAATCGAGCGCGGCCGGCGCGATCCCGTCATGTACGTCGGCAACCTGGAGGCGTCGCGCGACTTCAGCGACGTTCGCGACATCGTCAAGGCCTACTGGCTCGCGCTGGAAAAAGGCAAGGGCGGCGAGGTCTACAACATCTGCCAGGGAAAATCGTGGAAGATCCAGGAGATCCTCGACATGCTCCTGGGAATGACCTCGGCCGACATCGAGGTCAAACTCGACAAATCGCGACTGCGCCCGTCCGACGTGCCGATACTCGAAGGCGACAGCTCCAAGTTCCGCAAAGAAACCGGCTGGAAACCAGAGATCCCGTTCGAGCAGACGCTCGAGGACGTCCTGGAATACTGGCGGGAGAGAATGGAGTAGCGGGGGCGCTGGTGAAAAGGATTCTGGTTACAGGCAGCGGGGGCTTCGTCGGCCGCGTGCTCGTCGACAAGATGAGTGAACGCGGGTTCGAGGTATGGGGAGCGGACCGCGCGCCGTCGGAGAGCTTCAGCGGCGAGCGGCAGTTGTCCGTCGACCTGACCAGCGAAGCGTCGGTGTCGAAGCTCCTCGATCAGTCCCGCCCCGAGGGGATCGTCCACCTCGCCGCCCAGTCGAGCGTGGCGAGGTCGTTCGACGCGCCCATCGAGACGATACTCACCAACACGCTCCCCGTCCTGTACATACTCGACGGGCTCCGCGCCCGTGCCGAATCGTGCCGCCTCCTCGTGATCGGCTCGGCCGACGAGTACGGCCCGGTGGCGTCGCCGGACGCGCTCCCTCTTCGCGAAGACGGCCCGGTCAATCCGAACAACCCGTACGCCCTGGCCAAGTCGATCCAGAACCAGTATTGCACCGGGTTTTCCACGTTGTACGGCCTCGACGTGGTCATGACACGGAGTTTCAACCACACCGGCGCGGGACAGCGCGCTGTGTTCGTCCTGCCCAGCTTCGCCCGCCAGATAGCCGAGATCAAGCTCGGCAGGCGCGAGCCGGTGATCCGGGTCGGCAACCTCGACGTCAAGCGCGACTTTCTCGACGTGCGCGACGTGTGCGATGCCTACATCGCGCTCCTCGAGCGCGGAATCCGGGGGCTGACGTACAATGTCTGTTCGGGGCGCTCGTACGGGCTTCGCGACCTTCTCGACCGGCTGTGCGACATCGCCGGTGTGGAAGTGAAGGTCGAAGTGGACCCGGATCGCCTGCGCCCGGCCGACACTCCGGAGCTTCGCGGCGACCCTGCCCGGATCCAGAACGATACGGGGTGGAGCCCTCAGACCCCCATCGAGGAGACGCTGCGTGCGCTCTACCAGTCCTGGGAAAGCGAACTTGGCGATTCGGAAGACACAAAAACAAATTGATACTGTATAAATAGTGATCGGCTCCTCCCGGGGTGTGGAGCCGCAACGGAGGATTCTGAATGTCAAAAATATGCATCGTCGGTACGGGGTACGTGGGGCTCGTGAGCGGGGCCTGCCTGGCCGATTTTGGCCACAAGGTGGAATGCGTCGACATCGACGAGTCGCGCATCCAGACGCTCAACGACGGTGAGATCCCGATCTACGAACCGGGTCTCAAGGACGTGGTGAAGCGGAATGTCGCCGCCGAGCGGCTCACGTTCTCGACCGACCTCGAACACGGTGTCCGCGTGTCCGACGTCGTATTCATCGCCGTGGGTACCCCGCCCCGAGAAGACGGCAGCACCGATATGTCGTACGTATTTTCCGCCGCGAAGGACCTCGCCCGTTACCTCGATGGTTACAAGGTGATCGTCCAGAAAAGCACCGTCCCGGTGGGGTCGGCCCGCGCGGTCGCCGCGGTTATTCGCGAGAACGCTCCGGAGGGCGCCGAGTTCGACTTTGTTTCCAACCCGGAGTTCCTGCGCGAAGGCGCGGCGGTCGGTGACTTCATGCGGCCCAACCGCGTGGTGATCGGCGCCGACAGCGACCGGGCCCGCGAGGTGATGAAGGACGTCTACCGCCCGCTCTACCTGCTGGAGACCCCGATCGTGAATACGACCCCGGAGTCGGCCGAGATGATCAAATACGCGAGCAACGCCTACCTGGCGACGAAGATCTCGTTCATCAACGAGATCGCCGCGATCTGCGAGCGCACCGGCGCGACGGTCGACGACGTCGCCCGCGGCGTCGGCCTCGACGGGCGCATCGGTTCGAAGTTCCTCCACGCCGGCGTGGGGTACGGCGGTTCGTGCCTGCCCAAGGACGTCAGCTCGCTCATCCACCTCGCGCGCGAAAAAGGCTACGAACCCGGTATCATCGCCGCCGTCCACGGCCTCAACGCCGGCCAGGTCGCCCGGACGATGGACAAGCTCGCCGCCGCGCTCGGCGGCATCGAGGGAAAAACCGTCGGGCTGTTCGGCCTGTCGTTCAAGCCCAACACGGACGATCTGCGCGAGGCTCCGTCGCTGGGCATCGTGGCGGCGCTCTCGGCGGGCGGGGCGACGATCAAGGCGTTCGACCCGATTGCGATGGACAACTTCGGGAAGGAATCGCCGGTGCCGGTGGAGTTCTGCAAGAACGCGTATGACTGCGCCGAAGACAGCGATGCCGTCGTGCTCGTGACCGAGTGGAACGAGTTCCGCGAGCTGGATTTTGAACGGCTCGCGAGCCTGATGAAGGGAAACGTATTTATCGACTGCCGAAATGTATATAAACCCGAACGCGTGGAGTCGCACGGATTCAAATACGATTCGTTCGGCCGCGGCCGCGGCCCGACGGGCGGCGAGGAGTAAATGAAATGATCGATGGAGTCAAAGTCAAACAGTTGAAAGTGATACCCGACGAGCGCGGCCACCTCATGGAGATGCTCCGCCGCGACGACGAGTTCTACCAGAAATTCGGGCAGGTCTACCTCACCGTCGCCTACCCGGGCGTGGTGAAGGGATGGCACTACCACAAGGTGCAGACCGACCACTTTGTGTGCGTCAAGGGAATGCTCAAAGTCGCGCTATACGACGACCGCGATGGATCGCCGACCAAGGGCGAAATCAACGAGTTCTTCATGGGCGAACGCAACCCGATCCTGCTCGTCATTCCCAACGGTGTGCTCCACGGCATGAAGGGAACTGGCACCGAAACGGCTTACCTGATCAACGTGCCGACGGAGCCGTACAATTACGACGAACCGGACGAGTTCCGCGTCGACCCCCACACGAACGACATCCCCTACGACTGGGCCCAGAAAGACGGCTAGTCGGGACAGAGGAAACAGAATGGCGTTTTACAAATCGATACTCGTCACCGGCGGGGCGGGCTTTATCGGCTCGAACTTCGTGCGTTACATCGCAAAGAAGCACGGGGACTGTGCCATAACGGTGCTGGACGCGCTCACCTACGCGGGCAACCTGGAGAATATCTCCGACCTGATCGACACCGGTCGCGTGCGGTTCATCAAAGGGAACATCTGCGATGCGGCCGCCGCGAAGGACGCTGCGGAGGGGACGGATGCGGTGTTCAATTTTGCCGCCGAGACCCACGTGGACCGCTCGATCGAAGAAGCTGCGACGTTCATCCAGACGGATGTTCTGGGTACCTATACCCTCTTGACGGTGGCGCTCGAATTCGGCGTCGAAAAATTCGTCCAGATATCCACCGACGAGGTTTATGGGTCGACGGAGGGCGAGGGTTTCTCGGAGACCTCGCCGCTGCGGCCGGGCAACCCGTACTCGGCGAGCAAGTGTGGCGGCGACCTGATGTGCCAGGCGTTCGCCAACACATACGGCGTGCCGGTCGTCATCACGCGGAGCTCGAACAACTACGGACCCTACCAGCACGTGGAAAAGTTCATCCCGCTCTTTACCACCAACGCGATGGAGGGGCGGGAACTGCCGCTCTACGGCGACGGGATGCACCAGCGCGACTGGCTCTTCGTGGAAGATAACTGCCGGGGGATCGAGACGGTCGCGCTCGAGGGGAAACCGGGCGAGGTGTACAACATCGCCGAGGGGCGCAGCCAGCCGAACCTGCACATTGCCGAACTGATCCTCGAGCACATTGGGGAAACGGAGTCGAAAATCGTCTTCATCGAGGACCGCAAGGGCCACGACCGGATGTACAAGCTGGATGCGGCCCGTACCCGAGCCCTGGGTTGGGAGCCCTTGGTGTCTTTCGAAGAGGGGATGCAGCGGACGGTGGAATGGTACTTGCACAACCGCGACTGGTGGGAGCGGGTGAAATCGGGCGCCTTCCGCGACTATTACGAGAAGCACTACCGTGCGCGCCTCGACAAGGGCCACCAGAAGTAGCGTACCTGTCGGAGCGCCACCGCGATGGTACGCGGCCTCCTCACAATCAAGAAAAGACAGAGACGGAAGAATACATGAGTAAAAAGATCAGGCCGAGAGTACTGGCCGTCGTCGGAGCGCGGCCAAATTTCATGAAGGTCGCACCGATCTGGCGCGCCCTGGAGAGCCACGGCGGCTTCGAGCAGCGCCTCATTCACACCGGCCAGCACTACGACGACAACATGTCCAAGGTGTTCTTCGACGACTTGCGCCTGCCCCGGCCCGACGTCTACATGGGCGTCGGTTCCGGATCGCACGGCGCCATGACCGGCAAGGTAATGATCGGTTTCGAAGAAATCGTCACCGACTGGCGTCCCGACCTTGTCGTCGTCGTAGGAGACGTCAACTCCACCATGGCGTGCACGCTCGTGTCCGTGAAGATGGGCATCCCCGTGGCCCACGTTGAAGCCGGGCTGCGGAGTTTCGACCGTGAGATGCCCGAAGAGATCAACCGCATGGTGACCGACATCCTCGCCGACCTCCTCCTGACCCACTCGCCCGAGGCCGAACCCAACCTTGTTCGCGAGGGCGTCGCACGCGAGAAGATCCACTTCGTCGGCAACGTCATGATCGACAGCCTCATGTTCTACATGCCCGAGGCCGAGAAATCCAGCATCCACGAGACCCTGTCGCTCGAACCCGGGAAATACGGACTCGTCACCCTCCACCGGCCCTCCAACGTGGACGACCCCGCGCAGCTGACGCCGATCTTCGATGCCCTCGTCACCATCGGGGCCGATCGCCAACTCATTTTCCCCGTCCACCCCCGGACGCGTAAGATGCTTGAAAACAACAAGATAAAAATTCCGACCGACCGTCTTCGCCTCGTCGATCCCATCGGCTATCTGGACTTTCTCAAGCTCATGAAGTATAGTTCTATTGTACTCACCGATTCTGGAGGTATTCAGGAAGAAACCACTGCTCTCGAAATCCCCTGTGTAACCATCCGTGAAAACACGGAACGTCCTGTAACTATATATACTGGTACCAACGTCCTGGCCGGGACCGGCCGCGATCGCATTGTGGAAGCGGCATTGCAATCGCTCGGCGACGGTGTTAAGGATAGTCGTGTGCCGGACCTGTGGGACGGCAAGGCAGCAGAACGGATAGTGGGTGTTTTCGAGAATTACTTTCTGAATGAACAATAGACGTCGAAGCTGGTCATTTCTCGACACATCGGTCGAGCAGAGCTTCTTCTGGAGTCTCACCCTTTCTATTCTTCCCGTCGTTTCTGCGTTCGCCGTCATGTGGTTCGTCGCCCGTTGGGCCGGTGTCGCCGTCTGGGGGACCGTATCGTGGGCTATGGCATTCGCGACCGCCGTACTCATCGTCGGCAAGTTCGGGCTCGAGCTGGGTGCGTCCCGGCTCGCGAGCGATTACGGAGTCAACAACCCCGGATCGCTGCGCCGGTTGCTGCGCACGGGCATGGGGCTGCGCATGGCGTTTACGCTGCCCGTCGCCGCGGTGGCCTTCGGCTTCGCCGGGCCGATCGCCGGATGGTTCCACGACCCCTCGCTGGCGGGTCCCGTCCGTGTGGCCTCGGGGATCATCGTTTGCGCCAGCATTTACGAATTCTTCGAACAGTTCCTGATCGGGCTCAACCGCCACGCCACCGTTTCGAAGGTGCGCGGCCTGATGCACTCGCTGCGCGTCGTGTTGACGGTATCGATCGTGCTGTCCGGCTTCGGCGCCGTTTATATACTCGGTGGTTATTGTGTGGCGTGGGGGGCGGCGATCGCGCTGTTCGCGATTCTGCTGCTGCGATATCTGCCCGCGCCGTCCGCGGACGACCCGCGGACACGGCGCGACGTACGGCGCAGGCTGCTCAAGATCAGCATTCCGCTCGCCGTGAGCAGCGCATCGGTCACCGTCTATTCGCAGATGGACAAACTGATGCTGGGGTACTTCGACGGTGTGGTGGAGGTGGGACAGTACGCAGTGGCGCGCTCGGTCGTCGAAGTGTCGTTGTTTCCGGCGTTCGCGTTCGTGATGACGCTCCGGCCAGCCCTGGCCTCGCGGTACGCTTCGGGAAACCTGGCGGAGTGCGCCGGGCTGATCAAGAATTCGCTTCGGATGTCGCTGGTTTTCGGCGTGTTGTTCGCGGCCGTTTACGCCGTTCTGGCCGAGCCGCTGTTCGAACTGATCATATCGGAAGAGTTCCGTTACGCCGGCTCGCTGATGGCGACCTTCATCTGGGTGCTGATACTCAGGTCGCTGGGAGCAATGGTGCTGCCCGCGCTGGTGGCGGCGGAGCGCACGCGGTTGTATGCGTATCTCACTACTATATCGGCAGTTGTGAATTTTGGCCTGAATCTGGCCCTGATCCCGCACTACCACGCGTGGGGAGCGGTCGTGGCCACCATAATCAGTTACGGCGTTCTCCTCGTCGCCGGTCTCTACAAGACGGTCCGGATTTTCGAAACTCGGTTGGACCTCGCGTGGTTGGGGGGCGCATTTCGCACGGTTCTTGCAGGAGTCGGGGCGAGCGTTCTTTGCTGGCTGTTATCGGGCCGTTTTTACGAGGGCGGGATCAAAAGCTCCTCGCCCGGCGCCCCGGTGCTGCTCTGGGTTGTTTTCCTGGCAGGTGTATATGCCGCACTGCTTTTGTTGCTGAAAGCCGTTCGGGTCGGAGAGATCCGGCTGGCTTTCTCCAACTTACGTAACCGCAAGTGAAACAATAAGCTTTAAAGCTTGACAATCTCAAGGCGCGTCAAATATTGTCGTCCTCGGACGACCGGACGCTGCCGTTGTGACGGTCCATATCTGGCCATGGAGGCATCCGGATTTGTTTGGCAACCCCTCAATGATGAGTGATTTGACAGTTTTCTTTACAGCATTCGTAGTTACTTTACTGGCCACACCACTGGTCAGAAAAGCCGCGCTCCGCTGGAAACTTGGCGACAAACCCAACGGCCGCAGGATTCACACGGACCTGATTCCGCATCTCGGCGGGATCGCGATCGTGCTGGGGACCTTCGCGGGGCTTGCCGCGGTGAGCCTGGCGGGATGGGATCCGGCCGCCGGGTGGCGCCCGCTGATTCAGCGGATGCTGCCGGCTGTGGGGCTCATCGTCGTACTGGGGCTGGTGGATGACATGAAGAGTCTTCGTGTCGTCCAGAAGCTCACGATCCAGATCGTCGGCGCCGCCATTCTCGCCCTCTCCGGATTTCTCATTCATACGGGAGTCCCGGCGCTCGATTCGGTAGACGTTATCGTGCTGCTCGTCAGCGTTGCATTCCTGGTCGGCATCTCCAGCTCCGTGAATCTCATCGACGGGCACGACGGACTGGCCGCCGGTATCTGCCTCATCGCTGCGATATCGTTTGCCGTGATGGCCGTCATGTTTGGCGCCGATCTTGTTCTCTTTGTGACACTCGCGTTGATCGGCGCCTGCCTCGGATTTCTCGTATTCAACTTTCCTCCTGGCAAGATCTACATGGGAGACACCGGCAGCATGTTCCTCGGGATCATGCTCGCCCTCGTGGCGTGTTCGCTCACCGCTCTGCAGCCGGCGCCGAGGACTTTCATCGCGATCTGCTTCATGCTGGGCATTCCCATGCTCGATGCGTTTCTGGCGATCGCCCGGCGGCTGATCCTCCGCACCCCGATTTTCAAGGCGGACTGTCTCCACATGCACCACGTCCTCAATGAACTGTCGTTCAGTCCCAAGCAGACGCTCATCGTGATGTACTCGATGCAGACATTTCTGGCCGGGCTCGGCCTGCTCGTCCTCAAGGGCTTCGTGATTCCCCTGGTTATCGGGGTGGCCTTTGTTGTCATCGTTTTCGTTTCCTACCTGAGGGTCATGGTCGTTTCTCGTTCCAGCGCGCCGGCGGCGCCGAAGCTTTCCACCAACTCCATCCCGCAGCTCAAGGAGCAGCGCACTTCCCCCGAGCACGTCGCCCGGGCGGTCGGCGGCCAAGGCCGTTGACGCTCGCGTTGCGAGTGTGCTATCGTAATTCCCGCCTACGCTAGCTGTATTTAACGTTATCCACTGGGAGATTTTTTCGTGCCGACGAAAACGACGTGCCGGATCGGTAGCGACGTTGACCTGCTTTCACGGGTCCAGTTGGAAGAGGTCGTCGGTCTCATCAAGGCACATTGTGCAAAGGGAAACGTCGAGTTCGTTTCTCCCGCCGAGTCATCGTCGTTGCGCGACAACAAATCACACCCCAACACCCCCGCTCGAATCGCGCTCCTGATGAATGGACTGGTGGAGAACGAATACGATGCGCTGGTTCTGGATGCGGCCGCAATGCCGCCACGGCTGCCGTCTGGCATTGTGATCGGCGCGATCACTCCGCGTTTCACTCCGTGCGACGCGGTGATCTGCAGCGAAGAAATCATTCTCGACGAGCTGCCGAAAAACGCCGTGCTGGCCGCCAACGGCGCCAGACGCGAAGCGCAAATGCTGTACTACCGCCCGGACCTGAAGATCGTGAATGCCACGGGGAGCGTCGACTCGCTGATCCAGAAGGTCAACGGGGCCAACATAGACGCCGCGGTTGTTGCCGCCGCCGACATGGAACGGCTGGGCAAGCAGGAAATCGTCGTGGAGTTACTCACCAATTCCGTTTGCGTGCCGGCGGCGGGACAGGGCGCGCTGGCCGTGCTGGTCCGGACTGGTGAGGACACGTACATCGAGTGCCTCCGGTCGATCAGCGACGCCGTATCGTATCGGGAGCTTAACGCCGAGTGGGCTTTTCTGGACCGCCTGGGTCTCAGCGGCTCGGATCCCGTCGGTGTCCTGGCCGCGTCGGGAGGGAACGTCCTCGAGATCGAAGGCGTGCTGGCATACCCGGACGGAAGGGAAAAGATCCATTTCGTGGTCAAGGGCTCGCCGGGTCAGGAAACGGATCTCGGCCAGACGCTGGCCGAAGAGATACTCGAGGCGGGCGGACGCGAGATCCTGCAGGAACTCCACTTCCCCTGAAAGACACCACGCTGACTGGAGCAGTTTTGCCATGCTGGACAAACGGCTGATCCGCGAGGATCCGGAAAAGGTCAAGCGTGGCGTTGCGTCCAAGAACGTCGACGTCGATATCGACCGCATTCTTGCGCTCGACGGAGAATCCCTTGCAAACATTCGCGAAGGTGACGAGCTGAAACACGAGCGCAACGAACGTTCGAAGGAGATCGGCCGGAAGAAGAAGGCCGGCGAGAACACCGACGATATCCACGCGCGCATGAAAGAAATCTCGGCGCGCATCAAGGCAATCGACGAAAAGAACCGGGAGATCGATGAACAGCTGGGTGATCTGCTGCTCACGGTGCCAAATCTTCCACACGAGAGCGTACCCGAAGGCAAGCTGCCCGAAGACAACGTGGTCCGCCGTACGTGGGGTGAAATCGAGAAACCGTATTTCGAGATAAAACCCCACTGGGAAATCGGCGAGGAGCTGGGTGTCCTCGACCTGGATATGGGACGGCGTGTGTCGGGGCGCGGCTTTATCGTGTTCAAGGGTGACGGCGCGCTACTGTGCCGCGCGCTGATCAACCTGATGATCGATATGCATATCGACCAGGGGTACGAGGAGGTGAGTGTTCCTTTTCTCGTCCAGCGCCACTCGATGGTGGGCACCGGGCAACTTCCGAAAATGGAATACGACATGTACCGTACCGAAGTCGATGACATGTTCCTCATTCCGACGGCGGAGGTGCCGGTGACGAACCTGTTGAGGGAAACGTTCATCGACCGCGACAGGCTGCCGGTCAGGTACACGGCCTACAGCCCGTGTTTCCGGCGCGAGGCGGGCAGTCACGGCGCCGACACGAGGGGGCTGCTCCGCGTCCACCAGTTCGACAAGGTGGAAATGGTGAAGTTCGTGCACCCGGACACGTCGTACGACGAACTGGAAACGCTCACCGGCGATGCCTGCGCCGTGCTCGAGGCGCTCGAGCTGCCCTACCGGGTGCTGGAGCTCTGTGCGGGCGATCTCAGCTTTGCCGCGGCCAAATGCTACGACCTGGAAGTGTACGCGCCGGGGGTGGAGAAGTGGCTGGAAGTCTCGTCGTGCAGCAATTTCGAGGATTTTCAGGCGAGGCGGACCAGCATCAAGATCAAGAAGTCGAAGGGGGAGAAGAGCCGCTTCGTCCACACGCTGAACGGGTCGGGGCTCGCACTCCCGCGTATCGTAGCGGCAATTCTGGAGGTCTTCCAGACGCCGACGGGCCGCGTCGCTATTCCCGCACGGCTGCGCCCGTACATGAGAGACAAGGAATTTCTCGGTTGAGGTCGAATTAAGAAAATGCTCGACGCTTACAAAGGAAACCTCCGCTTCTGGCTCAAGGGCTACCTCTTCATCGGTGTGGCCGTGTTGATCCTCGGCGTCCTCATCTACTCCAACCACCTGATCACGCGCATGCACGAACAGACCGAGGCGACCACGCGCCTGTTCGCGCGCTTCGTCGAGAACGTCGAGTTCGAGGCCAACGAGGAAGGACGCCTGGACCTTCTGATCGAGGTGATGGAGGAGGCCAACCTGCCCATCATCGTCACCGTGCACGAGGGACGGCCGGTCGCCTGGCACCACGTGCCCTTCGAACCGATGACCGACGAAGAATCCACCCAGATCAAGACCATGAACCCCAACGACCCGCCGGCGGGTAAAATTGCCGGCCTCATGGAACTGGTACGCGAATTCGACCGGATCCACCGGCCCATTCCCATCGACGTCGCCGGCATGGTCCAGTCGCAGGGCTGGATCCATTTCGGGCGCTCACCCCTCGAGCGCGAGCTGCGGTACATGCCGCTCATCCAGCTGGGCATGTTCCTCATTTTCATGGGGGTCGCCATTCAGGGATTTCGCTACCTCAAGCTCGGCGAACAACGATCCATCTGGGTCGGCATGGCCAAGGAAACGGCTCACCAGCTCGGCACGCCCCTGTCGGCACTGCTCGGATGGACGCAGCTACTCCAGGACAAGGTCGCCGCGGGACGCTACGACGAACTCGGAACGTCCCTGCAGGAAATGGAAGTCGACCTGTCCAGGCTCAGCAAGGTCACCGACCGCTTCAGCAAGATCGGATCGAGGCCCGAGCTCCGGACCGTCGAAATTGTCCCCATCCTGGAACGGACCGTTTCGTACTTTCACCGGCGTTTGCCGCGGCTGAAGACCGACTCCACCATCTCTTTCGAACCCGCCGAGTGTCCGCCCATCCAGGGCAACGAGGAACTGCTCGAGTGGGTTTTCGAGAACCTCATCAAGAACGGCCTCGACGCCCTGGGCGAAGGCGGCGGGAGCATCGACATCTCGATCAAATGCCGCAAACCCCGCAATGCTGTCGAAATCTTCATCAAGGACACCGGCAAGGGGATCCCGTCCGCTCACCGGGAGCAGATCTTCCGTCCCGGATTTACCACCAAACAGCGTGGATGGGGGCTCGGGCTGGCTCTGACGCGGCGAATCGTCGAAGAATACCACGCCGGGTCGCTCAAGCTCCTCGACACCCGCCCCGGCAAGGGGACGACCTTCGTGGTCCGGTTGCCCGCCGGCTGATTCGCTGTTCCGCAAGTGGCAATATCATAGTATATTTAGTAGTTACGGCACCTATCAGTACCAACGGCACGAACGGAGTTCATGAATGGCGCAGCGCGACAGAAATATTCTCTGGGTCGACGACGAAATCGATCTCCTCAAGTCCCACATCATGTTTCTCGAAGAGAAGGGGTACAAGATCGATACCGCCACCAACGGGGCGGACGCCATCGAGATGGTAAGCAAAACCCGGTTCGACATCATGCTCCTCGACGAGTCGATGCCCGGTCTGGGCGGACTCGAGGCCCTCAACGGCATCAAGGACGCAGATCCCCAGCTCCCGGTGATCATGATCACCAAGAACGAGGAAGAGCGGCTGATGGAAGACGCCATCGGTATGAAGATAGACGACTATCTCCTCAAGCCGGTGAGTCCCCTCCAGATCTATTCGGCGTGCAAGAGGATCCTCGACGCCAGCCAGCTGCAGGAAGACCGCCTGACGCCCGACTATATCCGCGAATTCAACGAGATCAACAATCTCGTCAACGACGACACCTGGGAGAGTTGGCTCAAGGTGCACCGGCGGATGACTTGGTGGGACCACGAATTCGACCGATTCCGCAATATCGGCCTCGAGAGCACCCACGAGGAACAGCGCCTCAACTGCAGCGCCCAGTTCAGCCGTTTCGTGGAATCGCAATACCGCGACTGGATCCACGCCGACGGCGGTTTTCCCATGAGTCCCGACGTGTTCAAGAAGTTCGTCGCCCCCCACCTGCGCGCCGGCGAAAAAACGTTCATGATCGTGATCGATTGCGTGCGGCTGGACCAGTGGATGACGATGGAGCCGTTTCTCGCCAAATACTTCGACGTCCAGTGGGACTATTACATGTCGATCCTGCCGACGGCGACCCCGTACGCGCGGAACGCCATTTTCAGCGGCATGTATCCCGCCGACATCGCGGCGAAGTATCCGGACAAGTGGCTCGAGCGCAGCAAAGACGATGTCAGCAAGAACCGGTACGAGGAATTCCTTCTGGCCGAACAGATGAAGCGGCTCAAGTTCGACGCCAGCAAGCTCAAGTACGTAAAAATCTACAACAGCAACGAAGCGTCCGAACTCAAAAAGAAAACGGCCAACCTGGCCGACCTGCCGTTTGTGGCGCTCGTGTTCAACTTTGTCGATGTTCTCACCCACGGGCGCAACCAGTCGGAGATCCTCCAGCAGTTGTTGCCCAACGAGGCGGCCTTCCGGTCTCTCATGCGGACCTGGTTTTCGCACTCGGTGCTCCTGGAGATGCTCATCGAGCTGGCCAGGGCCGGTGTGAAAGTCGTCATGACCACCGACCACGGGTCGATTCTGGGCCGGAAGTCGAGTTTGATCTACGGCCGTAAGGACACCTCCAAAAACACGCGCTACAAGTTCGGCGAGAACCTCAAGTGCGACGAGAAGCAGGCGATCATCACGAGAAAGCCGGAAGAATTCCGCCTTCCGGCGGAGTCGAAAACCAAGAACTACGTGTTCGCGAAGGAATATTACTACTTCGTCTATCCAACCAACTTCAGAACCTACGAGAAGCAGTACGAAGGCAGCTTTCAGCACGGCGGCGTATCGATGGAAGAGATGATACTTCCGTGCCTCACGCTGTCGCCCAAAGGGTAGAAACGGACCACCAGAGCCCATGGAACGAACGACGATGTATGCCTGGGAATCATCCTCGGGGGACACGACGGAGCGTCTTGGCGAAGCGATCGGCCGGCGGATCGACCGCGGCGTGTGCGTGTCTCTGACGGGGCCGCTGGGGTCGGGCAAAACCGTCCTCGCGGGCGGTATCTGCCGCGGACTCGGTGTCGGCGAAGAAATCCTCAGTCCGACATACGTCCTGTTCGAGGAATTCAACGGCCGCCTCCCGGTCGTTCACATCGACCTCTACCGCCTCGAACACGAGGCGGAGATAGAGGAACTCGGCGTGTTCGACCGGCTCGATGGAGTGACGGTGGTCCTCGCCGAGTGGGGGAATCGTTCGGAATCGCTGCTGTCGCGTTGTGACGTGGTGATCGAACTGCGGCCGGGCGGGGACATGCACCGGACGATCGAGTTGACGTGTACCCCAGAGACAGCGCCGTTGTTCGCGGGAATCGAGCCGTGAATATCCTGGCCATCGATACTTCTCACCCGGTGGGCGGCGCCGCACTGGCGTGTGCCGGAACAACCGTCGCCGAGGTGCGCTTCGGTGACGGCACCTCACACCTGGCACAAATCGGACACGCCGTCGACGGACTGCTCTCGGGCAAGGGGCTCGGCGTCGCAGACCTCGACCGGGTCGCGCTGGTGACCGGGCCGGGCAGTTTTACCGGACTTCGTATCGGGATGTCCTTCGCCAAAGGCTTGTGCGCGGGACTCGGGACGGATCTGGTGGTGATGTCGTCGCTCGGGCTGCTGGCGCTGCCGATGCTGGAGCGGGATCCGGTAGTGTGCGCGATGATCGATGCGCGCAAGGGAGAGGTCTACGGGGCCGTCTATCGGGCCGGGGACGAATCCCACGGCCCTCGCGCGCGGACTGTAATAGCGCCGTGTGTGCGACCGCCCCGGGCCATGGTGGACGAAGCCGCCGCGCATTCTCCCGTGTTCGTCGGCTCCGGAGCGCTCCACTACCGCCGTGACGTCGAAGAGGGGGCTTCCGGTTGCCGTATCGCCGGCGACGAATCGGAGCTGCCGGCCGTGGGGCTGCTCGCCTCCGTTGCGTCCGCCTTGATCCCGCTGGACCATGCCGGCGTTGTCGCCCTCGAGCCGTTCTACGTTCGATCTACCGACGCCGTGTTCAAGCCATTGAAGCCGGTTAATCCCCATGAATGACCTGACGATCGAGCCGATGCGCCAAATCCATATCGACGCGATCGTGGAGATCGAACACGAGGTGTTTGCCCACCCGTGGACCGCCGAGATGTTCCGGCAGGAGGTTGCGGACAACCAGCTGTCGCGTTCGTACGTCCTGCTGGAAGAGGGCCGGGTGACCGGATATATTGTGTCGTGGTTTCTGCGGGAGGAGGTCCACCTGCTCAACATCGCTGTGACGCCTTCCCTGCATCGCGGGGGGCTGGGCCGAAAAATGCTGAAGTACTTGATCGATACGGCCTCGCGCGAACACAAGGAACTGATCTCGCTCGAAGTACGCGAGAGCAACAACAGCGCGATCGCGATGTACCGCTCGATGGGGTTCGTTCCCGTCGGGATCAAACGCGAGTACTACCAGGGAGATAAGGAAAACGCCCTGTTGATGATGTTGTCGCTGGCCGTATGGGGTGAAACGAAGTGAGGTGGACGTGAGACCGGAAGAAAACAGCGGCGGCCTGGCCGTCATCGCGGGCAGCGGGATGGGGGGACTCGGCCCGGCGCTGGAAAAGCGAATGGACCGGGTAGAATCGGTGTCGTTCGACGACATCGACGGCGTCGGCACCTGTTCGGTCGATGGTCACGCCGGCGAGGTCAGAATCGGGCGCATCGAGACGCCGCCGGACGGGATCGAAGGGCGGCAACTGGCGATCGTGATGGGCAGGCGGCACGCGTACGAAGGCGGCGTGCTGGGAATGGCGCCGCTGATGCGCTGGCTCGCCGGTCGCGGTACGAGCAGTGTCATCGCCGTGTCGGCGGCGGGTAGCCTGCACGCTGGTCTGCAGGCGGGGGAACTCGTCGTTATAACGGACATCATCGACCTGCAGAACCGCGCCTTCCTGCAACCGTCATTCCGCCGGGTTCCGATGAGAGACGCGCCCCGTTTCGAAACGCGCGGCGCCAGCCACACGGGGCTCTCGCAGCAACTAACGGGTGCTCTCGAGGCGGCCGCCCGCCGGGCGGGCGTGCCGGTTCAGAGGGGAATTCTCGCTTGCGGGGCCGGGCCGTCGTACGAGACTCCGGCGGAGGTCCAGGTGCTCCGGAGGCTTGGAGCCGACGTCGCCACCATGTCGGCGGCACCCGAAGTCGAATACGCGGCCGATTCGGGCATGAAAATCGCTGTCGTCGCGGCGGTCACCAACGCGGGCACCGGAATGGGACCGGAACCGCCGGACCACGAGCGGGTCATGGAAGTCGGTGCCGCCATGAGCGGAGATCTGGCGCGAATTCTGATTCAATGGATTGAAAATAAATGAGTTACACAGAATGGCGACGCGGGGGCGCGGGTCCTGGGGGGCGCCGAGTTTCCTGTTGTCCCGGTTGACACGAAGGGCTATAGTTTACGAGCCATTTGACAGCGACGCGCGACAAACCGTCACGAGGAAGGCCTGGAAATACAGTGTCCTGGTTCAAACGCACCAAAAAAGGCGTGCAATCTGCCCAGAAAAAACCCATTCCCGATGGTTTGTGGCAGAAGTGCGACTACTGCGGCGAAATTCTCTACGTCAAGGAACTGGAAAAGCGTTTGTGGGTATGTTCGAAGTGCGACTACCACTTCATGATATCAACGGATCAGTACATCCAGATCCTCTGCGACGAAGGGACGTTCGAGGAGACGCACACGGGAATCCTCTCCGGCGACCCGCTGGAGTTCAAGGATCTCAAGCGCTATCGCGACCGGATCAAGGAATATATCAAGAAGACCGGGCGCGAAGACGCGGTGGTGACCGGATTCGCCGGGATGGACGGCCGCGACGTTGTCATGGTGATTATGGATTTTTCGTTTATGGGCGGCAGCATGGGGTCGGTTGTCGGCGAGAAGATTTCCCGCGCTATCGACGACGCGATCAAGCTGCGGCGGCCCGTGGTCGTCGTTTCCCGATCCGGCGGCGCGCGCATGCAGGAGTCGATTTACTCGCTGATGCAGATGGCCAAGACCAGCGCGATGTTGCAAAAGTTGTCCGAAGAACGGCTGCCCTTCATTTCGATTCTGACGAACCCGACGACCGGCGGCGTGACGGCGAGTTTCGCCAGTCTCGGCGACGTGATCATCGCCGAACCAAGGGCACTGATCGGCTTCGCCGGCCCCAGGGTGATCAAGCAGACCATCCGGCAGGATCTGCCCGAGGGATTCCAGCGCAGCGAATTTCTCCTCGAGCACGGGATGATCGACATGATCCGGTCGCGCCACGAACTGCGGCCCGTGGTGGAAGGGTTGCTGGATTTTTTTTGCCGGGACCTGGAGGCCAGCGCCAGCGCTCCACAGGAAGTGAAGGATGACAACCAGACTCCGGCGGTTTCCTGACCTTCCCACGGCACTCCCCAGAAATCTCGAATATATACTCGGACTTTCGCCCATGGCGATGACGCTCGGGCTCGGTAATATCCGCGCCCTTCTCGCCCGCCTCGGCCACCCCGAGCGGGCGTTCAAACCGGCCGTTATCGCGGGGACCAACGGCAAGGGTTCCGTTACGGCGATGCTGGCCTCGATCCTCGGGCGAAACGGCCACCGGGTGGGCCGTTTCATCTCGCCGCACGTCTATTCCGTGACCGAGCGCGTCAGCGTGGACGGTGCCCCCGTTTCCGTCGATGAGATGGAAGCGGCGGCCGGCCGGGTGGCCGCGTTGCGGGACGAACTCACCTTCAGCTATTTCGAGGCCCTCACGGCGATCGCTTTTCTGATATTCGCCGACCGGGGAGTCGACTACGCCGTACTGGAAACGGGTCTCGGCGGCCGCTTCGACGCGACCAATGCGGTGGAACCGATTGTGACCGTGATCACCGGGATTTCGCTCGATCACCGGAGGATCCTCGGAGACAGCGAGGAGGAGATCCTGCGCGAAAAGCTGGGTATCACGCGCCGCGGCGTGCCCCTGTTGATCGGCGAAATGTCGCCGCAGCTCGAGGAAGCCGTCCGCGAAAAATCCCGCCGCGACGCTTTCCCCGTGTTCACCCTGGATGACCTGGGGGACGTGACTCCGGGCGACTCCGGGCTGTCTTTCACCCGCGCCGCCGTCCGGACGCCGCTGGCGGACTACGGGTCGTTCGACCTTCCGTTTCCCGGGGCGCACCAGGCCTCGAACGCCCTCCTCGCTGTCGGCGCGGCCGAGCGGGTCACCGGCCGATTGTCCGACCTGGCCGGGGCGATGGCCGACACTTATCTGCCGGGGCGGTTCGAATCGGTCGAGACAGACGGAAAGACGTTTATTCTGACGTTGCACACAACGACCAGGCGCTTACGGCGGCCGTCGGGCAACTGGGGATGGGGTCGCCGCGCGCCGGGAACGCCCTCGTACTCGGGCTTTTGAAGCGCAAGGAACTGTTCGATTTTCCCGCCGCGATCGTACCCGCCGTGGGGCGCGTCTACGCGGTGAGTCCTGTCGCCGGCGATGCGTTCTCGCCGACGCAGCTCTGCGAACGCTATCTCAGGGGTTGTTTAAACGGGTCCGATGTCGATATTATCCTGTGGAACCGGCAATCGCGGAACGACGACCACTGGCTGCGGCTGTTTCGGCATCTCGCCGGCGCGGCCAATCCCTGCCGGCGGATTCTGGTGACCGGGTCGCACCACGTCGTGGATGAATTCGGGCGGCGGCTCTATCAGTCGGGAGAGACAGGTTGAGGATATACCTCGGAATCGATGTCGGCGGCACCAACGTCAAGGTCGCGGCGGTGGGGCGGACCGGCAAGGTGCATTCCCGCGGAATGCTCGAGACCAGCGCCGGCGACGGTCCCCGCAAGGTGTTCCGGCGGATCGCCGCGGCGGCGGCCGCCGTTACGGGATTCCGTCGCGACGTCGAGGTCGCGGCGGTCGGCGTCGGGTGCGCGGGCCTCGTCGATCCGGTGGCAGGCCGGCTTCACGCTTCTCCCAACCTCTCCGCGTGGGAAAACTCGCCACTCCGGCGGATCGCGGAACGACAATTCGGGGTATATACAATTGTGGACAACGACGCCAATTGTGCCGCATACGGCGAGTTTCGCGCGGGCGCCTGCCGCGGCGTTTCGAACCTTGTGTTCATCACGCTGGGAACCGGTGTCGGTGGAGGGGTGATTGTGGACGGAAGACTGCTGCGCGGTGCTGGTAACTACGCAGCCGAGATCGGGCACATGGCGGTGTCGGACGGCGGCCCTCTCTGTCGCTGCGGTAACCGGGGATGTCTCGAGGCGTACGTCGGGTCTTACGGACTGGTCCGTACGGCGCGGGTCTTGCTGAAGGCAAAGAATACCGGCATCCTCGCCCTGTGGATCGGCCGCGACCGCCGGCGGCTGACGCCGCAACTGATTTTCGAGGCGGCGAAGCGGCGGGATCCCGCGGCCAGGGCGGTTGTGAAGGATGCCGGAAACCGTCTTGGCGCCGGCATTGCGACGCTGGTCAATATTTTCAACCCCGGCGCCGTTGTGATCGGAGGCGGAGTGGCGGGGTCGTTCGACCAACTGCGGCCCCACGTTGAACGGGCCGTTTCCCGAAGGGCCTTCACGGAGTCCGGAAAAATGGTCCGGATCGAGGCCTCGGAGCTGGGCAACGACGCAACCGCCGTCGGAGCGGCGTTGATGGCCGCCGATGGCCGCGGTCGGCGCGGCGGCCGCGGCCGGACGGCATGATCCATACCCCGGTGAGGCGCACAACACGAAAACAATTGATGTACCCGAGCCGTAAAACTGTTTCTCCGTCGACTTCTCACTCACGCCGTCAACTCGCCGCGAGGCGGCATCCCTTTCGCATATTCCTCATGACGCTCTGCATTTATGCGGCCGCCGCCACAGGTATCGAAGCCGTCGTCGCGCAAACGCCTGCCGGTGGGCGGCCGGGCGTGGCATACGTGGTCACGGGTGACGGCAGCCGATTGATGGAAGTCGACGGCGAAATGGTGCTCGAATTCCCCAACGGGATCAGAATCGAGCACGAAGACATCGTCGCCACGGCCCTCCACGGGATCCACCGCGACGCACGCATGATCACGCAATTGACGGGCGACGTGAAGATCGTACAGGGGACGATGACCATGTGGGGGGACGAAGGCGAATACCGCCGGCTCGACGACCTCGCGATCATACGCCGGAACGTGCGTATCGTAGACGAAGGCTGGGAAGTCACGTGCGACGAAGCCCGGTTTGTCCGATCTAACGAGAGCGGATGGCTTATCGGGAACGTCGTTGCCCGGGATTCAGTAACCACCCTCTACGCGGACAGTCTCTTCTACGACCGCAATTCGGAGATGACCGAAGCGTTTGGAAACGTGCGCGTCACGAATCTCGACGAGGGCTTCGCCGCCGAAGGCGAACACGGCTACTACTTCCGGGACAGCGGCTACGGCGTCTTCGACCGGGACCCTCACCTGATCGTCGAGCCCGACAGCGACGAACCCGTCACGATCGATAGCGATACGATGCGCGTATACCCGGACAAGAAGCACGCCATCGCTTACTACCGTGTCAAGATCCTCAAGGGCAATACCGTCACGCAGTGCGACTCCGCCGTCCTGTACGACGAGGATAACCGGGCCGAGCTCTACGGAAATCCCCTGGCGAGGCAGGACCGCGTGTCGATGAAGGGGCAGAAGATGGTCCTGTTCTACAACGAAGAAGAGGTCAACCGCATCGACATCAATGGCGACGCCGAGATGCGGGAAGAGCAGGCCGACACGCTGATCGTCGGGCGCGACAACTGGATTCGCGGCGACACGATCAGCCTCTACCTGCACGAAAACAGGATCGATTCGATCAGGGTCCTCAACAACGCGGTGAGCGAATATTTTCCCGCTACGCCGAACAAGGCGGAGAGCAACTTCGTGCGCGGCGACAGCATGTTCTTTCAATTCGAAGGCGACTCCCTCGATTTCGTTCGTATCGAGGGCCATGCCGACGGCATCTACAAGTATCTCGATCTCTCGAGCGGTGAAACGTCGGACAGCTTGCGCGCCGCGTACGACACGACGCTCACGTATGTATCTTTCAAGGACAAGGCGCAGAAAGTCGTGTATTCGGCGAAGAACATAGAGTACCGCGCCCGGTCGAGAGACCTGATGCTCAGCGAGACCGCCAAGATCAACTACCAGGGGCGTGTACTCACCGGAGAGGAAATCACGTATTTTTCGTCCATGCAGCTCGTCGACGCCAGGGGGGAGCCGAAGCTCGTCGACCAGGGACAGGTATTTTACGGTGACAGGATGGTTTACGACCTCGAGGCGGACGCCGGCCTGGTCAACAAGGGGTCCACGAAATTCGATCCGGGTTATTACGTCGGCGAAAACGTGGCCAAGGTGGGGGACAACGAGATGAAGGTGTGGAATTCGCGCTACACGACGTGCGAACTCCTCCATCCGCACTTTCACATCAAGGCGAAACACATGAAGGTATATCCCCGGGACAAGGCGGTGTCGGGGTCGACGATTCTCTACATCGGCGAAACACCGATATTCTACCTTCCGTTTATCGCCAACAGCATTCGCCGCGGACGCCGCTCCGGTTTTCTGCGGCCGGACTTCGAGTTTGGGATCACCAGCCAATCGGGCCGGTTTATCCGGAACGTCGGGTACTTCTGGGCGTTGAACGACTACACCGATTTCAAGTTTCTGTTCGACTTCAACGAGGACCGGCAGACGAGGCTGTTTGCCCGCAACCGCTATAACGTCCGTTACAAATTCGACGGCGAAGTAACGGGCAGTTTTCTGCGCGACCTGACCGACTTCACCAACCAGTGGGAAATCAACGCGAGGCACAATCACAACCTCGGCGAGAAATTCTCGCTCCGAACGAGCTTCCGGTTTCTATCCGACGACGATGCGCTCAAGGACATCAACCGCATCGACGACGTCGAAAATGTCGTCGACCGCGAGATCCGCTCCACGCTGGTGGTGGCGAAGTCCTGGGACGTCGTCAGCCTCAACCTGTCGGCCGACCGCATGCAGAAACTCAACGTAACCGACCCCAAGGTGGTGCGTATCCGGTCGACGCTGCCGAAACTTACGCTCTCGATCCCGCAGCGGGATCTTTATTTTGGCGAGAGAAACCGGGACGCCGCCCGGGGATTCTGGGAAAAGCTCCTCACGGGAGTCAAGTACTCGCCGGGATTCAACGCGCAGCGCAATACGAACGAATGGGAATTCGTGACTTCGGAGACGATCACGTCGAGGCAGTCGCTCAACTTCCAGAGCCCGCAGAAGATCGGTTTCCTGAACCTGTCGCCGACGCTCACGTCGAGCAACACGTGGACGAGAACGGTGGTCGACACGAC
>CBDUWU010000028.1:0-23082 GCA_965371015.1 uncultured bacterium | reverse complement strand
CCCTCCATTCTTGCGCCCGGCGGGCGGGCCCGCCCGCCCCCCCCCCCCCGACCGGGTTCAACACCGTGTCTGTGTCACCGCACAGCACAGGGAGATCCTCGACCAGGTCCTGGATTTTTTCTCTGTCCAGCCGGAGTACGACCTCGACCTGATGGTCAAGGGGCAGACGCCGGCGCAGGTGGCCTCGCGTGTCATGGACCGGTTTGCGCCCATCCTGGACAAGGAACGTCCGGACTGGGTGCTGGTGCAGGGTGACACCACGACGACCATGGCGACGGCGATGGCGGCGAGTTACCACGGCATCAAGGTCGCCCACATCGAAGCCGGGCTGAGAACGTTCGACAAGACCCAGCCATTCCCCGAAGAGATCAACCGCGTCCTCGTCGGCTCGGTGGCCGACCTGCATTTTGCGCCCACCGGACTGGCGCGCGCGAACCTCATCGCCGAAGGCGTCGATGAAGACAAGATCTTCATCACGGGTAATCCGGGTGTCGACGCGTTTTACCACACACTGGCCACGCTCAACGGCGGGCCGAAAGATGATCCCCTTGCGGACATCGAGTTCGGCCAGCGCGTCATCCTGGCGACGGCCCACCGCCGTGAAAACCTAGGGCCTCCGCTCGAAAGAATATGCAGCGCGCTCCTCGACATTGTGCGCCGCTACGGCGACCGCGTCCAGATCGTGTACCCCGTGCACCCGAATTCGGCCGTCTTCGACACCGTTCACGGGATTCTCGGTCACGTCCCCGGCATCCGCCTCCTCCCCCCACTCGACTACCGTACGCTAGTCCACGTGATGCGCCGGTGCGACTTTGTACTGACCGACTCGGGCGGCATCCAGGAAGAGGCGCCGTCAATCGGCAAGCCGGTGCTCGTACTCCGCGAGGTGTCCGAACGGCCCGAAGGCGTCTTCGCGGGCAACGCGCGCATCGTCGGCACCGACCACGCGCGCATCGTGGCCGAAGCGAGCAGACTGATCGAGGACAGGAGGGCGTACGCGATGATGTCCCGGCCGGCCGAATTGTACGGTGACGGAGCCGCGTCGCCGCGAATCGCGTCGGCGCTGATCGGCGAAAAAGTACTCGAGTGGGTACCGGAAATCCAGGCGGCAAATTGAGGCAGTAACGAACGTGTGTGCAAGCAGCCGACAGAATCAACGAAGCGTTGTCAGGAAGGCGATACTCCTGGTCTCGGGAATTGCCGTCCTGGTGGCGGGCTGCGTGCAACCAGGAGACGAATACAGAAACGCGGACGCGACGCTTCCGCCCGCCGGTGATTACCCCTCGCTCATACTCGACCGTGTCGAGTGGACAGAGGTGGCTTACTGGGACTTCGAAGACGGCTATTATCCCGGCGGTTGGGGGTGGGGTGAGTGGAAACTCGACGGCGGCTCTCTCGTCGGCAATGACAAAAATGGAAACACGAGTGTTTACTTTTTTCCGTTCACGCACTCGGACAACGTAGTCCTGGAAACGCGGATCCGCTTCGACCGCAGTGTCCACGAGCACCTGGCCGAGGCGCAGCTCTCGACCCGCGACAGCGATTTTATCCATTATCAGAGCGGTGTTGGTCTTTTCGCCGGCCTCCTGGGCAGCCGGGTCGACGTACGCCACACGGCGAGCACAAAGGACTACGTCCGGGAATCGGTCAAGGCCGGCACCGCGCCGGCATACGGGCAGTGGCGCCTGTTGAGATTCATGCTGATCGAGGGCGAGGTCTCCGCCTGGATCGGGGACGACCGCGTCTATTCGTCGACCGAAGCCGCCGCAGCGAGGAAAGCGATCGACCCCGAGAGCGCCGACACGACGGGTATCTATCCCGTGGGGGTCTACCACGAACCGCACGTGGCCGTTCGATGGGGTGAAGCGTCGTTCGACTACGTCAGGATCTACCGGGCGCAAGGGGCTGGCGCCGGCGTCGATCTCGACCTCGCCACCGGCGCCGGTGGTGGCGTTTCCGCGGGGGGGATGTCCTTCGGCCGGCGTACACGGGTCTCCGACGACCGCCACTGGCTCGTGGTCTTCTTTATCGTGTTGCTTCTCGTTGTGATCGCCGTGGTTGTGGTCTACATCGTCCGGCACTACATGTTCACCGTCAACCGCCTCTTCGGACACCAGCGGCAGCCGTACCTCGACATCGACACCGCCGACTGGCCCGAAGTGACCGTTCTCGTGCCCGCCCACAACGAAGAGATCGTGATCGGCGAGGTCCTCGACGCGCTGCTCGACGTCGACTACCCGGCCGACCGTCTCACGATCATGCCGGTCAACGACCGCTCAACAGACAAGACGGGCGAGATCGTCGACGAATTCGCGGGGCAGTATCCCGACATCATCAAGCCCTACCACCGCAAGCGCGGCATGGGCGGCAAGGCGGCGGCGCTGCGCGACGCGACAAGCCGCGTCGAAACCGAAATCATGCTCGTATTCGACGCCGATTACGTGCCCGGCCGCGGCCTGGTCAAGCAGCTGGTCGCCCCGTTCTTCGACCCCGAAGTCGGCGCCGTGATGGGGCGGGTCGTGCCCTACAACGTGAGCAGCAATCTCTTGACGAGGCTTCTCGACCTCGAGCGCTCGGGCGGATACCAGGTGGACCAGCAGGCGCGCATGAACATGAAGCTGGTTCCGCAGTACGGGGGCACCGTCGGCGGTATCCGCAAGACGGCGCTGTTGAGCGTGGGTAACTGGCGGGTCGACTCGCTCGCCGAGGATACCGATGCAACGTATCGCCTGCTCCTCGACGGCTGGAAGACCGTGTACCAGAACCGGTCCGAATGTTACGAGCAGGTGCCGGAAACGTGGCAGTCGCGGTTGAAGCAGATCACGAGGTGGGCCAAGGGGCACAACCAGTCGATGACGCGCTACAGTATGAAGCTCCTGAAGAACAAACGCACCAGCCTCGCCGAAAAAATAGACGGGCTCCTCCTCCTCGGCGTGTACCTGATGTCGCCGCTCCTGCTGTTCGGCTGGATGCTGGGCGTCGTCCTGTGGTACCTCGGTGAACCGAGGGCGGGACTCGTCGTACTCCTCGTCGTAACGTCGTACAGTACCCTGGGAAACTTCGCCGTGTTCTTCCAGCTCGCCGCGGCGACGCACCTCGACGGGACACGTCAGAGGATACGGTTATTGCCTTTCGTGTTCCTCGGGTTTCTCGTGAGCCTCTTCTCGATCGCCCGCGCCGCGTTTGCCACCGTGCGTGTCAATGGAAACGGCAACGGCAAGCCCGAGCGCGTGAAGTGGGACAAGACGGAGAGGCACAACAACTTCAACGGCCACACCAACGGCAAGAACGGATACCACTTCAAGAACGGGAATGGCCACAACGGCAATGGCAACGGTAACGGTCACGGCGGCGGTGACCGGAACGGAAACGGAACAACGAAAGAATGAGCCTCGCATTCGCAATTTTGATCTTCTTCGCGCTCGCGTTAGCGCTGGCAGTACTGCCCTTCGTGCCGGCGATTCTCGAGTGGCGCAGGAAACTGGACGCAGAGCCGCTGACGGTCGCGTACGCATCGTCGGTGGATGTGCGCCACTTCGCGAATGGCTTCCGCGAGTTTGTCGAATTGCGATTGCGGGGCACGGTGGATAACTGCCGCAAGACGGGGCAAACGGAGAGGGGTACCCTGGACGACGGCACGAGATACGCCGCAATCGGTGATGGTGACGGCCCGCTGTTTACAGCGGAGGAGCTGAGGAACCGCGCGTCGCACCATCTCATTGCGGCGGCGGGCGACCTCGACCTTCCCGCCGAAACGATGTTCCTGCCCGAGATCTACGCCGACGGCAGCGTGCGCGGGGGCGAGGGAAACATTTACCGCGCGATACTCGCCGAGGAAGCAATCAACCTCGGTCGCGAGAGTATGTCGCTGCGCTGGCTGCACGCGGCCCGGTCCATCGTCGCGCAGTCGGGGACAATCCTCTTCGGCCGCGCGTCGGCTGACGAGTTCATCCGGCTCGAGCGCGGCTGCCGTTTCGAACGCCTCAACGCGCCTCGCGTAGAGTTCTGCTACCAGGCGGAAGCAGGCGAATTCGCCGGCGGTATGACCTGGCGCGAGTCGGCGTTGCTGAAGTCGCGCGACCTCCCCAACCACATAGAGGTGAAGGCGGGCAGATGGCTGGTCAACGGCAACCTCGAACTGCCCCCGGGCAGGATCCTCAAGGCGAACCTGGTCGCAACCGGGTCGATCCGGATCCGGACGGGAACGCACGTCGTCGGCAGTATCAAGTCGCACAAGGATATGGTCCTGGAGAAAGGCGTCGAGGTGGACGGGAGCGTGCTCTGCGAGCGTGACATCACGTTTGAAAAGGGATGCCGCATCTACGGCCCCGTCATGGCGGAACGTGACATCTCGATCGGCGAGGGCGTCGTGATCGGCACGGCCACGCGGCCGACGACGGTGGTCGCCGAGAGGATCTTCGTCGAGCCGGGGGCCGTTGCCCACGGTACCGTGTGGGCGCACACGGACGGCAGAGTCGTGTTGTCTTCGTCCAGCGGATTGAAAATGAATCGGACGGACGAGGACGCATCGGTGAAATCGGCGCAGTCGGCGCAGTCGAGTGAGGAGGGCGATCGCGCATGAACGCCCCCGACTACAGGGTATACCCCTATCCCTCGCGTTCCGACCGCGCGCTGCGCGACGAAATCGAGGACTTGAGACACCGCGGGGCCAGGGGCGGGTACATCGTCAAGCACCGCGCAATGATCACGTCGAGACGGGGGCGGATGAAGATACTGTCCAGCCTGGCCACGTCGCTCGCGCTGTTCGCGTTGTGGCTCTACGCGCTCAGGTGGGTCAGCGTAATATGGGCCAACGTCCTCTCGTTCTGGAACGACGTCCTGGGGTTGGGCGGATACGTGACCTTGATCCACTACCAGCTCGGAACCATCTACACCTTCAAGGCGCCGTACCTCCACGTCGCGTCGTCGGCGCCGGATTACGCCATGCTCCTGGGGGGATGGATTGTCTCCGTGATTTTGTTCATCGCCACCTACTTCATGCCGCGCCGATATCTGCCGGTCACCTATATATTCCGGCTGGTCATCGTTTTCCAGCTCGTCGCCCAGGTATTTTTTACCTTTGTGCCGCTACCGTTTCCCTACAGCGCGGCGGGGTATATCCACGGCATTCTCATCGCCTGTATGGGACTGATCGCCCTGGTTCCCGTCATGCTGGGGTTCACGTACTCGATATTCGACTATTCCTGGCTGCGCAAGGTCGGGCTGGCGTTGTTGATCATGGGATATCTGACGGTCCTGGTTCCCGTCCAGTTCGCCGTCCATGCGTTCATCCTCTATCACATGTCGCTGTTGTTTCTGCCGGTGCTGTTCTTCGCGTTCGGCCTTCCCGTCAATATCATGATTTTCATCGGCCTCTACTCGTGGGGCGCGAGCTGGCAAAGCAACCTGCACCGCGGCGACATCAAGCCGGAGGTCAACAAGTGAGGGCGCGTACGAGACGATATCCGGCCGTTCTGGTGGCGGCTCTGGCGGCGGCGTTCGTTGTCGCGGCGGCGCTGCAAGCTCCGGCGGCCGCGCAGGAGTCGAACAACGTCTACTACGTCGAAGGCGGCCTCGACTTCGCGCACTTCACCGACGATATCGGCGACGGTAACGCCCAGTGGGTGGCGTTCATCCTCTCGCAGCCGGCCAACTACAGCCTCAGGTTCGACCTCAGCCGCGCCGATCGGTGGGGCGACCGCGGCATGGGCGGCGGCGTCCAGTTCACCAGGTACTTCCCGAGAGTCAACCTCGGCGCTGGTATCAGCGGTGGCGGGGGCGACTTCATATATCCCGAATACCGCTTCGACGCCTTTGCCGGGTACTCGTTCCTCTCCGAAGCCAACCTGAACGTCACGCTCGGCTACCTGCACGAGCAGAGCAAGGCGGAGAACTACTACGACCGGATCTCGGCGTCGGCCACCTGGTACATGAATTCGCACTGGATACTGGGGGGATTCTTCAACTACGATATGGGCCAGCCCGATGACAACATCACCATGTCGATGGGACTGGGGCTCACCTGGTTCACGTGGCAGGAGCGCTACATCGGCGGGCAGTTCTCGTACGGTGACGTCAACTACACGCAGGTAAACGCGAACAACTTTCTGGTCGCATATGAGCAGTTCACATTCAGAGCCAGTTACAGTGAATACTTCAATCCCACATTCGGCGCCACGCTCAAGCTCGACTACGGGACGAACAAGTTCTACGACGTTTACGGTATCTCGGCCAGCGTCTTTAAAACCTGGTAACAAAAGTGCGAATCAGCGAAGCGCATGACAAGGGCGCCCGCCCGCCGGGGCGCGGTGCGACCACGGCGTTCGCCGGGGTGGTGTGCGTACTGGCGCTCATCCAGGTGCTCGTCGTCGTGGTGGGGCTGGCGGGCGTGTCGCTCGGGCGCCCGGCATCGGTAGCGATGGCCGTGGCGGCGCTGGCATTGTCCTGGGCTTTCGCGACGAGATTCCCGGCCCCCCCGGGCGGAGCCCCGTCGCCCGGTCCGGATGACGACAGGTCGGTCCGGCTACCGTCGTTGCTCGTCTGGCTCCCCGGCGCTGCCCTCCTCGCCTGGGCGGGGTGGGTCTGGGTCGAGCTGTGGGTCCTGGCGCGGCTGAGACCTCCGTACGACTGGGACGGGTTGTACTACCACATTCCCGCGATCCACGAGTGGGTCGTCGCGGGACGCGTGGCGTTCATCGACCGCCTGGCCGACATCCCGTTCGTCAATTTTCCGATGGGCGTCGAACTCTCCGTCTTCTTCCTCAACCGGCTCACCGGGGCGACCTGGATCGTCAATGCGTGCAACCTCTGGTACTGGCCGCTCGCGTTTCTCGCCATCGTCGTGATCGCCACCCGGCTCGGCGCGCGGGGCCCGTGGCCGTGGATCGCCGGCGCGATGGTGACGGGCGCTCCCGTGTTCGTGAGCCAGAGCGTGAGCTGTTACATCGACCCTGGATTCGCCGCCGCCGTCATGGCGTCGATCGCCGCGTCGGCGATCTTCGTCTGGGAATCGGGTCGTAGCGCGCGGCGATGGAGCCCGGTCCTGCTCGGCATGACGGCCGGTCTCGCGCTGGGGTCGAAGGGAACCGGGCTGCCGTTTGCCGCTGTCGTGCTGGCGGTGTCGGCATTCGGAGCGGCGTGGAACGAGGGTGTGACCCGGTGGAGGCGCTGGCTGCCGCGGGTGGCCGTCGCGGGCGCCGTGGTCCTGATCGTCGGCGGATACTGGTACGTGCGCAACGCCGCCGTCACCGGTAACCCGGTCTATCCCATCCAGATCAAGATCGGTGAAAAGGTCGTCCGCGACGGGTGGGACCACAACCAGTTCAACGACGCCAACATGCCCGGGTGGCTCGAGCGCCATCCGGCGCCGCTGCGTCCCCTCGTCTCGTGGCTGCAAACCGACGCGCCCGTGTCGGGCTACGCGCCCATCGGTGGCATGGGTTACATCTGGCTGTTCGCCGGCCTGCCGGCGCTCTTGTATCTCGTGATTCTCGCGGCGATGAGGCGGTATCCGGGGCCGGTGAAAGAGTTCGCGCTCGTCGGTGCGCTCGTGGTGTGTCTCTTCGCCCTCCAGCCGGCGCCGTGGTGGTCGCGGTTCACAGTGTGGCTCCACGCGGCGGGGCTCTCCGCCATCGCCGTCGCCGCCTCGCACGCGCAGATGTCGTGGAGGCGGTCGTGGTGGCACTCGCTCACACTTGTACTCGCCGCGGCGGCAATGGCGGTCACCGTGTGGGAATCGGGCCGCACCCTCGACCTCGAATGGCGCGACGGACGCGCGACGGACGCCGAAGAGGAAGCCGCCGAAATGACTGCCTCGCTCCACGCGCGTTTCGATACCAGCCTGGATCACGTATTACCGGGGATGGCGGATGCCCCCGGCTTCGACGCTTTCTTCGCCGCCGACAGAATTGCCCGCGGTCCCTGGGAACGCTACGGAACCCTGCTCGGCGGAATCCTCTCCATGCCGCTGGACAAACGCACCATCGAAGTCCTGCCGATGATTCCGGCGCAATCCGACGTCGATGCTCTCGCCGCGGCGGGCGTCGAGTGGGTCATCTGGGACGTGGCCGCCGCCGGAGGTCCGCCGGCGGTGCTGACGGAGGTCGCCGTCGAACACCACGCATTCAACCCGGCGCCCGACGTAAACTTCCACGTGCTGCGGCTCGAGCAGAACTAGCCGACACCCGTCCGCGCGGCCCGACATCTGTAAATACATTAAAGACAACGCGTTTTGTCAATGACGCGTGTTCTCTTGTGGTGTATCCTCATGGGTATGAAGTCATTCATCGCGTTCGTGGTTTCAGACGGCACCGGCCGGACGGCGGAGCGGGCGCTCAGCGCCGCGCTCACGCAGTTTGCCAACGTCCAGATCGACGTTATCCGCGTGCAGAACGTCCGTTCGCGCGATGAAGTCGTCCGTGTGGTCAAGGAGGCGTCGGCGGCGAACGCATTTATCATCCATACCCTCGTTACCGACGAGCTCCGCGGGCAAATGGTGCGGGTCGGCCGCCGCTACAACGTCGAGACGATCGACCTGATGGGCGCGCTGCTGGCCAGGCTGTCCGACAGATTCCATGTAACACCGGCGGAGAAGCCGGGGCTCTTCAGCCAGCTCAACCGCCATTACTTCCGCCGCGTCGAGTCGGTGGAGTTCGCCATCAATCACGACGACGGGCTGCGCGTACAGGAACTCGTCGATGCCGAGATCGTCCTCCTCGGTGTTTCGCGAACGTTCAAGACACCACTCTCGGTCTATCTCGCCTACCGCGGCTGGTTCGTGGCCAACGTTCCGGTGATCCTCGACATCGCGATCCCCCGTATCATCCAGGATCTTCCCGCCCGCAACATATTCTGCCTCGACACCAATCCGGCGCGGCTCGCCGAGCTGAGGCGGACGCGCGAGGCGTACCTCCGCGGGGCGGTGGGGGAATACGCCGACATCAACTTCGTGCGCCGCGAGATCGCGTGGGCGCGGGGCATCTACTCGAAACAGCCAAAGTGGCGCGTTGTCGACGTGACCAGCAAGCCGATCGAAGAGATCGCCTCGGAAATTCTCTCGCTGAAAGAAGAGGAAGAAGATTCCTGAAGCGAGCGCCGTGTTATCCTTGGCGAAGAAACGGGTACAAACGATCAATATGAAAGACGACTTTGAAGGAATCGCCCCCAGGGAGGCCGTCTTCGGCACGCCGGGAGGCCTGCCGGGACAGGTTTTCGCCGCCGAGATTCTCGAGCGGCCCGTGGTGCTCCGCCGTTCCCGAGACGGTCTGGAAGTCCACGTCGACCGCCGGGGCGTGAGCGAAGCCGTGTATACGACCGAGGGCAAGAACCGCCTGTGCCGGGAGATGCTCCAGGGGGACCGTCTGCAGTTGGCCACGCGGCTCGACGAAGACATCCACGCATTCATGATGGAGGCCGGCGACGGGTCGTGGCTGGAGATCCCCACCGCCCGGATTCCCCTGCGCTGGGCGTCGGGCGGGGTGCTGCCCATCGTGAACTGGCGGGGCCGGGAGTGGTCGCCGTTTTTCTTTCGCGATATCGCGCCGGTGGGATGGAACATCGCCGCGGGAGCGTCGGACACAGACGCCGAGCTTCGCCGTCCGATATCGTTCGGTCTGCGCGAGTTTGTCGAGGAGACGATCGTGTTGTCGCAGCCGCCGAAACCCGGCATCGAGATTGTCGCAAAAACATTTCCCAGCATCATAGACGACGACAGCCAGATGCGGTCGGCACTCGAGTCGGTCAACCGGCACCTCGCCATTCGATCGCGGGAAGACGGTCTCGACCTGCCGCTGTTTCCCGAAGACGCTGGTGATATACCTCGGGCGCGTTCGATCGACGCGGACTTCGCGCCGACAAGGACCCGGCTCGTCGTGAGAAGCGACGACGGCGAGGAAGAGCTGTCGAACGTGCTCGTGTGTTTCAACCTGCTCGAACTCGGCATAGAAGTGATGTCGGTCGTACGCTATCACCTGGCGGACGACGACTACCTGCTCGACGGCGAGATGCTCACCCCAGTCGGCGGACGGGTGGAATTGATCCGGATGCCCGTGGCCATGATCTCGACCGGCTATCTGGAAGAATCGTTCGCCACGACCGGCAGCGGCCTGGTGTATGAGCAGCCGCCGCTGGTCGACTACGACCCGAAGCACGACGTATGGAAGCAGGTGCGTGCCGGGCAGCCGTCGGTCCTGCCCCACCGGCCACCGCGCCACGACGAGATCACCGTGTTCGGGTGGGACGTGGACCGTCGCGCCGAGCTGGCCGGCGAGTCCGCGCGGGACAGTTCGTGGAAGTCGGACCGGATGCGGACCCGCCACAGGAAGTGGGGCAAGATGTTCGCCCGGTTCTTCGAGACCGGGCAGCGTGTGGGGCCGCCGCGGGAGGCTTATCCCTACTTCACCGCCGGGGCGGCCAAGACGGCGGCGTACTATTTTGCGCAGACGAAAGGATGTGGGCCTGGATGAGGCTGATTCGATGGACGGCGCCGTGTGTCGCGCTGATGGCCATATTGACGACGGGGTGCGGGGGCAGCGAAGGACAGCTCTTCGAGAAGACCATTCCCGCCCCTTCGCTGCACGGGAACATGTTCAATGAACCGGTCGAACAGCCGATCGCCGTGTATCTGCCGCCGCGTTACGCGTCCGCCGACGACCGCTATCCGGTGGTGTATCTGCTGCCGGGATTCAATACCGGAGTGGAGTCGTTTCTCGACGGGAGATACGAGGGGTTTATGCTCGCCGCGTCGATGGACCAGCTCATCGCCTCCGGCAAGATCGACGAGATGATCGTCGTCGTCGTGAGCGGCCGCAATTTCCTCGGTGACAGCTTCTTTGTCAACTCTTCCGTCACCGGCAACTGGGAAGACTATCTCGTTCGCGACGTCGTCCGCTATGTGGACAAGAACTACAAAACGCTCGCGTATCCGGAGAAACGCGGAATCTCCGGTTACACGACCGGCGGCAACGCCGCGTTCGAAGTCGCCATGCGACACCCCGACGTGTTCTCCACCGTCTACAGCCTCAGCCCCGGGCTGTTCGGCCGCAAGGGTCTGCGCCTGCACGGCATGCTGGGAGATCGGGACATTATCAACACGCTACTCGAGAAATGGCGGGAATTCGGCGCGATGCCCCGCGAGCTGGCGCACGAATCGTACGTGTCCTACATCGATGCGTTGCTTGCGGCCGGCGGTCCCGGCGACCTCAACTATGTGTTTGCGTATGCGTACGGTTCGGCCTATGCCCCGGACCCGTACAGCAACGCTCCCTATGTTTCTTTCCCCCACATGGGGTCGGGCAGGTCGATATCGGTGAACATGACGGTATGGGACGACTGGGACCGCGGTTTCGGCCGTATCGACGAAAAAATAGAGACGTACAAGGACAACCTCCTGCGGCTCCGCGGGATCGTTTTTGAGTTTGGAGGCTTCGAACGCAACTGGATGCTGGACGGCGGCGAGTACTTCACCAAACGCCTGAACCTGGCCGGCGTTGCCGTCGAACTGGTTGTGCGGGAGGGAGAGCACGGCGAAGCCCACGATGAAGGGTACGACGGAGGGCACGTTCAAGAGTTACGGAGCCGTCTGGAAGAAGCGATGTTCCCGTGGTTCTCCCGGATGTTCGCCGCCGATTAGCGGCGGCTTACCAGTCTCACAGCACCATGGACCTGGAAAACCTGTTCGAAGATTTCCCCGAGGAGTTCGGCGACGAAGAGTTCATGGAGGAACTCTTCGTCGACGGTAACGTCCGTATAGAACGCATCGTCTCCCACGGCCATTCGTCGCCCGGCGAATTCTGGTATGACCAGGAAGAAGATGAATGGGTTGTACTCCTGTCCGGCGCGGCCGCGCTGGTGTTTGACGACGAGGACGAAGAAGTGGTGTTGCGGCCCGGCGACCACATCCGTATACCCGCGCACAGGAAACACCGCGTCTCGTGGACGTCTCCCGGCGAAGAAACTGTGTGGCTCGCCGTCTTTTCGCCCGCCGCACCGTCCCCGGACAGCAACAATTCGTGATATAATATCGTATTACTAATTATACGTTCTCAGACCGTAACCGCAACGCAAGGGAGGCAGGGGAGTCGTGGCGGACAAGACGGCGCAATTCAGATTCTACGCGGAGCTCAACGACTTTCTCACGGCGATCAAACGTCAGAAATCGTTTCCGTACCGGTTCATGGGCAAGCCATCCGTCAAGGATGCGATCGAAGCGATCGGCGTGCCCCATCCCGAGGTCGACCTCATCGTTGCCAACAACGAATCGGTGGGTTTCGACTATCACCTCGACGATGGTGACAGGGTGTCGGTGTATCCCGTGTTCGAGAGTTTTGATATTTCGCCGGTGATACGCCTTCGACCGGCGCCGTTGCGAGACACGCGCTTCGTACTCGATGGACACGTGGGGAAACTCGCGCGGTTGCTGCGCATGCTCGGTTTTGATGCGATGTACCGGCCCGACTTCGAAGATCCCGAGATCGTACAGATTTCGGCCGACGAAAAACGGATCATACTGACCCGGGACGTCGAGCTGCTCAAGGCCAACGCCGTGACCCATGGATACTGGGTGCGGTCGATTTCGCCCAACGAACAAGTGGGCGAGGTTCTCGAACGGTTCGACCTCCACTCGCAGATACGTCCCTTCCGGCGGTGCATGGTGTGCAACTCTCCCATCGCGCGGGTGGACAAGGAGACGGTGGCCCGCGCGCTGCCGCGCAAAGTTCGCGAACTTCACGACGAGTTCTATCGCTGCGCCGGTTGCCGCAAGGTCTACTGGAAGGGCACCCACTACCACGACATGATGGAGCAGATCCAGAACCTGTCCCGTGAGGGTGTACGCTGAAAGCGAGCTGAAAAACGGCGTGCGCCGCTCCATGAGCGGCTTGACCGGGACGGGCGCGGATGGTACTTTGTCAGCGGTGACTAACTTATGACGAAGACGCATCCGAGACTGGAACGGGAACGCCGCACCATGGCAGCGATGATCGGCATCTACTGCCGCGACAACCACGGTTCCGGCGGTGAGATGTGCCACGAGTGCGCCGAGTTGAAAGTGTACGCCGAGAAGCGCCTCGAAAAGTGTCCCTACCAGGAAGACAAGCCGACCTGCGCCAACTGTCCCATCCACTGTTACAACCACGACCGCCGCGAGCAGGTCAAGACCGTCATGAGGTACGCCGGTCCGCGCATGATCTTCAAGCACCCGATTTTTGCCATCCGTCATATTATAGACGGCTACAAGAAGGCGCCGCCGAAGGGACACCGGGCCGCGGTCCGGAAGTCAGAGTCGTAACCGTACCGGCGGCGGTGTTTCCGCTATGACAATATTACAAGGGATCCTCGGTCTGGCCGCATTCACCGGCCTGGCGTGGCTGTTGAGCGAGGACCGCCGCAGCGTGTCGAAACGAACGGTGCTCACCGGGCTGGGGCTGCAGCTGGCCGCCGGTCTCGTGCTGCTCAAGCTGCCCGCCATCCAGGGTCTTTTTATCCACCTGAACAAGGTCGTTACCGCCTTCGAGGACTCGACGTCGGCCGGCGCGCAGGTGTTGTTCGGCTACCTCTCCGGCGGGACGACGCCGTTCGACATGACCAGCCCGGCGGCCAACTACCTGCTCGCCTTCCGCGGCCTCCCGCTCGTGCTCTTCATGAGCGCGCTGTCGGCGTTGCTGTTCTACTGGAAAATCCTGCCGCTCGTCGTGCGCGGTTTTTCGTGGGCGCTCCAGCGTACGATGCGAATCGGCGGCGCCGAGGGCGTTGGCGTGGCGGCGAACATCTTCGTCGGCATGGTCGAGTCGCCGCTGCTGGTCCGGCCGTACCTCAAGAACATGACGCGGAGCGAGCTGTTCTCGATCATGACGGTGGGGATGGCGACGATCGCGGGAACGATGCTCGTCCTCTACGCCAACATACTCGGCGGCGTGATACCCAACGCGTTGGGGCACATTCTTACGGCGTCGATTCTGAGCGCGCCGGCGGCGATCGTGATTGCCAAGATCATGGTGCCGGAGACGGGAGACGTCACTTCGGGGCGGATCGCGCCACCGGCGGAGTACCGCTCGGCGATGGACGCGATTACCAGGGGGACGACGTCGGGGATCCAGCTCGTGCTGAGTATCGTCGCTATGATCATCGTCCTGGTGGCGTTCGTTCACCTCGTCAATATTATAATCGGCGCGTTCCCCGACGCGGGCGGGCGGCCGGTGACGTTGCAGCGGCTCCTCGGTTACGTGATGGCGCCCGTGATGTGGCTCACGGGAATCCCGTGGAGCGATGCGGTGACGGCCGGGTCGCTGATGGGGACCAAGACCATTCTCAACGAGTTCATCGCCTACGTCGACCTCGCCGGTCTCGATGCCGGCGCGCTGGGCGACCGCAGCCGCCTGATCGTGATGTACGCCATGTGCGGATTTGCCAACCCGGGGAGCCTCGGTATCATGATCGGGGGAATGGGGTCGATGGTGCCCGAACGCCGCGAAGAAATCGTATCGCTGGGGATCCGGGCGGTGGTGGCGGGAACGATCGCGACCTGCATGACCGGGACGGTGGCGGGTTTGTTCACGGGGTGGTCCGGATGATCCGGATGGCCAAAAGATATCTTGTCGCCGCGGCCGCCGGAATTATCGGAGGCTCGTCACTCGTGCTCTTCGGCGTGTTCCTGGTGTGGGGCCCGTTGGGATGGCTGGATTCTGAATTCGGTTTCGGCGGGTCACTCCTCACCGACGCGGGATTGTGCCTCCTCTTCTTTCTTCAACACAGCGTGATGATCCGCGCGCCGTTCAAGCGATGGCTGGCGGGCGCCATCCTGTCCCGCTACCACGGTGCCGTGTACGCGATCACCTCGGGGATCGTGCTGATCGCTGTGGTTCTGTTCTGGCAGGAGACGTCATCCTCCCTGATCACTCTGGCCGGACCGGCACGCTGGGCGTTACGTGCGCTGATTCCCGCCGCCGTGGTCATATTCGTCTGGGGTGTGCGGTCGCTGAAATCGTTCGACACCTTCGGCCTGTCACCGCTTTGGGCCGGGAGCGGGGACGATAGTCACGATACAATGCCGCTCACGGTGCGCGGCGCCTACCGCATGGTCCGCCACCCGCTGTATCTTTCGATGCTCATGGTCGTGTGGGCGTATCCCGCGCTCACCTGGGACCGCCTCCTGTTCAACGTGTCGTGGACCATCTGGGTCGTCTTCGCCACGCGGCTCGAGGAACGCGACCTGGTCGCCGCCTTCGGTGATTCCTACCGTGATTACCAGTCCTGCGTCCCGATGCTCGTCCCGTGGCGGGGTATAAACCGCGTAGCCTGAGGTGGTAGCTTGTAGAATCTGTGGTATAATAAAAGTAGATGTGAATATCCAGCATTTACCCCGCGTCATCCCGGATGGAGGAACAGTAACATGAATAGATCCAAGATGTTAGCTGTGCTGGTCTGCCTGGCCTGGACGACGATTGTCACCGCCAACCCCGTCGGGACGAGCAGCGGTTTTACCGTCTACGCCGACCCCGGGGCGACGGGCGCGTCTATCTTCGACACCGGGGGACTCATTTCGCTCTACGTGGTCCACACCGGCGGCGTCCCGGCGACGGCCAGCCAGTTCATCGCTCCCAGGCCGCCGTGTTTCGACGCGGTCTATCTCGGAGACGCGAACCAGTTTCCGACAACCATCGGCACCTCGCAAACGGGCATCTCGATCGCGTATGGCATGTGTCTCGATCCCCCGATCCACATACTGACCATTAACTATCTTGGTTCGGGAAACACCGGAACCTGCTGTAACTACGCGCTTGACTGCGATCCCCAAGACCTGGCCGGTATTTTTGGCCAGATATCCGCCGTCGACTGTGCGCCGACCGGACCGAATCGATTCTATATCCCGGTGGGGATTTCGTGGATCAACTACTCGTTTACCACCGGGTGCGGAACCCCCGTCGAGAACACGACGTGGGGCAAGATCAAGTCGCAGTATTCCGACGACGTCCTCTCCAGAATTCAGTAGCCGCTCACCGGCACCACCGCAAACCGCCGGTCCCGCCCGGCACTCCAAACCGGTTGGCAACTCGAGGCCGATCGGGTACAATCCAGAAGTTCCGAAAACAACCCCGCCGTATTTGTAACCGGATAGCATCGCTACAGTTAGGAGAACCTATGGGGCCGACCGGCACACCACCGCCCGCCGCACCGTCCGGCAAGAAGCAGCCTAAATTCCCGAGAACGTTCTGGATCGCCAACACGATGGAAATCTTCGAGCGTATGGCGTGGTACGGCTGGTTCGCCGTTGCGTCTCTCTACATGACAAATCCGCGCTCGGAAGGTGCGCTGGGATTTACCGAACAGCAACGCGGTACGCTCCAGGGCGCCGTCATGTTCATCCTCTACCTGCTCCCCGTTTTGACGGGCGCGCTGGCCGACCGTTACGGCTTCAAGAAGATGTTCGTCATCGCCTACGCGATTCTGGTCCCCGCTTATTTTCTGCTGGGCCAGTTCGAATCGTACGGCGGGTTCTTCGTGGTGTTCCTCCTCGTCGCCGTGGGCGCCGCCGTGTTCAAGCCGGTGGTCTTCGGAACCGTGGCTCACACCACCACGGAGGAGACGGGGACACTGGGCTTCGGCATCTTCTACATGATGGTCAACGTGGGTGGATTCGTTGGACCCATCGTCGCGGGCATCCTGCGCGGGTGGGACTGGAATTACGTGTTCATCGCGTCGTCCGTCTGGATCGCGTGCAACTTTTTCTGGCTGCTCGTCTTCTACAAAGAACCGACCAAGGAGGCCTCGTCGGAGAAACCGCGCAATCTGAAAAAGGTCATGGACGATATGGTCGACGTACTCGGTACCCCCCGCCTGTTTATCACCGTCCTCGTATGCTTCACCTTGATGGTGTTTGCCACCAACGAGTGGATGACGTGGCGCAATTCGCTGATCGTCATGGGCATCTGGGTCGCCGTGAACTTCGCCTATGACCTGCTGCTCCGCAACAGCAACATCCACCCGGGCTCCTGGATCACCACCCCCATTCGGGTCGGCAAATGGCGATTCGTCCTTTTTCTCGTGATCCTGTCCGGGTTCTGGACGGCGTTCAACCAGATCTTCTTTACCATGCCGGTATATATCCGCGACTTCGTCGATACGACCGACCTGCTGTACTCGATGCACGGCTGGGCGATGGCGGTCGGGATGACCGGCGTAGCGGAAACTCTGCAGGCGGCCATCGACAGGGGATACCAGATCAACCCCGAGTACATCGTCAACATCGACGCGGGCGCGATCGTCCTGTTCCAGGTTCTGGTCTCGTGGACGATGAGCCGCTTTCCCGCTTTTACCACCATGGTGGTGGGCACGATCATCGCTGGAATCGGTCTGTTTATCGGTGGGTGGGCCACGGCTGGATGGGTGGTCGTAGCAGCCATCGTTATTTTCGCGTTCGGGGAAATGGCGGCCAGCCCCAAGAGCCAGGAATACATCGGGCGCATCGCGCCGCCGGACAAAGTCGCTCTCTACATGGGGTACTACTTTGTGGCCATCGCGCTGGGCAACCTGTTCGGAGGGATCCTCTCCGGAGTGGGTTACCAGAAACTGGCGCTCGACATGGGCCGGCCCGACATCATGTGGTGGATGTTCGGGTGCATCGGTTTTGCCACCGCCGTTGGTTTGATGCTTTACAACAAGCTGGTCGTCCCCGGCTGGAAAAAGGAAATCGCCGCGCAGAACAACGGTTAGCCGGCGTAACAACAGGAGCCCGACGATGAGATTCAACGAAGTGATAGACAGGACCCGCGACGATATCCTCGAAGTGGGGGCGATCCTGTGTATCCGTCTCGACGAAGGAGAGCGCGCCCTCGACATCTGCCACGCGGCGATGCGCGGAGGCTTGAGAGTGCTCGAGATCACTCTCACGACACCGGGTGCTCTGGAAGTGATCTCGACGCTGGCCGAAGAAGGCGAGTGTATCGTCGGCGGAGGCACCGTGCTCAATGCCGAGGAAGCCCGCGCCATCTCCGCCGTGGGGGGGCGGTTTGCGTTCTCGCCCGTTTACCACCCCCAGGTCATCGACGAAGCGCACCTGCACGGCCTGCTGTTCGTGCCGGGCGCGGCCACGCCCGCCGAGATTCTGTCGGCCCACCGCCACGGCGTGCGCATGGTCAAGGTCTTCCCGGCGGGGGTGCTCGGCGGGCCGGACTATCTCCGGGCCGTCCGCGGTCCACTCCCCGGCGTGCCGCTCGTCCCGACCAGCGGGCCGACGGCGGATACGGTGGCCGACTACTTCAACGCCGGCGCGGTGGCGGTCGGCATCGGCAGGGCCGAGGTGTATCCGTCGGGGTCCTCGCTGGAACAGATCGAGGAGACCGCGCGCCGCGTGAAGACCGCCGTCGACGCCGCGCGAAACGTTTGATGGGAAAGAGCCTCAATATCATCCCGCCAGTCTTCGCGGGGCTGCTCGTCGTCATGGTGGTCATCCGTTCTGTGATCGCCTGGTTGCGTCGCCGGTTCGGGACCCCGGCCAGTCGGTGGCGGACCTCGAGCGCTATCGAACACACCAGCGTTAACAGAATGGAGCCGGACTTATGGGCGATCGAGGGAAACGCGCGCCGTTGATGCTGCTCGGCGTCGCGGCGCTTCTCGCCGGGCTGTACGGCGGGCTGCGCCGCGTGGGCTGGGACATGCCCGAACTGCGCTCGACGCTGCTCATGGCGCACGGGCCGCTGATGGTGTGCGGCTTTCTCGGCACGGTGATCTGCCTCGAACGCGCCGTCGCCCTGGGGCGCGGATGGGGCATCCTCGCGCCGCTGCTGGCAGGGGTCGGAGGGGTGATGGCGATCACGGGGCTGGGGGCCGCCGCGGCCGGGGCGGTTCCCGCGGCGTGGCTGGCGCTGGCGGCGAGCGCGGTGCTGCTGGCGATGTTCGTCGATTTTGTCCGCAAGCAGCCGGCGGTCTCGATGGTCGTCATGGCGGTGGCCGGCGGGTTGTGGCTGGTGGGGAACGCGCTGTGGGTCGCCGGGTACCCGCTGAACGTGGTGATGTACTGGTGGATGGGATTCATCGTGCTCACCATCTTCGGCGAGCGTTACGGTTTCACCCGCATGATGGCGCCGTCAATGACGTCGAAGTGGCTGTTCGGCCTGTCGAACGCGTTCGTTATCGCCGGTTTGCTCGTGGTTGTCTTCTTGTCCGCCCGCTTCGGCGTCGCGATGGTGGGCGCCGGGTTGCTCGCCGCGTCGGTATGGATCGCCGTCTTCGACATCAGCAGAAAGACCGCACGGCAGACCGGGCTGCCGCGTTATGTCGCGGCGAGCGTACAGCTCGGCGGCGCGTGGATGGTCGTCGGCGGGGCACTGCTCGTCATCTACCGCGACATCCCGGCGGGACCGGTATACGACGCCATCGTACATTCCGTGTTCGTTGGATTCGCCTTCAGCATGATCTTCGGTCACGCGCCGCTGATTTTCCCGTCGGTGCTGAAGATCCCGCTGCAGTACCGCCCGTATTTCTACCTGCCGCTCGTAATGCTCCACGCATCGGTGCTGTTTCGCATCCTGTCCGACCTGTTCGGGCTGAGCGAGGGAAGAAAGTGGGGGGCGTTGCTCAACGCGGCGGCGATTCTACTCTTCTTTGTAGCGAATATCGCCAGCGCGATCGAGTCGAAGCGGAAGCCGCCGGGTCAGTCGTAGTCGTCCGGTTCGATGTGGACGACGACGTCGTGGATCTCGGGGATCGCTTCGTGGAGGCGCTGTTGGACGGTGTGGGCGACGTCGTGCCCCTCGCGGACGGTCATGCCGCCGTCTACGACGACGTGGATGTCCATCAGGACTCCCAGCCCGCTCTTGCGCATGCGGCACTTCTCGATGTAAGACACCCTGCTCGTTTCGGTGGCGATCCGCCGGACGACTTTCTGCATGTCTTCGGGCGCGGCGGCGTCCATCACCTCGTTCAGTGCTCCTACGAGCAGGCGGCCGCCGTTGGCGGCGATAAGCAGGCAGACGGCCAGCGCCGCCCAGTCGTCGGCGGCCTCGTAGCCTTTGCCGCCGATCAGCGCGATGGAAATCCCAATGAATGCGGCGAGAGAGGTCATCGCGTCGGTGCGGTGGTGCCACGCGTCGCTGCGGAGCGACGCGCTGCCGATCCTGCTCCCGATTCTGTGGATGATGCGGAACATCGTTTCCTTGAGCGGAATTACGACGATCACCACGAGCAGCGTGTACCACTTCGGGGCGTGCTGGGGAGATTGGATCTGCCCGATGGCTTCGTGGGCGATGACGCCGGCGGCGACGAGCAGGGATGCGGACACGACGACGGCGGCGATGGACTCGGCCTTGCCGTGTCCGTACGGGTGGCTCGTGTCCGGCGGCCGGCTGGAGATTCGGAACCCGGCCCAGACGATGGCCGACGTGAAGATGTCGGCCGTCGATTCGATGCCGTCGGCGACGAGGGCCGACGACCGTCCGACTATACCGACGGCGATCTTGGTGAACGCGAGCACGATGTTTACCGCGATCGCGATGCCGGATGTTCTCATGCCGATCTGGTCCGGATTCATGGGCAGATTATCGCCGTATTTCACGCGAATTTCGAGTATTATTGCCCGACGATGAAAAGAAACGCAGGAATATCATGGGCCGTCGCGGCGGCGCTGGCGCTGCTGGCCGCCGTGCCCCTCGGCGCGCAGGAAGACGCATTGGCGCGGTCGCGGGATATGTACCAGGAAGCGATCGCCGCCTACAACGAGAAGGACTACGGGACCTATCTGCGGATAATGCGCGATATCGACGCGCTGCGTCCAAATCACCCGCGCGTGGTCTACATGCTGGCGGGGGCCTGGGCGCTGGGCGGCGACGGCGACGCGGCGGTGGCGACGCTGGAGCGGCTCGCGGGCATGGGGCTGATCGCCGATCCGTCAGGGGACGCCGACTTCGCTTCGATTCGCGACTCGGCGGGATTCGCCGCGGTGCTCGAGAGATTCGACGCCAACGCCCGGCCGCTGGGCAACAGCGTCACGGCGGTCACCGTTCCGGGTCAGAAAGACTTCATTCCGGAGGGTGTCGCCTATGACCCGCTGACCGGCAACTTCTACGTCGGCAGCGTGTACAAGCGCGCGATCGTCGAGGTGCGGCCGGAAGAGGCGAGGTCCTTCGGCGCGTGGGAACGCGGAGACGGCCTGTGGAGCGTATTCGCGCTGAGGGTAGATCCGGCGCGGCGGGTCCTGTGGGTGTGCTCGTCGGCGATCGAGCAGACGAAGTGGGTGCACGAGGATGAGATCGGTTACGCCGGCGTGTTCAAGTACGACCTCACCTCCCGGCTCGTCGTCAAACGGTTCATTCTGTCGAACTCCCGCGGCAAGCACCTCTTCGGCGACATGGCGTTGTCCCGGTCGGGCGACGTGTATGTGTCCGACGGCGCGGAGGGAGCGATTTATCGTATCGGGGGCGTAACGGGCGTGTTCGATCGCTGGTTCGAATCGGACCGGTTTGCTTCTCCGCAGGGTCTGGCGTTTTCCGCCGACGAGCGCTACCTCTTCGTGGCCGACTACTCTTACGGGATATTTCGCATCGGGATGAAAGACCGGTCGATGCTCCTGCTGCCGGTGCCGGACGACCTCGCGATTATGGGGATCGACGGTCTCGCTTTCCACGACGGCGACCTGGTTGTGATCCAGAACGGGGTGCGCCCGCACCGGGTGGTGCGGCTCCGGCTCGGCGAGCGGATGGACCGGATCACGGGGTGGGAAACCCTGGAAGCGAATCACCCCGACTTCGACGAGCCGACCCTGGGTATCGTGGTCCCGGGCCCGCGGCGCAAATCAGCCGTTTTCTACTACGTGGCCAACAGTCACTGGGGCGCGTTCGATCGAGAAGGTAAACTCCGCAAGGACGCCGACCTCACTCCCCCGATTATTCTCAAGCTGGATCTGGACTAGCCGAGTAATTCTTCGATGCTGGTGGGGTGAAAGTCGCCGTCGCCCAGGGAACCGGCCACGCGGTCGAGTACGGGCGCGACGTCACGGGGCGCGCCACGCAATAAGGGGGTCGGCGTCGCAGGTTGGTGAGACGAGCGCGCCGAGTGTGCGCTTGCGCCGCGCGGCGACGTCGGCGATCTCCTCGAACCTCTTCCCCTCCAGTAAACCCGCAACTCTGACTTCATTCCTGTATGCTACACTTCCAGAGAATTGAGCAGGTCGTCGGATCGGTTCTCCGGGATCTTGACGAGAAACTTCGTCCCCTGGTCGATCTCCGATTCGACGACGATGGAGCCGCCGTGCGCCCGGGCGATGTTGTTGGCGATGAATAGGCCGAGCCCGGTGCCCTCGGTGCCCTTGGACGAGAAGAACAGGCTGAAGATCTTCTCCCGCGTCTCCCGGTCCATCCCGATCCCGTTGTCGCTGACCTCGAAACGGATTTCGCCGGCCTCGCGGATCACGCGAAACATCACCTTGTGTTCCGACTTTTTGTGGTCGACGCGGCAGGCGTCGAGCGAGTTCTCGAGAAGATTGACGAGCAGAGAGCGAAGCGCCAGCGGGTCACCTTCGAAGCGGCCGAGATCGCCGGCGAAGTCGTGCGTGAGTTTGACGCCCAGTTCCGCCGCTTTTGACTCGGAGAGACTGAACGCTTCCGCGGCGAGGTCTTCGGCCGGGATCTCTTCCCAGTTGGGCTCCCGTTCCTTGGCGTAGTACAGAATGTTCAACACGGTGCTCCGGATCCGGTCGACGTTGCGCGTGACCATCTCCCAACCTTGCTTGACGCGCCCCTGGTCATCTTTGCTCAAGCCGGAATTGACCAGGTACATGCCCCCGTCGAGTCCGGTCAATAAGCCCTTGATACTGTGGGAAATTGACGAGATCAACAAACCAGTGGATTCGAGCTGCGACTGGAGCTCCCGGAGCGGTGTAATGTTGGTGCTCATCTCCATCACTGCGGTGACTTCTCCGGAGTCATTCCGGATGGGAGAAGTGTGCACCATGACGTTGTACTGATCACCGGCCATGGTGGTGACAACTTCCTCGGTCTGGCGGGGTTGGCCGTCGTCGAATGTCTGCGTGACGGGACACAAGAGACACGGTTCGCTGCGGTGTTTGTATGTCTCATAGCAGTGGCCAGATCGGAC
>CBDUWU010000027.1:0-23252 GCA_965371015.1 uncultured bacterium | reverse complement strand
AGATTGACGGTGTCGCTCACCAGGATCTGATACTGGACCCAGGTCCCCCAGGTAAAAATAATGTGATTGCCGGGAGCCGGCGGGCCCGACGACGAGGTGACCGAACCGTTGCGCACGATGAACCTGAGTACCGGGTCGCCACCGGCCACGAAATCCGCCAGCGCCGTGTTGATCACGTCGACGCCCGCCGTCACCAGATCGGCGGTTATCTTCATGCCCAGAGTCCCGGGCACCGACTCGTCGGTGTACAGGAGAAGAGTGGTCTCCGGCCCCGCGGTGGGGTCCATCCTCTGCACAATAACCGAACCGCCGACGACCCAGTCGATGCTCTGCAGGTACTCGATCACACCATAGGAAACGCCGTTGAGGACGGCGCCCGTGATGTCGCCGCGGGAATACTTCGTGCCGGCGAGCGCTTCGTCGACCTTTGCTGCGATGTCCACGTCCTTGATACTTTCCCACGATACGCTCTCCGAGACCTCGGGCCAGGCCTCGAACATCTCCGACTTGACGGCTATTTCGATGAGCTTGTCCTCCGTGCAGCCCGCAAGTCCCATGGCAAAGAGACACACCACGGCAAGGACGATCAACGAAACAACAGATTGCTTTTTCATCGTATTCATCTCCTTGCTCTCTAGTATCCCAGGTAGCCCAGCGCGAGTCCGACGCCGAAGCTCTGGGTCTTGGCCAGGTTGTACTCGGCGTACACGTTGGCGAAGATCAGGTTCAAGTTCAAGCCGAGTGTCCAGTGCGCGGAATTCACCTGGTCGAAGTCGATCGACTGCAGCCCGTCGACCTGGCTTTCGTATTCGAGCGTCGTTTTGAACGTGTCGTAAGAGACCGCCGTATACGGTTCGAACGTGGCGAATCCGATCGGAAACCGCTTGCTCGCGTTGACGCCGAAAGACAACAGGTCGGTCGACATCAGGTCGCCGCCGATATTGTTCTCGCCCGCGGTGAACTTCTGGTAGATACCCCCGACCGACATGTCGACGGGAAAGTCCTCCCGGAAGTACTGCGATATGTTGTGCCGGATTCCAACGCCGTACAGGGTGACGTCGCCGATTTCGGCGTCACCACTCTTCACCTTCGCGTAGCGCCCGACAAGCTCGGTACCATAGAGCGACGAGAGGCGGAGCTGCGGCGCCAGCATCCCGAACGAGTTGAGGTCGAAGCCGCCGGGAAACGCGTAACTCGTCCCCGATGCACCGTCGATCTGGGTGGCACTGCCGGAGCCGATCACCGTCGGGACCGTTTGTGTCTGCTGCGGCAGAAAAGACCCCTCCGTGGTCGCATCGAATGTCCTGTCGCCGTCGTCGAAAACCATCGCCGACACCAGGAGCTCGAGCCCGATATGGAAACCGGATGTCGGCAGATAGGCGGAACGAAAAAAGCCGGTGTTCAACGTGGTACCAACCGCGTCGGACAACGGCGTGAGATAGCCTTCGGCGTTCGCGCCGGTGTAGACCGAGATCTGGTCCTCGATCTGCGCCACCGCCGGAAACGCGAGGAGCACCAGGAGCACGGCCACCGCCGTGCCCGTGAAGACGCGTCTGCAGTCACGCATGAGTTGCCTCCCCGGAAAAGTGTCTGCTGCTGGAATCACCTTCCCCCGCGGGGGAAGTACGTATCGTTCAGCATACCATTTACGACCGGGACAAAACAACCATCACAAAACAGACTACTTACTCTTGAGACTGCGGGGTTGGCCGGTGGCGCCGACGACGTTACGCCACAGGTAGCTCTCGGGGTTTATAGTTTTGCGCGACGTGGTGACCAGCTCTATGGGCAGGTGGACGTACATTCCGTGCCACAAACCAATTACGATGTCCGTCTTGCCGGCCATCCCCGCGTGAACGGCGTTGCGGGCGAGGTTTTCACAGAAGATCGCGTCGGCGGCATTGGCCGGAACGCTGCGGATTATATAACTGGGGTCGATGTATTTGAGGGAAATCGCAAGGTCCGTCTTCTTGAAATGGGCGTTGATCTCGTCCTTGAGTAGCAGTCCAATATCCTGGTGGAAGACATTGCCGGAGTCATCGCTGGCGGACGACGCACTCTCGAAGAGGCGCTGTCCCGCTCCTTCGGCGACAATAATAACGGCGTGACCGCGCCTGCGCAGGCGATCGTCGAGAAGTGAGAGCAGCCCCCCCTCGCCCTCCAGGTCGAAATCCACCTCCGGGATCAGGCAGAAATTCACCTCGAGGCTGGCCAGCGTACCGTAGGCGGCGATGAAACCCGAATCGCGCCCCATCACCTTGACCAGCCCGATACCGTTCGGCGCCCCGGTGGCTTCGGTGTGGGCGGCCTGCAACGCCTCGCGTACCACCCCTACCGCCGTGTCAAAACCGAACGTCTTGTACACAAACGCAATGTCGTTGTCGATTGTCTTGGGCACGCCGACGATCGCTATCTTCTTGCCCCGCCGTTCGATTTCCTCGGCGATTGCGTGCGCGCCTTTCAAGGTACCGTCACCACCAATGCAGAAGAGCACGTTGATGCCCCGGCCGAGCAGAGTATCGACCAGGACCGACGGATCTTCGGCGCCGCGTGAACAACCGAGCATCGACCCGCCCTCGTTGTGGATGGTACGAACGTAGTCCGTCGTCATCACGATAGGGTCGAGACCACGCGCCGGGTTCATTCCACGAAATCCATACTGGAAGCCGAGGATCTCCTTGACCGCGTACTTGTAGTGCAACTCCAGAAACATCGAGCGGATGACGTTGTTGAGCCCGGGCGACAGGCCACCGCAGGTAACCATCGCGGCACGGGTCCGGGCCGGATCAAAGTAGATCTTTTCGCGCGGTCCGCTCCGTTCCATTCTGAGGTCCGTGCGGAACTCCTCCCCGTTCTCACTGGTGATCTGGTAAAGGACGCGCGCGTCGTCCGGCACGTAGTCGGCCAGGCCGTCACCGACGACGACGGAGAGGTTGAGCGGTGAGTCGTACTTGTTCTTACCGAGGCACTTGACGGCGAAACTTTCTGGACAAAGCGTCATCGAGACTCCTTCGTTCGACATATGTTACATCCGTTCGTTACGGAAGGGACGCTATCCGGCGTGTTTATCCGCCGTTTCCGTCTCCGGCGCCGGGCTTGAGGACCACAGCCGTACGGCGGTGGCCGTCCATGATAACGGTAATTGGCTCCTCGAAATGCAGGTAGCGTGAAAACTCCGCCGCCGAGTACGCCGGCTGGGCGGCGAGCCACTCCCAGTCGATGAAGCTGCCGTCCGACTCGTGCACCGTGATATACCCGACCCTCGACGACGTGATATTCTGAAAGAAATGTGTTCCCTGCGAAGGGGCGACTTTGATGTCGCGCAGCCCGGCCTCCACGATCACCCGGGAACCATTGATGTCCTCCCACCGGACGGGGATTCCCAGCCACGGGTCGGCCGAGCCCCACCGGCCAACGCCGATCAGCAGGTATGGAGCCCCCTTCTCAACGAGCTCGTGGTTGAACGCGCGGACCTCCGCCGCCACCTGCACGCTTTTGCTGCGATCGTACTTGTCATATTCGACCACTACGACGTCACAGATGTCGGTCACGGCGCCGTTTCCCAGCACAACGTCGCTGCGGCAAATGAGGTCTTCCCTGTGCGTATCGATGATGCTGAGACGTTCGAGTTCCTGCTCGATCACCATCGGCCGCATCTGGAGGAGATAGAATTCCGCCGGTTCCCCCCTGGGCACCGCCGTATTGACGGCGAACTCGACTTCAACGGGACCGTTCATCCCTTTCTTGCACAGGGCCAGCAGATCGTCGAGGATCGCGGCCAGCGGGAACACGTTGTACTTGAGCATCATCGCAAAGGTCACCACTCTTGGACCCTTGCGCGACACGCCGTCGTAAATGGCGTGATTCTCGAGCGAATACGTCGAGCCGATATTGGTGAGGACTGCGTCGGCGTCGGCGACATCGAGCCCGAACTTTGACAATTGCATATTGCGCCCCTCCTCCACGAGGGAGCCGGGTTCGGGCAGTTCGAGGGCGAAAAACTCGTTCTGGGAGTACTTCAACACGTCATCAACACTGGAGAAATGCACGATGTGCTTCGGGTACCGGGGACAGAACCTCACCGTCGCGCCGCCTTCGACCACCGTCTTCCCCAGCCCCAGCGCCACCGATGCGATCCCGTCCGAATCTTTCATCGGTTTGATCGGATAAAAATTGTGCGACCTGGCCACGCCGGAAAAGTCGGGATAGTACCGATTTTCGTGGCGCGTCCCGATCAGCTTCTGGACGATGACCGCCATTTTTTCTTCTTCGAGACGGTACGGTGTAGACTTGATATACTGTTTGACCTGCTGATAGAACGTCGATGCGTAAACGCGCTTGATCGCTTCGATGAGATCCTGCAGCCGCAACTCCTGGTCGTGGTGGTTGTTCGGAATCATCAGAGTATCGTACACGCCCGCGAACGGCATGAACTGCGAGTCTTCCAATAACCCCGAAGACCGGACGGAGAGCGGCTCCCGCACTGAATAGAGGAACGCGTTGAGCGCTTCGGTATAGATCTCGGGCATTCTCGCCTCGAGAAATCGCTCCGTGATCTCGTCGTCGTCTTGTGACTGCATCGCAAAATCCAGAAGCCCGTTCTCTTCGAGGAACTGGTCGTACACGTCCGACCCCAGCACCACGGACGGCGGGATGCTGATCCGCACTTCGTCGAACCGGCGTTCCAGCCCGTACGCGTTGATCAGCGAGTTGGCGAATCCGAGGCCGCGCGCCTTACCGCCCAACGACCCACCACCGATGCGCGCGAAACTGCGGTTCTCATCGAACGTGTTAGGGTCGAAATCTATAATGGAGCCCTGGTGCTGCTCGCGCCGGTGTTCGCGCAGCCGGCTGATCAGATGCTCTCGCAGTCCGGCGGTCGTCTCGAAGTCCGACGACTTGACCGGTCGCAAGCGGTGGGCCAGAAGAAATTCGGTGCGGGCCTTGAGCCAGATAGAAAAATCGTTGCGGGCCCCGTGAAACTCGAGGCACTCGTCGGGGACGACGTAGATCTGATCCTCCAGCGACCTGAGATCCCCCGCCCTCCCCACGACCGTGCCGTCGCGCAGCCGGAAGATGAAGTCTCCGAATCCGAAGTGATGCATCATGAACCGCTTGAGCTCGTGCAGGAGGACGGCGGACCCTTTCTGGAGAAACTGTGCGCCGAGCGCCTCCGCCCGCGCGCGCGCAGACACATCTCGCGACTGGAGAAGCACGGGGATGTCGGCGTGCGACTCCTTGATCTGCCGGGTAAGCTCGAACCCGGCTTCCTTGTCCAGCTTACCGCCCCAGGGGAACTCGATATCCGATATCACGCCGAGCACGCTTGCGTGGTACTTCTCGAAATACCCCCACGCTTCTTCGTACGTGCCGCAGAGGATGATCTTGGGACGAGCCCGCATGCGGAGCAGCCTGTGCGCCGGGTTGACTCCCTCCGTGATCAGTTCTGTGGTGTGCTCGAGCACGGCCGTGTAGATCAACGGGAGGTACGACGAGTAAAACTTGACGTTGTCTTCGATTAGAATAATGGTCTGGACCCCGACCTGCCGGGTGTCGGCCTCGATGTTCCAGCGGTCTTCGACGAACTTGATGATGGCCAGAAAGACACGAAAATCCCCCTGCCAGATGAACACCTTGTCGAAATCCGATGCCCGGCCGGACTTCACCAGTTCGTTGAGTTCGCGGTTGTCGTAGGTGAGCAGGATGACGGGCGTGTCCACGCCAACGCCCTTTATCCGCCGAGAGAGCTCGTTCGCGGTCATGTCGCCCGCGCGCGCCGAGGTTATGATGAGGTCGAAGCGGTTCGGCGTGGTCGCCATCAAGACGGCCTCGCTGCCATTGGACACACGCGTTATCTGCGGCATGTGCGTCAGCCCGAGACCGAGGTATTCGCTCAGGAGCGATTCGTAGAAACTGCCGTCCTCGGAGAGAATGAATGAGTCATAGAGGCTGGACACGAGCAGGATTTCCCGGACGCGACGCGGCATCAGATCCTGGAACCGCTGGAAGCGCGTGCTCTGGCCGTGTTCGAACTCGTATTTGTTGAACTGTTTCACGTCTGGAATAGTAAAAAACGGGGTGGACCGGAGTCCACCCCGTTTTTGATGAGAAACGGATCGATTCGGACTCTAGACTACGCCCTGGTCGATCATCGAATCGGCAATCTTGATGAAGCCGGCGATGTTGGCGCCGTCGACATAGTTGCCCGCAGTGCTGAACTCCTTGCTGGCCTCTAGGCAAGCACTATGAATCGCCGTCATGATGCCCTTGAGACGCTGGTCCACTTCTTCGCGGGTCCACGACAGGCGCAGGCTGTTCTGCGACATTTCCAGGCCGGAGACGGCGACGCCGCCGGCGTTGGCAGCCTTGCCCGGACCGTAGAGGATTTTGTTGCTGATGTAGACCTCGATCGCCTCGGGAACCGAAGGCATGTTCGCGCCCTCGGAGACGACGTTTACGCCGTTCTTCATGAGGTTCTCGGCGTCCTTCTTGTTGATCTCGTTCTGGGTCGCGGACGGGAACGCACAGTTGGCCTTGTGGTCCCACAGCGGATTGTAGTCGAGGTTCGGATCGACCGGAGTGTAGACAGCCGACTTGAACTGGTCGGCGTACTCCTTGATGCGGCCGCGACGTACGTTCTTGAGATCCATCACCCACGTGAGTTTCTCGCGATCGATGCCCGCTTCGTCGTAGATATAACCGGCCGAGTCGGACATGGTGACGACCTTGCCGCCCAGGTCGAGGACTTTTTCCGTCGTGTATTGCGAAACGTTACCCGAACCGGACACGATACAGGTCTTGCCCTCGAGCGAGTCGTTATTCGTCCCGAGCATCTCGGCGGCAAAATACACGGCGCCGTAACCGGTCGCCTCCGGGCGAATCAGCGAGCCGCCCCAGTTGAGGCCCTTGCCGGTGAGAATGCCCGTGAACTCGTTGCGGATCCTCTTGTACTGGCCGAACATGAAGCCGATCTCGCGACCGCCCACGCCGATGTCACCGGCGGGAACGTCGGTGTTCGGCCCGATGTGGCGCTGGAGCTCGGTCATGAAGCTCTGGCAGAAGCGCATTACTTCGTCGTCGCTCTTGCCCTTGGGATCGAAATCCGAACCGCCCTTGCCGCCACCCATCGGGAGCGTCGTGAGGCTGTTCTTGAAAACCTGCTCGAAGGCCAGGAATTTGAGGATACCGAGGTTGACCGACGGGTGGAAACGCAGACCACCCTTGTACGGGCCGATGGCGCTGTTCATCTCGATGCGGAAACCGCGGTTGACCTGGACCTCGCCCTGATCGTTGACCCAGGGCACCCGGAACATCATGACGCGCTCGGGCTCGATAATCCTCTCGAGTACCTTGTGCTTGCGGTACTCGGGGCGGGCATCCAGAACGCGAACGACCGAATCGGCGACTTCATGTACAGCCTGGTGAAACTCAGGTTCGGCAGGGTTCTTTTCCTTGACCCCGGCCATCAGATCGGACACGTAATTAGACATTCCTCTCTCCTTCCACATCGCCGGATAATGACGATACTGGGTAATATGAGATGAAAGTTTCGGTGAAACTCCAAGCGCGCGGGATCATGTGGGCACGCCTGACCATAAATGGTTGAAGATAATAAAAAAACCAACACACAGGGTGTTGCTTTCCAAGTCACCCGGCCACGGTTGAACGTGCAGGGTCTCTTTATATAAACAAAATCATACAATCTATAGTGGAGATGTCAACCGTTTTTCATGGAAATCGGGTCCTCTATTCCAGTATCCGCGAATCAGTTACCGGCGGTCGCGGCGGCTGGCGCGCGGCCGGATCCGATCCCTGTCGAGGCGGCGGCGAATCCCGTTGAATTCCTCGCCGCTTTGGGGCAATATCGCAAGCTAACCCGGTTCCGTCACTCTATTTATCCGGTCCGACCCCCGTAGTCCCCGAGAGGAGTCATCGTAATGCCCGTTCACACCGCCATCAAGACAAAGCTGACCGCACTGCTGGCCGCCGCCGCGATCGCCGCCTGCGCACTCGCCGGAGCAGCTGACGCCCAGGAAGTGTTCACCGCCGAAGACGTACTCAACCTCGAGTACGCCACCTCGGCCCGCATCAGCCCGGACAGCAAGTGGGTTGCATACACCGTCTCAGTGCCGAGGGATGTCGACGCAAAACCCGGCGGCCGATACACGGAGCTGTATCTGGTATCCACGGACAACGGAGAGATCCGCCCGTTCCTCACCGGCGAAGTCAACGTGAGCGGGGTCCGCTGGACACCCGACGGACAGGCGATCTCGTTTCTGATGACCCGCGGCGAAAAGGCAAAACGGCAGGTTTGGACCATTCGCATCGATGGCGGCGAAGCCATTCAGACCACGAAGTGCAAATCGAGTGTCGGCGTGTTCCGCTGGCACCCTTCGGGAGGACAGCTGGCCTACACAGCGGTGATTCCCGCAACCAAGAGGGAAAAGAAACTAAAGGACAAGGGATACGGCTTCACTTTCTACGAAGAAAATCTGAAGCACCGCAACCTGTACATGGTCGACGTGGAAAATTACAGAGCCGCCGGCGAAGCGAGGCAACTCACCGACGACATAACGGTACGGTCTTTCGAATTCGACGCCCCCGGTGGCCAGGTCGCGTTCGGCGGCACAGAAATGAACTTGATAGACCACGTTTATATGTTCCAGAAAATATACCTGCTCGATGTCGCGACGGGCGACTACCGGCAGCTGAGCAACAACCCGGGCAAGCTCGGCAACTTCGCGATCAGCCCCGACGGCGAGTTCCTCGCGTACACGGCGGCGCTGTCGCAGAGCGACCACGCGGTGAGCCAGGTATTCGTGCTGCCGACAGCCGGCGGAGACGCCGTCAACCTGACACAGGGGGACTTCGCAGGGCACGTGACCTGGGCGGGTTGGAAGGACAAGAACACGGTCGTCTATATGGCCGGCGAAGGGGTCTGGAACACGCTGAACACGGTCAAACGCGAGGGCGGCGACCGCAAGGTCGTCCTCCATTCGCGCGACACGGAGATGGTGTTCAACACGCCGACTTACACGAAGGGGTTCAAACAACTGGCGTTTACGGCGTCGTCGCCGACGGAGCCGAGGGACGTCTATTACTGGCCGGGCAAGGGTAAGCCAAAGCGGTTGACGGAATTGAACCCGTGGATCAAGGACAGGCAGCTGGGCAAGCGCGAGGTGGTCAAGTACGCGACGCGGGACGGACTCGAAGTCGAAGGATTGCTCAACTATCCGGTCGAATACCGCCCGGGCACGCAATACCCGATGGTCGTCCAGGTCCACGGCGGCCCGGAGTCGCACCACCGCAATGATTGGAAGACTTCCTACTCGCGCCCGGTGCAGGTGCTCAACGGCCGGGGCTATTTTGTATTCCTTCCCAACTACCGCTCGAGCACGGGCTACGGCACAGACCGTCCGGCGTCGACGCTGGGCGACCCGGCGGGCAAGGAATTCGACGACATCGCCGACGGCATAGAGTATTTCACGAAACAGAGGATGGTGGATCCGGCCCGGGTGGGTCTCGGCGGCGGATCGTACGGGGGCTACGCGGCGGCCTGGTTCGCTACTTACTACACGGACCTGGTGAAGGCGGCGGTTATGTTCGTCGGCATCAGCGACCTGACCAGCAAGCGAAGCACCACGGACATCCCGTGGGAAGAGCTCTACGTGCACTCGGGGAAAAAGCTGGAAGATATGTGGGAGCTGAGCCTGAAGCGAAGCCCGATCTACTACGCCCACCAGAGCAAAACGGCAACGCTGATCATCGGTGGCGCGGCGGATCCGCGCGTCCACCCGTCGCAGAGCCTGGAGATGTACCGGCGAATGAAGATGAACGACCACCCTGCGGTGCGGCTGGTGCAGTACCCGGGCGAGGGCCACGGCAACCGCAAGATGCCGGGCCGCCGTGATGTGTGCCTGCGCATGCTGCAGTGGTACGACTGGTACCTGAAGGACGGCAAGCCCATCAACGCGCCGATGCCCGACTACGACATCAGCGAACAGTACGGCCTCGACCTCGTGGAAGAGGAATAGGCCCTCACGGATCTTGCGGACTTCTGGCGTCGGTAACAGGGGCCCCGGCTGCGATACGGCCCTGTCAGCCGGCGAAGATTGCCCAGACCTGGGCGACGAGGAAGCATACGGCGAAGCCCATGACGACCGGGAGCAGGCTTGAGACGAGCGTCCACTTGCGCGAGCCCGATTCCTTCCAGATCGTGTATATCGTCGTGCTGCACGGATTGTGGAGCAGGCTGAACAACATCAGGTTCACCGCCGTAAGCAGCGTCCAGCCGCCCGCGCGCAGGATCGCGCCCGTGTCGCCCGAGGAATCCAGCTCGAACATCACGCCCGCCCCCTCGCCGAAACCCGCTACACCCGCCGTCATGACCGTGAGCATCAGCAGCGTCGGGACAACGATCTCGTTCGCCGGGATCGCGAGAATGTAGGCAACAAGGATCACGCCGTTCAAACCCAGAATCAGGCCGAACGGGTCCAGGCCGAATACGATGTGGGTGGCGATGTTCGCATCGCCAATATTGATGTTACTGAGCAGCCAGATCAGCGCTCCCGCCGGCATGGCAAAGAGAATCGCGCGCCAGAGCACAAATATCGTGCGATCGATCAGCGAAGTGTAGATCGTCCGCCAGACCCGCGGCGGACGGTACGGCGGCAGTTCCAGGCTGAAAGACGACGGTTCTCCCTGCAACAGCGTTCGGGACAGAAGCCATGAAACTCCGAATGTGAAAAACACGCCCAGCAACGCGATCGCCACGACCGCTCCGGCCGAAACCAGACCCGCCACGTGGGACGGCACCAGCGCGCCAATGAAGATCGTGGCAATTAGTATCTGCGTCGGCCAGCGGCCGTTGCAGAGCGCAAAGTTGTTGGTGATGATCGCGATCAGGCGCTCGCGGCGGCTGTCGATGATCCTCGTCGCCACCACGCCGGCCGCGTTGCACCCGAATCCCATGCTCATGGTGAGCGCCTGTTTACCATGCGCGCCCGCGCGCTTGAACATGCCGTCGAGGTTGAAAGAAACCCGCGCCAGATAACCCGCATCTTCCAGAAGGGTAAACAGCGGAAAGAAGATCGCCATCGGCGGCAGCATGACAGAGATCACCCACGCCGTCGCCAGATAGATGCCGTCGAACAGGAAACCCGATATCCACCACGGCATATTCACCTTCGCCCCCAGCGCGTGCAGCGCCGGGTGGACCTTGTCGATGAGCAGGTTCGCCAACAGGCCGGACGGCACGTTGGCGCCGGATATCGTGATCCAGAAAACCAGTGTGAGCAGACCGATCATGATGGGAAAACCGAATATCTTACTCGTCACGAAGCCGTCGATCTTGCGATCGAGCGCAAAGGCGTTCTTGCCGTCTTCGACGACGGTGCTCTTTTCCGCTATCTTCGCCGCGGTCGAATAAATTTTCTCCGTAATAGTGTCGTGAAAACTGTCGCCGATCTCCCACCTCAGGACGTTCGCGGCGTCGATAATCTTCCGGGCCGCCGTTTGCTGTTTTTCGCGGTCTCCGGCGCCTTCTCCCCCGGCTTCCGTGCCCGTTGAAAGATCGAGCAACTCTCCGCTGAGAAGCGCTTCTTCGATGGCCTTGTCGCCGTCGAGCAGCCGGATCGCCACCCAATCCGGGTTGCTCAGCCCGGGTAATTCCCGCTGCAGCTGACTGCTGAGGTCATTGACGGCCCGATGGGAACGGTCGCCCAGCTTGGCCAACTGGCGCGGTTTTCCCGTGAGTTCACCCCGCGCCACGCTGGCAACGGTGTCGATCAGCCGGTCGATCCCCTCACCCGAACGCGCCACCGTGGCGACAACCGGTACACCGAGGGCGCGGGCGAGGCTGCGTTCGTCTACCGCCCGGCCGTGCCGCCTGGCCTCATCGACGAGGTTGAGACACACGACCACCCGGTCGGTGATGTCGAGCACCTGCAGAGTGAGGTTCAGGTTCCGTTCGAGATGCGTCGCGTCGACAACAATGACGGTGACGTCCGGCTGTCCGAACAGGATGAAGTTGCGTGCGATCTCCTCGTCTACCGTGGTTGCCAGCAGCGAATACGTCCCGGGAAGATCCACCAGCTTGAACCGGTGATCTCCCAGCATGAACCCTCCTTCGGCACGGATCACCGTTTTGCCCGGCCAGTTCCCTGTATGTTGCCGCAGCCCCGTGAGCGCGTTGAATACCGTGCTCTTCCCTACGTTGGGATTGCCGGCGAGCGCGACGACAAAATCAAACTTCGACATGTTCACACCGAGTTTGACGAGATTGCCCGCGTTGTGCACCGGGCACGTGGCGCACGCTTCCGCGGTAGCGCCCGCCGCCTGTTTGGTATCGCCGTTGCTCATGAAGCCACCCGCTCCCGGTTATGGATCGATATCATCTCCGCCTGTTCTTGGCGCAGCGCGATCACCGTCCCCCTCACCCGGTAGGCGGTCAAACCGCCCGTCAGCCCGAGGCGGTCGTACTCGATCCGGGTGCCGGGCAGTATACCCAGATCCATCAGGCGCCTGCGTTCGAGACCGCGGCATGCCGGGCTGATACGCGCCACCTCGGCCGCTTCCCCTTCGTCGAGGCTGGCGAGCGATTCGCCGGCCCGCGACAGCTCCACCGCATCCTGTTCCGGTATCCGTTGTATCGAGAGATTGGCCGCCACGATCGGCGCGAGCACCAGCTCTTTGCCCGCATCCGTCCCCGCGACGATCCGGTCATCCTCTCTGGCGGTGATCCGGACTTCCATCCCGACATACACGCCGAGGGCGAGCAGCTGTGCGTAGACGGCTTCCGGCTCGTCTTCGATGTGCACCACCCGTGCGTATTCTCCGGCCTGGAGCTGTGTCAGCGGGACGATCGCTTCGTGGGGCAGCTCTCCGTCGGCCGTGGGAATCGGGTCTCCGTGCGGGTCGTACCGCGGATTGCCGAGAAGGCGCGACAGCTCATCGGCCTGTTCGGGGGAAATCAGGTGTTCGCGCCGTTCCGCCTCGGCGTGCCAGCGAACCGGAGCCACGCCGGTCTCGTCGGCCAGATACCGCTCCCAGAGGCGGTGGGCACGGACAACCTGGAGGACGTATTTACGGCCGTCGTCTGTGAGGAGGATGCGCCCGTCGACCACCTTGACGAGTCCAGCATTCTGCATATTCTCGACCAGGGCCAGCGCGTCGGCCGACGAAATGCGCAGGCCGTCGGTCACGCTGGACAACGTCGCCGTGGCACCACGAACCTCGTGGTCGAAAACGTGCTTGAGCGTGTCTTCCAGACGGATACGTCGCATCTCGCTTTTTCGCCGGCGCAGCCCGGAGAGCAGCCCGACGCGGGGCGCGAACAGGGCGACGGCCAACGCCACGACGGCGATAAAAATGAGTAAGTTTGAAAACGGGTTACCCATAGTCCTCTCTCCGGATTATCAAGCGGACGCAGATACCTGGATTTCGTCGGCCGCCGGCCGGCCCAGGATGAATTCACGGCCGTTCGAGCGCAGGACCAGCGGCCCCTGGAACGGTTCGACCGCCAGCACCCTGACGACGGTACCGGGGAACATTTCCAGCTTGCCCAGATACCGCAGGAGGTCTGGATCGCGATCGGCGACCTCAACCACCGTAACAGTTTCGCCGGCTTCGACCGAAGACAACCGGCGCGCGTCGACACGGTCGACGATCCCGTCGCGCGACGGGATCGGAGATCCGTGGGGATCGACCTTCGGGTCCCCCAGCACCGTCGCAATCCTCTCCTCGAGGTCGTCGGAGAGCGCGTGTTCGAGCCTCTCCGCCTCCTCGTGCACACGGTCCCAGGGCACATCGAGCGCCTCTGCGAGGTAGAGTTCGATCAACCGGTGATGACGGACGATCTCCAGCGCGGTCTTCTCACCCGCCGGCGTCAGTCGAACCCCCTGGTAGCGCTCGTAAGTGAGCAATTGCAGCCCGGCTAGCTTTTTGAGCATTGCCGTGACGGAAGCCGAGGCCACCCCCATCTGGTCGGCGATCGCAGACGTGGCCGCCCGGTCCTCGCGTTCGAGGACTTCGTAGATCACCTTCAGATAATTCTCCATTGACTGGCTGAGCACCGTATTCTCCATGTTGACAGGCGTCTATTATATAACTAAAAATATATTTAGTTTCAACTAAAATAATAATGCCCGCATACATCCTCCACTTGTCAGCTATTCGGCAGCACGCTGAATGCCCTGCCGGAGAAGTTGCAGCCGGGCGACGACTATTGGCGGTACCATCGTACGCTTTGTTCCGTAAAACCAATTGAAACATAAAGGTTTGCCCACACAAGTGTATGCCACTACGGCGAATGCAACCTTTTGTCGTCGCCCGCCGTCTTATATGCCAGAGAAGCGGGGCCCCACACGGAGGCGGATCCGGTTCGAAACAAGACTACCTGTCAATTATCGAAGCAGACAATCCGGAAGTGAGATTTCTGTGGGAGGGCAATTGAAACTTTTTATGCGAAACGGGCTGGTTTCAAGGTTTCTGATGGGTGCGATGTACATTCTGGTCGCGCTCGCCACCGCCTCGTCGGCGGCACAGGCGGACAAATCGGCCGACGACGTGGAGGATACGGCAGCAACCGACGGGGTGCCCGATCCCGCGACGTTCACACCAAACAAAGACATTATGTTCCACATCGGACGGGCCGTAGAAAAGCCGAGAATCGACGGCGTCCTCGACGACGCAATCTGGAACTCGGCGATCAGGCTCGGCAACTTCAGCGAAATCAGCCCGGGCGAAAACGTCGAGCCGAGCGTACAGACCGAGGCGCTGTTTACCTACGACCAGGACAACCTCTACGTCGCCTTTATCTGCCACGACGACGACCCCTCGGCCATCCGCGCGTCGGTCACCGACCGGGACGCGATTTTTCGCGACGACTACGTCGGCATCATGATCGACACTTTCAACGATCAGCAGAACGCGTACGAATTCTTCGTCAACCCCTACGGGATCCAGGGCGACCTGAGACGTACCGGGCACAATGAAGATTCGAGCTATGACGCGGTATGGCATTCGGGTGGCAAGATCAACGGAGATGGCTGGACGGCCGAGATGTCGATACCGTTCCGCAGTCTTCGCTTTCCCGACGCTCCCAGCCAGAACTGGGGCCTGCATGTCATCCGGACAAGACCACGCGACAGCCGCGAGCAGCACTCGTGGGTGCCGATATCCCGTGACGAAAACTGTCTGTTCTGCAGCGCCGGTACGATCAACGGACTCGAAGGCATCAACCAGGGCAAGAACCTCGAGATACTCCCCTACGTCATCGGCAGCCAGGCGAGCTACCTGGAAGACCCGGAAGACCCGGGCTCAGTTTATATCGAAGAACCGGGCAATACCGATGCGGGCCTCGGTATCAAATACGGCATCACATCCAACTATACGCTCGACTTCTCCTACAATCCGGATTTCAGCCAGATCGAATCCGACGCGGCGCAGATCGACGTCAATACGACGTTTGCGCTGTTCTTTCCCGAGCGGAGACCTTTCTTCCAGGAAGGCGCCGACATTTTCCGCACCATGATCAACACAGTTTACACGCGGTCGATAAACGACCCGATCATGGCGGGCAAGATCACCGGGAAATCGGGCAAGACAACGGTTGGATACATGGCGGCGAGCGACGAGACGACGCCGTACATCGTTCCCTTCGAGGAGTCGAGCCAGTTCGCCGTCAGCGGGCGCTCCTACTCGAACATCGTGCGGGTCAAGAGAGACATCCTCGAGGATTCGTTCTTCGGACTGATCGCCACCGACCGACGCAACGAAACCAACGGTGGCACCAACACGAATCTGGGCCTCGATACGGAGATCCGGTTCCTGGAAAAATACCGTCTGCGCGCCCACGCCCAGGCGAGCTATACAAAAGAACCCGACGACTCAGTGCTTAGCGAAGAGTTCGATGACATCCGGTTCGGAAGCGAGAACCAGTACGACTCCTTCTTCAACGGTGAGGAATTCGCCGGCCACGCGGCAGAAGTCAGCTTCGGCCGCGACGCCAAGCACTGGAATTTCTGGACGTGGTACGAAGACTACTCCCCGACCTTTCGCGCCGAGAACGGCTTTGTCAGCGCGAACAACAACAGGGAAGTCGGCTTATGGACGGGCTACATGTTCTATACGGACGAGGGCCGCTTTACGGAGATGATACAGCCGCAATTCAACTGGGGCCGGCAGTACAACTACGACGGCCTGCTCAAGGACGAGTGGATTCAGCCCAACATCTGGATACGCTTCCACAAACAGACGAGTATCTGGGCGGGATACCTCATGAGTCACGAACGTTTCGCCGGCGTCCACGTCGAAGGCATCCGGCGAATTCAGTGGAACATCAACACCAACTTCAGCGCGATTTTGTCGGGCGGCATGTGGGCCGCGATCGGACAGTCGATCGTGCGCGACTCCGAAGACCCGCGGCTGGGCAATCAGAGGACGCTGGAATTCTGGGGGACGCTCAAGCCCACGTCCCGCCTGAGCTTGAGTCTGACGTTACAGAGTTACAACATGACGGAACACAAGTCTCACTGGAGCCCGGAGACCGGCGAGCGAATTCATGCGGGCGACGAGATATACGACGTTTACATCGGCAGGGCGCGTTTCACGTACCAGTTCACCAGAAACCTGTTCTTCCGCGTGGTGACTCAGTACGTCGACTCGGATGACCTGGTCGAAGTCGACCCGCTGCTGAGTTACAAGCTGAATCCTTTTACGGTGTTCTTCCTGGGATCGTCTTACAATTTCATGCAGATCGACTCGCAAATACCGGGGCAGGCTCCCGCGTACAGGCAGACGGACAGGACTTATTTCATCAAGTTTCAGTATCTGTTCAGGGTTTGAGGCCGGGAAGAGGCCGGACCGGGGCTAATAGCCCCCACCTCGACGACGCACTACCCCTTTGGTGCGTCGTCACTTTTTTGCGGGATGTTGATGACGATCTTGCCGAGGGAGCGCCGCTCTTCCATGAGCCGATGCGCATCGGCCGTTTGTTCCAGGTCGAACGTAGCGCCGACAACGGCGCGCATCTTTCCCGACTCGATCAAGCGGAGCGGTTTGAGAAGGTCGTTCAGGCCACCCATCGTCGAACCGATGATTTCGAGCTGCCGGTAGAACACGTGCCGCAGGTCGATCTGCGGGTCATAACCAGTCGTGGCGCCGCAGGTGAGGAGGCGTCCGCCGCCCACCAGGCACTTCAGACTCTTCACCCACGTTTCGCGGCCAATATAGTCAACAACAACGTCGGCACCGCGCTTGTCAGTCTCCTTGCGTACACGCCGGACAAAATCTTCTTCCGCGTAGTTGATCAGAACGTCGGCGCCCAGTTCGCGGCACAGATCGAGCTTTTCGCCGGTGCTCGCCGCCGCCATCACGCGAGCGCCGGCGTGTTTTGCAATCTGTATCGCCGCAATCCCGACACCCGCCGACGCGCCCAGAATCAGAACATCCTCGCCCGGGCTCACCCGCCCGCGCGATATCATCATCCGCCACGCGGTCAGGAACACGAGTGGTATCGATGCCGCTTCCTCGAACGACATTGATTCTTCGAGCGGGATCGCGTTCCGCGCCGGAATCGAGATCTTTTCGCAACAGGTTCCCCGCGTCGTTTCACCGATGAGCGTATAAGTCGTGCAGAGAGAAGCGTCGCCGCGGTCACAGAACTCGCAGTGACCGCAGGATATCGATGGATTCACGAGGACGCGCTCGCCGACGGACAGGCCCGTCACGCCTTCTCCCAGTGCCGATACCACGCCGGCGGCGTCACAGCCGGGTATGTGGGGCAGCGGGATCTTCAGTCCGGGAAGCCCCCGGCGAAGAAAGAGGTCGATATGATTGAGCGCCGCCGCCCGGATGTCGACGACGCCCTCGCCGGGCCCGGCCACCGGGTCGTCGACGTCTCCGTAGGTCAAGACGTCACGGCCGCCATGCTCGTTATAGTAGATTGCTTTCATAATCAAGTCTGTTGGTCGTGTCGGAAACGTCGGAGTCGCGCGGATTGTATCACTGTCGGAACGCCGCGTCAGCCTTTGCCGCCAGAATGAAATCGCTTTCGGTAAGACCGTCGATCTTGTGCGTCCAGATTTCCAGACGCACGACACCCCAGGCGAGGAAAATGTCCGGGTGGTGGCCTTCCCGCTCGGCAATCGCACCGACCTTGTTTGTGAAGACGAGGGCAGCTGCGAAATCATGAAAAACGTATTCTTTCTCGAGGTGGTGCCCGGCGGCGACCTTCCAGCCGCCGCCGAGTTTTTTCTGCAGTTCGGTGATCTCGCCGTCTTTCAGTGGAGGCACTCCCCCTGTGCACGGAACGCAAGTCTTGTTTACGAGTTCACTCACGCGATCACCGGCTCAATTTCTAAGCGGCTGCGTCGAACCGGCGTGCAACCTCGTCCCAGTTGACGACGTTCCAGAAGGCGGCGACGTAATCGGGCCGGCGATTCTGGTAGTTGAGATAGTATGCGTGCTCCCACACGTCGAGTCCGAGGACGGGCGTGAGGCCTTCGGAGAGCGGAGAGTCCTGGTTCGGCGTCGAAGTGACGACGAGGCCGCCGTCGCTCTTGCGCGAAAGCCACGCCCAGCCGCTGCCGAACCGGGTTTTGGCGGCCGTCTCGAACTGCTCCTTGAACGCGTCGAAGCTGCCGCAGGCCGCGTCGATCGCCGTCGCCAGCGCTCCCTGCGGCTGACCGCCCGCGTCGGGTCCCATCACAGTCCAGAACAACGAGTGATTGGCGTGACCGCCGGCGTTGTTTCGGAGCGCCATGCGAATGTCTTCGGGTAAGCTGCCCAGGTCGGCGATAAGGTCCTCGGCCGACTTGTCACTCAGTTCCGGGTGTTTCTCCAGAGCGGCCAGGGCGTTGGTGATGTAAGCCTGGTGGTGCTTGGTGTGGTGAATCTCCATGGTGCGTGCGTCGATGTGGGGTTCGAGGGCTTTGTAATCGTAGTTGAGTTTCGGAAGTTCCCAGGACATTTTGTTCTCCTTTTTTAACGAGGTTTTTTTACCCGAATTAATAACACTAAAAACGTCCGCTTTCGTAATCATACGTTGTTTGGATATACGAGTCAAGGTCTTCGCTGGACTTCGAAGATTATTCGTTTAAACAGGTTACGGGATATTTCACCGGATCGACGGGTCTGCTTTTACCGACCCGCCGCGGGTCGTGAGAGGATTCAGACGGTGAATGACTCGCCGCAACCGCAGGTACCAGTTGCGTTGGGATTCGAGAATACGAACCCCTTGCCGTTGAGGCCTGAGGTGTAGTCGAGCTTCATCCCGTGCAGGAACAGCTTGCTCTTCGAGTCCACAACGATACGGACGTCGCCTTCCTGGATGATCTCGTCGCCGTCGCGCGTCTGGGTATCGATGGACAGGTCGTACATCATCCCCGAACAACCCCCACCCTTGACAGAGACCCGCAGGTACGTATCCGTCACGGACTTGTTTTCCTCGACGATACTGTCCCTGATCGCCTGGACCGCTTTTTCAGTCACCGTTATCATTGTGATCTCCTGTTTAAAAAGCGCAATACCCAGTGGACAAAAGACTCTTTTAAGCTCCCCGTTTGCGCACCACGGGCCGTGACAATATAGTAAAAACTCGTTCGATCGTCAAATCCCTTTCCTATTGCGATTTACTCCGTAATGACTGCGGGGTTGTGGAGACAAAGTCAACATGCCCCGAATTACAAAACCCCTGGTTATCGTTGTTACCTCGATTCTGGCGCTATCCGTATTTTCCGCGGCGGCGCATGCCGGCGCGTGGGTACAGAAAAAAAACGCCTATTTCTTCAAACTCACGGGCTCGTATCTCTATTCCACCGAGGAGTTCGACGCTGACGGCAACCTCCAGACGATCCGCGAGGGCGAGCCCGGGATCTCCGAAACGTCCTACAAGGAACTGGCGGCGACCGGATACCTCGAATACGGGGCCAGCAACCGGTTCACCATCGTCGCCAGCCTTCCGTTCAAAATCGTCACCACCCACCGGACCGAGGCGCCGTCCCCCGGTACCCCGACGAGAAGCGTCGAGGTGGTGTCCGGCGGCCTTTCCGACCTCCTGCTCGGGGGCAGATTTCTGCTCTTCGGCACATCGACTCCGCTTTCGATACAGGGCGGGGTGAAGCTGCCCCTCGGTTACGACACCTCGCCCCCGGATGAGGGCGCCCCCCTGGGATCGGGCAAAGTCGACGTGGAGGGGCTCGTGCTGGCGGGCATGGGAATCTGGCCGATCCGCGCATACATCACCGGCCAGGCCGGATACCGGCTGCGGGGCGGAAACGACATTGCCGACGAATACCTCTTTCAGCTCGAAGGCGGTTTCACTCCCGGAAACTGGCTCATCAAAGCCACGCTCGACGGCGTTTACAGCACCGGGTCGCACGAGGACCGGGGCAGTTCCACCGTCATCGTCACCAACCAGGACATTCTCAAGGTCATCCCCACCATCGCGTACCGCATACACTACCGGCTCGCCATCGGCGCCGAGGTGTTTCACATACTCAGCGGCAAAAACTCCGTCGCTGGAACCACTTATGCCGTCGGGATCGTATTCAGGAATTAATCGGGATCAAATCCGGTTTGCAGTTGTATAATACGGGTATCTTCCTGTATTATAGTCTTTTACTGTATCTGGACACACGAATCGCACCGGAGGACCGTTTTGAAAAACTGGACAGGAGCCGGACTGCTGGCAATCGCCGTTATCTGCTGCCTGGCGCAGCCGTTGGCCGCCGCCGACTATCCCATGTTGCTGGTGGTAGACCGTGAAACGAAAACCCTCTTTTTCGTCAACGCCGAGACCTACAAGATTGTCACTACTCTGCGCACCGGAACAGGCGCTCAGGAGGTCGTCGTTTCTCCCGACTGGAAAACGGCGTTCGTTTCGAACTTCAACGACCACACAAACACCATAATGGTCATCGACGTGGAATCGATGGAGAAGATCAAGGATATCAAACCGACGCCCTACTACAAACCACACGGCATGGTGGTTACGCCGGATAGCAAGACGCTCTACGTCACCTGCGAAGCCAACCGCGCCGTGGTCGAGATGGACATCAAGAGCGGAAAGTTGCTGCGCTCGTTCGAAACCGGCCAGAAACTGTCACACATGCTGGCGCTGAGCCCCGACCAGAAAATGATTTACACGGCAAACGCCGCCGAAGGCACCGTGACGTTAATCGATGTTGCCAGTGGTTTGCGGGTCAGATCGATCCGGTCCGGAAGCGGCTGCGAGGGAATCGCCGTCACGCCCGACGGCAGCGAGGTATGGGCTACCAACCGCCGAAGCGATACGATCGTGATCATCGACACCAAGACACAAAAAATCATCGAAGAGGTCGAGTGCCGGGGCTATCCCATGAGGGTCATGTTCACGCCAGACGGCGCTCGCGCGGTCGTCGCCTGCGCGGCGCGTAAGTACTTGAACGTCTACGACACACAGACCCGTGAGTCCATCGACGTCGTGAGAACGCGGCAGGTGCCGGTGGGAATCGATATTACACCCGACGGCAACACGGCGTTCAGCGCCAACAACGGTGAGCCGTCTGTGTCCGTGATCGACCTCGACAGCATGAAGGAAGTCCACTATTTCGCAATCGGGAAGTACCCGTTTTCGGTCAGATACGTCCCGGCCAACAGCAATCGCTGAAGCGGCTGCTTTCGTCCGCGATATCATCTGGCGAAATCGCCCGTAAACCACTTCTTCACCACTCCCTCGGCGGCTTTGCCATTGGGCGTGAAGCCCGAGTGCCGGGAGCCGCCGTACTCCAGGAAGCTGGGCCACTTCCACCAGTACACGCCCACGATGGACGTACGTCCCGCCAACCCCTCGAAAAACGCTTCGTAACACCGCGACTGCGCGTCTTCGTCGGGGGGGGCCCGGCGATCGCGCTCGTACGGCTTGACCCAGGGGGCCGGTGCGCTCACGAACCCGACCTCGGTAATGATCACCGGTTTGCCGTTTTTGCGGGCAACCTCGTCAATCCGGTCGAGCGCCAGTTCGACGCCTTTGCGAAGCGCCGCATCGTCCGGGGCGCGTTTATCGCTCAATGGGTAGTAGCAATTCACGCCGATATAATCCAGCGCGTCCCAGAACGAGAGCGACTCCACTTCCCCTCCCCAGTTGGCGGCGTAAGTAATCTTACCGTCGTATATCAGTCGTACACGGCCGATCAGCTCCCGCCATCTGGCCCCCTGCGCTCCGGACGTGAGCTCCAATTCCACTCCTACGCAGAGCATCTCGAAGTCGTACATCTCGCACATGAGCGCGTAGTGACGAATCCAGCGCCAGTATTGTTCGAAGAATTCCGTCCAGTCAGCCTCGGTTGCCATCTCGACGTCACCCGGCCAGCCGCCGTGGATCCACACATGAGGCTTGATCATGACCGACATCCCCAGCCTCCTCGCCGTCATCGCCGCATGGATAACCCCCTCGTCGTTTTCGGCCCCCGCGTGCTGCGAAAACGGAAGCGGCGCCGCAGCGCCGGGATTTCTCATATAGGTGAAGGGCGTGATGGAGACGGCATTCACCCCCAGGGTCCGGAGTTTTTCGAGCGCCGCATCGGAGCGCGCGGAGATGTATCCGTTGTGAATCTGGTACCCCTCGTGGGCATGGCAGAATCCTCTGCGGAATCCAGGAAGGCCGGGATTGCCGGACGCGTCGGCGCGAACGACAACTTCGGTCTGGTACAGGCGCTCGAGCCACTCCCGCCAGTCCGCATCGAGCCGGGCCGTCTCACCCGGGGCGGGCTCCCATGCCTCGTACTTGTCCAGGAGATTTTCCCGTCCGAAAGCACCGATCGCCCAGTCGACGAAGGCCCCGGCCAGGGGGCGGACGAACAGGTCGGACTCGGCGCCAAGCCGGCGGTTATCGAAGAGGCGTCCCAGATCGGCCGACCCGTCATCGGTTCCGATGCGGGCGGCCCAGTAACGGTATCCGAGCCCCCGCCAGTCTTTCGTGAAGTGCATCTCCAGGCCGACCTCGAGGAATTCCACCCTCGGTCGTCCCAGCGCGCGGCGGATGAGAAGCCCGGCGAGTGCCCTTTCGGCCTCTCCGTCAAAACCGGGTTCGACAGCAGCAAAGACCTCACCGCGCCCCGGCATCGCGTGTGCCGGGAGGGTATATCCGGTGGCAAGCCCCTTGGCCTCGAGTGTCGCGTACAACGTGCAGCTCACCCGGTCTCCGCCCGGGGGCCGGCCGAGAAACCGCGCGAGGCGCTCGTACACGTCGTCGGCCCTATCGGTCGCCGAGG
>CBDUWU010000026.1:0-23339 GCA_965371015.1 uncultured bacterium | reverse complement strand
GCCGGCGACGTGTGTAACCGCATCGGTTCCGGTGGTGCGCCAGCTCTTCGACAGCGTCACCCCCACCTGCTTCGTCGTCAAAAACATGTAGGGCTCGGTCCACGAGATGCCGCGCTCGTCGGCGGCCTTGTCGTCGAAAGCTGCCTCGTACCACGGCCTGCCCCGCGGGTCGTAATCGAGATCCTCCCGCCAGTCGGCGAGAAGCGAATCGTCCGGCGACCACCGCCGCCACCGGACCCACCCGGGTTCGGCGCCGGCGTCGGTGGCCCTTGTCACCCACGTCGAGTCTTCCCGCAGCAGCATGTACTCGGCGCCGAGTTCCGTCGCGATCATCATCGACGTCACCCAGGGAAACTGTTCGAGCATGGGGATGAAAAGGTCGTTGAGGGCCCGGTGGTCGTCGAGCCGGAGCGAGCCCCGTTCGCCCCATCTCTCGACAACGGCGAGGTACCTCTGGAGGGGGTTGAAGAGCTTGTCCAGCTGGTCGCGAAACGCCATCTCGGCCTGGTCGGCCGTCCGCTTCATGAGAGACTCGCTCATCTCCGAACGGACCACGGCGGTCAGTTCGACGATGGCGGCTACGACGGCGGCCACCGTCACCAGGAGCAGGATGACGAGGAGGCGGACGCGCTTTTTGCGGCTGGGGCTTTTCATGTTTTGTCGGGTCCGGTACCGGCTAAAACAGAAACATCAAGCCGGCCGTGGCGAGGAACTGCGCGATACCGACGCCGCCCACCGTGGTGTAGCACCCGTTGAAACCGCAGCCGATGCCGGCGCCCCCGCTCATCATCGTCCACGGCAGGGTCGCCTGGATCCTCAGCCCGATACGGCTGGTGGGATAATATTTGGCTCCGAATCCCAGGATGATGGAGAACTTCCACATGTCGTCGGCCGCCGGGAGGTCCTTGAAGGCGAAGCGCGTCGCCCCCACAGTGATCATTCCGAATGGAAGGACGTTACCCTGGCGCATCCCCCCGATCCCGCCGACCTGGAAGTACTCGACGGATACGTCTGTCACGTTCTGCTTGAGGCCGGCGGACTTGTAGGTGAGATCGCTGTCCTGGCGGCTGTAGAGGAGGGCGAGCTGGGCGCCGGCGTGCATGTTGACGTCCACCTCGATTCCCCAGACGGGGCTGCTGGAGATGTCGAGGTCGCCGGTATTATTGCCGAACTGGACCCGGCGGGCAAAGGTCCACGCGTATCCCGCCCACGGCGTGACCTCCAGCTTGTGCATCATCGTGGTGGGCAGGTTCCGCTTGGGCGGCTGCCGGTACTGCGCGGCGGCGCCGGTGGTGAAGAGGATAAGAAATGCCAGCGAACAGATGGGTGTTTTGATCATGCTGTATAGTCTCCGTTGCTCAGAAAGAGCCGGCGCCGATCTCGATAGCGTAGCCGATGTCGTTGAAGCTCCATGCGTCCTTGCCCTGGTACTGCAGCCCGACCCGAAGTCCCCAGAAGTCGGTGCCGAGTCTGGTGAGAAATTTGAAAGCGGTATGCCCTATATTGGCCCTGAACTTGAGTCCGGTCTCACTGACGAAGTACGTAGTGGTACTACCCGTGTCGTCCTGGTCCCACTTCGCACCTGCGGCGAAGTAGCTGTCGACCCAGCGCGAGGCCGACGTGGTGTACAAGCCCTGCCAGGTGATGTCACGCAGCCTCTTGTCGGAAAAAATGAGGCGCTGGACGAGCCATCCGCCGGTCAGTTTCACTTCCAGGTTCTTGACGATGAAGAACGGGAATACGAATGAAAAGCCCGCGTCGCCGTCGTAACGAAACGCCACCGACAGCGATTTGCGGGCGCTGCCGTCGTAGAGCCAGTCGGTGTATTTCTTGAATTGAACGTCCTCGTCTACCTCCGGCCAGTCGGGGTCGCCCTTGTCCTCGATAAACGGATAGAGTTTCTTGTCGTATTCGGCCAGCTCCGGCCGCGGGAACTCGCGCAGTTCGTAGATCGCGTTGTCCGGCGCGTATTCCGTTTCTGCGAAGTGCATCTTGCGCAGCGGGCTGTCCTCGGGGAGTGGCGGAAATACTCGGGTATCGAGCGGTCGGACCTTCGCCATCCAGCTCTCGAATCCTCCCGAAGCGAGCATCCCGCTCCGGATCACGTCGCGCACCCCCCACGCATCGTTGATGCGCTCGTTGACGTCGTACCCAGGTGTGTAAAAACCGTCTCCGTTCTTGTCGGTACAGCTGGCGTGCTTGCCCTCTTCCACCAGGATGGTCATCGGGAAGACGGTGTAGACATCCGAGTTGAGCGTGTTGTCGTACCAGAGAATACCATGGGCTTTGCCGTTCACCCTCATGACGACCATTCCGTGGCGGCAGTGCTCACAGTCGCGGTCACCGAAGGAGACCTTCATCTCGACCGATTCGACGTCGTGCTGGTGTCCGCCGAAACCTTCTTCGCTGGAATAATAGAAAAAGAAATCGATGTCGACGGCGGCGGCGTTCACAATATCGACAATCGCTTTTCCGCGGTCGTCGCCGGCGGGAATATACGGCGGTGCGGAGTTGTCCGGCCTCGCATAGACCGTCCTCAGACGGTAGTAGACGACAGGCGCGTCCGGCGCGTCTTCAAACGGAAAGGGTTCCGGTAACCGGATATCGCGGCCTTTGTTGTCGTCGAGTAGCGGTTCATCCGGCGAAAACCAGAGGATCGGCGCGCAGTAAGCGGCGAGCCTTTCCACCGTCATGGTGGAGTCCGTCCCGAACCATACCACGCCCGGCACGTCGGCGAGTTCGCAGCACGGGTCGGCCGTCTTGGCCAGGCGCGATGCCTGGGCGTGCGCCGTTCCGCCGGTCGCCGGGAGACCGGGATCGATCAGACACAATCCGGCCGCCATCACGACGGCGGCGGCGATAGAGATGGGCCGCATCTGGGATACTCCTTGTTTTAAAAAGGGCCGGGAACTGGAATTGTGAGAGTATACTGCGCGGGGGCCGCGGGCGAAAGTAATTATGGCCGGAGGTACTTCTCCCGCAGGGCTTCATAATGAGCGGCTTCTTCGAGCTTTCCCCGCTTTTCCGCTCCATTGAGGTAGACGGCGGCTTTGTCGAGCAGGGTACCGATGGCGGCGGCGCGGTCGGCATCACCGAGCACGCCTTCTTCGAGGATCCTGTCTATTGCCCGGATGCGAAAGCGATCCATCCCGCTGTAGCGGCGCGAGAGCTGGTCTTCGTGCCCGCCGTACTTGACCGTGAGCGCTTCCTCGACGAACAGAACGGGGTGCCGCGCACAGATCCGCAGCCAGAGGTCGTAGTCTTCGCACACCGGCAGCGACTCGTCGAATCCGCCGAGTTCGCTCAACAGCTCACGGCGGATCACCGCCGAAGAGGGCGAAATCACACAAAGCGGCAGGCATTTCTCGAAGATGTGTCCTCCCGATTTTTTGTGGCGCTTGCCCTCGTTCACCCGGCGTCCGTTCCGGATCCAGATTTCGTTCGTGTGGCACAGGTGATACCTGGGGTTGTCCGCCAGCGCCTGCATCTGGCGTTCGAGTTTCCGGGGGCGCCATTCGTCGTCAGAATCAAGCAGGGCGATCCACTCTCCCGTCGCAGCGGCGATGCCCCGGTTTCGCGCCGAGCTCACACCGGCGTTGGCCTGGCGGATCACCCGCACACCCGGGCAGTGACGCGCGATGATCTCCTCTACCCCGTCGGTCGACCCATCGTCGACGACGATCACCTCGTCGGGAGGGCGGGTCTGCGCCGCGACCGAGTCGAGCGCGCGGATGAGCGTCCCCGCGCGATTGAAGACGGGGATAATCGCCGATGTCGTCGTATTCACGAGGGCTCCCATTGGTGCACCGTATCGCGCGGGCCGGGCGCGGTCAAGCCATTGGCTGTTAACTCGTTAAAAACAAGCAAGATCGAGACGCCGGGCCGCTTGACATCGCCGCCGATATCTGGCAATATTGTCCGGCCCGTTGGGGAGCCGACGGGCCGTCGGGCCCCACCCGGTGAAGAACACGGATTCACCCCCCTGCGCGGACGCCAAATCGTAATTCACGGAGGAATCGAATGAGAGCGAAGTATTATCTATTGGCAGCAGTGGCGACGATCCTGGTCTCGCTTCCCGTACTTTCGTCGGCGGGAGACATCGAACTGACACCGTACGCGGGATACCGCTGGTCGAGTATGCTCAACGACACATACGTCGACCTCGAAGACGGCACCCGGCTCGAAAACCTCGACTTCGACAGCGGAGCGGCTTTCGGCTTGTGGTTCGATTGGCGTGTCGACAACCGCGTCCTCCTCGAACTGACGGCAGAAGGATTTCCCACGAAGATGGTCGGCACCAATACCGACACCCGTGAAAAGACGGATGCGTTCGACATCGTGCTCTACTACTTCCAGATCGGTATACAGTATGAGATCATCGAATACGGCGTCTCGGCCGAAGACGTCAAGATCCGCCCGTTCATCTCCGGCAGTCTCGGATCGACGTGGTTCGATCCTGCCGACAATGGCACGAGCACGGCAAAAATGAACGCCGCTTTCGCCCTCGGATTCAAGTTCATGTTCAACGAGCGGCTGGGACTGCGCACTCAGGGCCGGTATATGTGGACGTACATGGGCGCGTCAAACGACTATTTCTGCACCGGCGACGGCACGGGGACGGGCGAGCAGTGCACCGTGTTCCCCACCTCGGAATCGCTCAGCCAGATCGATATCACGCTCGGATTGATCATCACGCTATAGAAACGAGAGTCCAATGCCATTCAATATCCGCAATCGTAATTTTCTCAAGCTCGAGGACTTCTCACCGGAGGAAATCCAGTTCCTCCTCGACCTCGCGATGCAGCTCAAGGCGGCCAAGTACGGCGGCTACGAGCAGCGGCGGCTGAAGGGCAAAAACATCGCCCTTATTTTTGAGAAATCGTCGACACGCACGCGCTGCGCGTTCGAGGTCGCCGCGTACGACCAGGGCGCCCACGTGACGTATCTCGGGCCATCGGGGTCGCAGATCGGCCACAAGGAATCGATGAAGGACACGGCGCGGGTGTTAGGGCGCATGTACGACGGCATCGAGTACCGCGGTTTCGGCCAGAAAATCATCGAGGAACTGGGCGCGCACGCGGGAGTTCCCGTCTGGAACGGACTGACGGACGAATTCCATCCGACCCAGGTACTCGCGGACTTCCAGACCATGATCGAATTCAGCGGCAAGACCCTCTCCGAAATCTCGTTCTGCTATCTCGGAGACGCCCGCAACAACATGGGCAACTCGCTCCTCGTCGGCGGATCGAAACTCGGGATGGACGTTCGTCTCTGCGCCCCCAAGTCGTGCTGGCCGGCGGAACGGCTGGTGGAACGCTGCCGCGGGTACGCCGAAGACAGTGGCGCCCGGGTCTCGCTCACCGACAACGTGAGCCGCGGTGTCAAGGGCGTCGACTTTCTTTACGCTGACGTGTGGGTATCGATGGGTGAGCCCCAGTCGAAGTGGGCCGAGCGCATCAAGCTCTTGAAACCGTACCAGGTCAACGCCCGCACGGTGGCGCTCACCGGAAACCCGGACGTCATGTTCCTCCACTGCCTGCCGGCGTTCCACAACCGCGAGACGAAAGTCGGCGAAGAGATCTACAAGAAACACGGACTCGACGGCATGGAGGTAACCGAAGAGATATTCGAGTCGAATCACTCGATCGTCTGGGACCAGGCGGAGAACCGGGTCCACACGATCAAGGCGGTGATGGTCGCCACCCTCGGCGCCTGACAGAGCCCACAGCTCGCGCACCGCTCAAACGATAAGGACGCCGCCCCCGGGGGGACGGCGTCCTTTTATAATTTCGATCGCCCTCTATCGGATGGTGCCTACTCCTCGATCAGCTTACGCAACTCCTCCAGATCGGCCCGCATGTCGGGCGACATCTCCCGTGCGGACGTCTCCGAGTGCGCCGAGATCGTGTACTCGGCCAGGAACGCGTAGGCCTGTTTGGCCACCTCGGATTTGGGGGCCGTCCGGATCGCCCGGTCGAGCAGGTAGTCGGTTTCGGAAACCCAGTAAGACCGGCTGATCCGCGATTCCGCCACGCCCATCAGGTAGAACGCCTCGGCGATGTCGGCCTCGTTCGACGGATTAGATTCTATATAGCGGTTGAGCAGTGTCGATCCGATGACGTAGTCGACCAGTCCCGAACGATCGGCGGGGTTCGCACGCGCCGCCTCGGCTCCGTCGATCAGCTCCCGCGCGGTCGCCAGTTCGTTGCCCGCCGCTGCCTCCAGGTCCGCCGCTTCGAGGGCGGCGACCCAGCCGTCGAGTTGCTTTTTGAACGTCGCCGAAAGATCCTTCCGTCCGCCGTATTTCTTCAGCGTCGCGGCGGCGCGCGTCGGGTCGTCCAGCACACTCACGCACAGTCGCAGGTAACCCGAATACGCGCCCAGCAGCGCGAGGTTCTCGGGAGACATTTCCGGCACGGCGAACAGTTCTTCGTACGTCGCCAGCGCCGTGTCGAACTGCCGCAGCGCCAGTTCGATCTGCACCCGTTCTTCCGGTTTGAGTTTGCGGATCTTCGACTTGTTGGTGAATTCCGCCCCCAGTTCGAACTCCTGCCGATAGGGGAGCTTGGTATGACAGGAGACGCAGTTTTCCGTCATCTTGCCGACGACGAATCGCGACCCCATATACTGTCCCTCGTTGAACCGGTTGAGTGCGTCCTCGGCATCCTTCGCCAGGGAGTGCCGGAAGTAACCGTAGCTCGGGTTGAGGCCGGCACCGTGGCGGTCGAGCTCCGAAACGTTGGCGACGAGCGCCTGTAGCCCTCCCTGAATCTGTGCGTGGTTGGCCGGATCCTCGTACTGCTCGGCGTCGAGACTCAAGGCGTATACCATGGTGAGCGTGAAGAAAATCCCGCGCATGCTCGTCTGGGCCGCGCTCGTTTCATCCTGCTGTGACGGGGCCCCTGTGGACTGCCACACGGTCGCAGCCACTACGCAGAACGCCAGCATCACTATCGATGCGGCGCGGTAATGCGTTTTCATGACCACACCCTCCTTGTGGTTGACCTGGGCGGCAACATCACCGCGTCGAGACGCTCGCAACGAGTATTGCAGCAGTATTGCAGCCGCGAGTTTCCATACATTATAGCAATACCAGAATATGCGTGTCACGGCAATGGTTTCCACATCCGGCCCTGGTAAGTGACGGTACCGCAAAAACCGCTTTACATCACATAGTACCGCCTGCTCGGCATCGCGCCCGGATACTGGGCGCTGGCAGTTCTGTTGACGGTCGCGGGTTTCAGTTCGGCCGGTCTTCACGCGGTAGCGCCGGTGGTGGCGGGCAGACTCTCGGGCCGGAGCCTGGGCCGCGCGATGGGGATGTGGATGGTGGGTGGCGAGGCGGGCGGCGCGAATGGCGGGTGATGGCGGCGGGACTCGTCCTCACCGCGTGCTTTGCCGCGCTGTTCCTCGTTTCCGGCGGATGGGTGCGCTATCCAATGCTTGTCGGGCTGGGCTTCTCGCTGTTTTCGTACGGTCCCGTCGGCATGGCGCTCGTCCAGGAACAATTTCCCGAGAACAGGGTATTCGGCGTACCGTTCGTATTCATGCTCCCGCGGCGGCCGGCCCTATCCTAACCTTCGTGAATCCTGCGCATATCCGCGGCCTTTTCCTTGATCTCCGTGAGGTCTCGTATCATTTCGCTCCAGCCGTACCACAGCGCGTAGTCGGGATTGGCGTGAAAGGTCCCCTGGAACGCCCGCATACGGTGCTTGAGGTGCATCTCGAAGAGCGTCTGCTCGATTGTCGTCGGCGCGTCGTGGAACGTGAGCAGGTCGGGGAACGGATAAGAGTAACCTTCGGGCACGGGCAACACGCCGTCGGTGTAGAGGGCCGCCACGATGCGAATGGCTTGTGCGAGGAGGTGGTCCGCTTCGCGGATCATCTCGTCGCCCTTTGCCAGCTCGCCTTTCGCGAAGTTTTCGGAATGGCAGTCGCCGCATATGGCGATGAGCTTCGCGCGTTCCACGTCGAAGGCTTCCTGGGTCAACCGCGCGACGTCGGCTGCCTTGATCACGTCGAGGCGTCCCGTCGGCTGTCCGGCGGGATCGAGCACTCCGAGAGCCTGGAGGATCGTGACCTGGTCGGCTTTCCACTGCTCGTCCTCGGGCAACGGGAGCCGCACTGCGAGGAATCCCCACGGGGTACGGACTTCGTGATCGCCGTCTGACATGTGGCACGTCTGGCACGTCGGCGCCGGTGTCGACTCGGGCAGGACACCGGACTGCTTGAGCAGGTAGCGAACACCGTGCTTGGACGACGACCACATCTCCCACTGGGGGTGGTCGAATCCCATGTGACACGTCTGGCACGCCTGGGGTGCACGCGCTTCCTTGACGGAGAACGTATGGCGCGTGTGACACGCGTCGCAAGAGGCGTGTCCGAAGACCGAGCCCTGCTTTTTGAGCGCTTCGATTTCCTCGTCCGATTTGAGTCCGATCTTGTGACATCCGCCGCACCCCTTCATGCCGCCGGTCATGGCATGCGGCAGGGCGTGGGTCGTCGGCATCGCCTGGTACGAGGCCCAGCTCAGCGCGTGCTTGCCGCGCGAGAACTGTTCGAACTGTGTGTCGTGGCACTGCGCGCAGGTATTGGCGGTGACGGTTTCCAGTTTGTCAACGTCGTCGGCACCCTTGTGACCGCCGCCGTGGCAGTCTTCGCACGACACGTCTTCACCTTTGTGGGCGCTGAGCTCCCAGTCGATAACGATATTGGGCGTGATGTCGCGGTGACACGTCACGCAGTCGTCGGCGGCCGCCACGGCGGCGCCAGTCACAACGGCCGCAACGACGGCGGCCACCAGCAGTATGACTCTCATGTCGAACCTTTCTGAATCGGGCGTGAAAACCGGCATTAATCACAGTTGCGTATGTGATTATGCTGTATTTTAACGCGCAATCAGAAACGTGTCAACTCTCTCCTGTCAATGCAACCTGTTGTCACTTAGCCACATACATATCAATCGACAAAAAGTCCTGAATTCTGACATTGAATTAACCTGCGGCGTCGGGTGATAGTGGAACTGATGAGTGAAAAGATCGAAATAGATGGATCGTACGGCGAGGCTGGCGGACAGGTCCTCCGGACCGCGCTCAGCCTTTCGGCCCTGACGGGACGGCCGGTAGGCATCGAGTCGGTGCGCGCCGGCCGGTCGAAACCCGGGCTCATGCCGCAGCACCTGACGGGGGTGCTGGCGATGGCCGACATCTGCGGCGCGCAGGTCGACGGCGCGCGGCTCGGTTCGACGGAGGTCGAATTCGAACCCGGCGGTGCCGTCCGTCCCGGTGAATACACATTCGACATCGCCGGGGCCACCCACGGGGGCAGCGCCGGTTCGGTCACGCTGTTGCTGCAGTCGCTGCTGCTCCCGCTCGCCCTGTCACAGGGCCCCAGCAGTCTGACGTTGATGGGCGGCACGCACGTCGCGTGGAGTCCCACGTTCGAATTTATAACGGGCGTCCTGTTCCCCATCCTGTCCAGGATGGGGTTGAACGCGACGGCCAGGCTGGTATCGTGGGGGTTCTATCCGAAGGGCGGGGGCCGGATCAACGTCGACATCGAACCGGTGGAAACGCTCGCTCCGGTAACGCTGATCGAACGCGGTGAATTGAAACTCATTCACGGACGCGCGATCGCGTGCAATCTCAAATCGCACATCGCCGTTCGCATGATCAACCGGTCGCGCAATATCCTCACCGCCCTCGAGGTACCGGTGAAGATCGACCCCGAGCGCGTCAAAGCAAAAAGCGCCGGGGCGGTGCTGTTTATCGCGGCGGAGTACGAACACCTGACGGCGGGATTCTCCGCGATGGGCGAACCGCGCAAACCGTCGGAAAAGGTCGCCGAGGAAGCGTGCGGGGAACTGGTCGAGCACCACGAGAACGGCGCCCCGTGTCCTGCCCGTCTCGCCGATCAACTGCTACTGCCCGCCGCCCTCGCGAACGGCCGCTCCGAGATCCATACCAGCCGGATTACCACCCACCTGCTCACCAACGCCCACGTGATCGAGCAGTTCCTGCCCGTGAAAATCGAAATCGACGGCGACGAGAATCGTCCCGGCGTGATCGTGGTCAACAATACCAGGGGCTGATATGACAGCCTTCGGGTCAACCAGGAGGCTTTTTGTGCTAACAGTGATTTATCGTATCTGGACGCGATTGATGACAGCGGTCGCGTTGGCGGCGGGATTGTCGTTGGCCATTCCGGCGGCGAACGCACGGGCGCAAAGCGACGCCGAACCGCTCCGGCTCACCATTGAATCGGCCGAATCTTTGTCGCGTCTTTCACTGGCGTGTGTCCACCGCGAATACCCCAACAAACCGGGTCACGTTCTCAACGATTCGAGCGAGGTCCAGAACCCCGCCGAGTTGCACCCCGCGTTCTACGGCTGTTTCGACTGGCACTCGGCCGTGCACGGACACTGGACGCTCGTGCGCCTCCTGAAATTGTTTCCCGACATTCCCAATGGCGGCGAGATCCGCGCCGCGCTCGACCAGAATCTTTCGGAGGAAAACATCCGGGGAGAAGTCGCCTACTTCCGGCAATCCAACCGCAAGTCGTTCGAACGAACCTACGGCTGGGCCTGGCTCCTGAAACTCGCCGAAGAGTTGCACGGGTGGGATGACCCCGACGGTATCCGCTGGTCGCGGAACCTCGAGCCCCTCGCGGCCGAACTCTCGGCGCGTTACGTCGACTTTCTCCCCCGGCAGACCTATCCGATCCGCCGTGGCGTGCACGCGAACACGGCATTCGGCATCGCGTTCGCGCTCGACTACGCGCGTGCCACAGGAAACGTCGAACTGGCCGACCTCCTCATGGAGCGAAGTATCGACTACTTCGGCGGCGACTCCGACTACCCCGCCGGATGGGAGCCGTCGGGTGACGACTTCTTCTCGCCGGCGTTGATGGAAGCCGACCTCATGCGGCGCGTGCTGTCATCGGTCGAATTCCGCGAGTGGTTCAAGGCATTCCTTCCCGACATTCTACGGGGAGGACCGGAAAGCCTCGTGAACCCGGCCATCGTCGCGGACCGCAGCGACCCGAAGATCGGACACCTCGACGGCTTGAACCTGAGCCGAGCGTGGTGCATGGCGAGCATCGCCCCGGTGCTGCCGGCGGGCAGCCGATCGCGGCGCACTCTGGAAGACGCCGCGCGGATCCACGCCGCCGACGCACTGGCCGAGATCAACAGCGGGCATTACGAAGGCGAGCACTGGCTGGCGTCGTTTGCTGTGTACACGTTGTCGGTGTTCGAAGGGCCGGGCGATTAGAATCGGTCGTTCGTGTACCACGGAACAAAGAATCAGCCTGAGCCCTTAACTGGCTCAGGCTGATTTCTATTGTGTGATCTTGATATTGTTCTCGAGCCAACAGGCCCGAAGTGCAAGAAAATTTATCGCCATTAAGGCGGTAAATAATTTGCCAGTGACGAAATCTCGACAACGGGTGATCAAGCGTCCGTCCAGGACAATGGATCCTGGCGGAAGTAGGTTTTGAACTCTTCGTAGAGGCGGGGAAACTCGTCGCGGAGTTCGCGGGGAGTCAGGAAAAAATGCTCGGCGGCGACGGCGAAAAACTCGTCGGGTCCTTCGCCCCCGTACTCGTCGATGATCGTGTCACGCCCGGCGTCGAGCTTACGTTCGAACTCGTCGAACGCGTCATTCATTGCAGACTCCCACGACTCATACTGTTCCCGCTTTTCGAGGCGGGGCACTCCGTCGGGCGCGCCGTTCTCGAGGTCGAGCTGGTGGGCGAACTCGTGGATCACGGAATTGTAGCCTTTTTCAGCCTCGGACGCCCCCATCAACGCATCTTCCCAGGACAGCACCACGGGCCCGTAGTCCCACGATTCCCCGGCGCGGTCCTCCTCGTATTCGCTCACGACTCCGTATTCGTCGGCTTCGGCCACGTCGGCATAAAACAGCGTTGGGTAAACGAATATCGACGTCATCGCGGGGAAGTAGTCGGTGTCGCGATGCAGCAGCAACAGACACGCCTGCGCGGCAACCGTCACCCGGATCTCTTCCGTGATTTCGAGTTCGTTGCACCCTTCAAATCGCTTCTCGGCCAGGAACACGTGGATGTGCCCCTGCAACTCGCGCCGGTCCGCCCCGGTCAGTCGAAGGTAGAGGGGGAAGTTCTCGCGCAGGATCCCTTCCCAGTCGGCGGGGAACGGCTGTTTTCGGAGACGATCGCGTTTCTTGTTACGGAAGATCTTCACTGTGCCCTGCCTGGAGGATTCGTCGCGCCCGTCAGTCGAATACACCAAAAAGATTGAGCAGAATGACGAATATAACAATCGGAATGAAGAAACGAATCATGAAAATCCAGATCACTCGCGTGCCGGCGAAAAAGCCGGAACCCTGCTGGATTTCGTCGGCAGCGTTATTAGCGCCCCACACCCACCCGACGAAGATCGACATCAGCAGCGCGCCGAACGCGAGCGAGAAGTCGCCGAACACAAAGCTGATGTGGCTGAGAAAATCGGGATCGGTCAGCCGCTCGGGAAGAATCCCGAAGTTGGTCCAGAAGTCACTCGCCCCCTGCGAGAGTGCCGACGGAATGCCGATGAGAAAGGTGAGGAGTGCGGCTCCCCACACCACCTTCTTGCGGGCCGCTCCGTGCTCGTCGACCATGTAGGCGGTTTCGACTTCGAGGAGCGAAATAGTCGACGTCAGCGCGGCAACGGACAGCAGGACAAAAAAGAGGGTCCCGACGACCAGACCACCGGGCATCTGCGAGAATAACTCGGGCAAAACGACGAACACCAGCGTCGGCCCGGCGTCGGGCTGATGGCCCATCGAGAAAAGAGCGGGAAATATGATCAACCCGGCGAAAATCGCGATCAACGTGTCGAAGATGCCGATCGCAATGCCCGAGGTGATAATGTTCTCCTTCTTCGACACGTAGCTACCGTAGGTAACCATCATCCCCATCCCGAGGCTGAGAGAGAAGAACGCCTGCCCGAGAGCGGCGAGGGCGACACGCCCGGTGATCTTGGAAAAGTCCGGCTTCAGATAGAACGACAGCCCCTTCGACGCGCCCTCCAGCGTGTTGGCATATATAATGAGGCCGATCAGCAGTACGAACAGAACCGGCATGAGGATCTTAGACCACTTTTCTATCCCGCCCTGGATGCCCCCGTGGACGATCAGCGTCGTGAGAACCATGAACAACGCGAAGAGCCCGAGAACTTTCCACGGATCGGCGATGAAGTCGCCGAATCCGGCGAACGTGCCGCTCGCCATCTTGTAGATGTAACCGATCGTCCAGCCGGCGATCACACCGTAGAACGAGAGGATTCCCAGACCCGTCAGCACTCCGAGCATGCCGACAACCTTCCACGGCGATCCGGGACGGATCGCGCCGACCGCACCCACCGGATTTCTGCTCGTGTGGCGCCCCAGCGCGAGTTCGGCGAACATGTACGGCAGCCCGATGACGGCGACGAAAAGGACGTACAACATGACGAACGCCGCACCGCCGTTCTCGCCGACAATGTACGGGAACCGCCATATGTTCCCCAGGCCGATCGCCGATCCGGCGGCGGCCAGGATGAAACCGGTTTTCGAGCTCCACTGGCCTCGTTCGCTACCGACTGTCGTCATTCGGGCTCCTTTGTACGTGGGAAAAGTACGAATCGGGGCTGGAAATCGCCATATTGAGACTACCCCGAGACGAGGGCCGTTGCAACGAAAAGTTGGGATTGCGCCGGCGGGGCACCTGGTCTAAGCTCAACGGAGACCAGCGGTTTCACGGAAGGGGTACCACATGAAAGCGTTCGTCGCCATTCTCCTCGCCCTTGTATTCGCCCTGCCGGCCGGCCTTCCGGCCGGCCTTCCGGCCGGACTCGACACGGCGCCGGATTCGAGCCCGTGCGAGAGCGCGCTCGACGGCTGGCAGATCATTCCCGACACCACGGCGACCATTCCCAACTTTGTCTTCGATTCCCGGCTCGACGTCAAACGCGTGATCGCGTGCGACGATGGCGTCTACTTTTTCTTCGCGACGCGCGAGTGGGGGCGTTATGTCGATTTCTGCCTCGTCTATCCTGAGCCCACCCAGGAACAGTTTGCAAAATATTTCGGCACCGACGAACCCGACATACAGAAACGAACCCAGATGATCCTCGCCGCCACCGCGAAGTCGAAATCGCTGTATGACTCGTTTCGCGGAAAATTCGAGGAGGTACTGGGCAGCCGCTACGCCGAAGGAAAAATGATCTCATTCAAGAACTCGAGGCGGCACGCGGAACTCAAGATGAAGATGGGCGAACCTATACGGTTTTCGTACGGCAAGCGATCGGTGGATTTCTCGCCGTTGTTCGACGTCTGGGTCAAACCGTCGCGTAACGTCCCCGGCTGGGTGGTGTTCCTGTTACTCTATCCCCGCTGAGCGAAGCGCGGACACCAGTTCCTCTTCGCCACCGAATCCGACAAAGTGCGCGACGATCCGGCCCGTGCGATCGATGACGATCGTCACGGGTATCGAACTGACGGCGTAGTCGTCGAAGACCGTCCCCTCGGCATCTCTCACCACCGGAAACGTGTATCCGTTCTTCTTGACGAACGAGCGGGCGACATTCTGAGTCTCGGAGTTGATGGCGAGAATCACGAGCCCCTTGTCCCGGTACTCCCGGTGAAACTTCTCGATCGACGGCAGTTCCTTCCGGCACGGCGCACACCAACTCGCCCAGAAATCGAGCAGCACCACCTTGCCCCGGTAGTTCTCGAGGCGGTGCGGCTTGCCGTCCAGGTCGGCGAGCCTGAAGTCGGGAGCCATCGTCCCGGTCAGATCGACCCTCGTCCCCCCGAAGCCGCCGAATTCTTCCACCTCTGTCGCTCCTGCGGGCGGGACAAAGACAAACAGCTCGTCGGCCGGCTCCGTATCCATGCGGATATCGTCGTATTCGAGGACCATGCGGGTTTTCATCGCCATTCCCTGCACCTCACCCTCGACGTTATGGACACTCTTGAGGACGAACGCGGACGACGGATCGACGAACAGCGAATCGGGACCCAGAACCGCCGGCGCCGAATCGGACGGCGCGTGGACGAGTTTGAGAACGGTGCAACGGACGGTAACGCCGGCGAATTCGATTTCGGCGAAACCGGCCTGCCGGACACTGATGCCCTCGCTGTCGATGGTCCCGTACATACCGAGAAAGGATCCCCCCGGCCCCATCACCGTCGCCCCGGGTTTTTCGCCGCCGCGGCCCGCGATCGGCACCGACGCGACCTTTTTGTACTGGCCCGTCGCCTTGAAATACGTCCACATCGCTTCACCGTCGCTGACGACAAGGGACCCCAGGATGTCGTGCTGGATTTCCATTCGCATCCTGCCGGGTGCCTTGCCGGCCTGGATGAATGGCGCTTCGATATCCTGCGACGACCCCATCACCGTCGTCGACAATTTGAACGACCCCGCGGCATAGTAGTTTCCCAGGTTGCGGTATTGATCCGCCACGCGCCCGGCCAGATCTCCGGCGTCGTCGGACGAAACGGTTGACGCGAATGCGGCGAGGCACAGGAGCATCAACCCGATGAGAATCTTGAACGTCACGATCGACCTCACTTTAGAAGGAGCATTCTGTGCGTTTCGACAAAATCCGGCGCTTCCAGCCGGTAAAAATAAAGTCCCGACGCCACCGGGTAGCCACGCGAATCCAAGCCGTCCCATACCGCCGTTCGCTCCCCCTCCGCCTCGAACCCATCGACCAGGGTGCGGACCAGGCGCCCTTCCACGTCGAACACGCGCAGCGCAACGTGGGCGCCGCCGGGGGCCACGTCGAAACGGATACTGGTCACGGGATTGAACGGGTTGGGAACATTCTGTGCCAGTCCCCACCCGGACGGGGGCGCCTCACCCACCGCCGACTGGATGTCTTCGCATTCGTCCGGAATGCCGTTGTCGTTGAAGTCGGCGCTCTGCAACGTCGCGATGTCGACCGAGTCGGGTACGCCGTTGACGTTGCAGTCCCAGTCGCCAATCCGCGTGTAATAGAGGTCCTGCTCGCCGTTGAACGTCGCCGACCACGCGAGGCTCGCGCCCACGTCGTCGGACACCATGTCGTAGTAGTCACCTATCTTGCTCTGGTTCGGCCAGCCGACGTGGCTGTTGAAAGTCGGGCTCAACTGTTCGTTCGCCGACCAGTTCAAGCCGCCGTCCGGTGACGTCGAGTAGTAGAGCGCACTCACCGCGGCGGACCCGGTGCCGCGATTGTCGTTCCAGATCACGTCGATGCGGCCGTCGGGTGCGACCGACATCGTTGCGAACCACTGCCACGAAAACGACGTCGGAACGTCGTCGTTGATACGGACCGGCGTGCTCCACGTCGCTCCGCCGTCGGTGGACCGGGTGAAATGCACGTCGAGGGGATCGACTCCCGGCGGGTCTACGCTGCACACCACGTAGATATTTCCGTGCGTGGGGCCTCCCGACCGGTCGACCACCAGCCACGCCTGCCCCAGAAGCCCAACCGGGTTGGGATCGCCGGCCCCTCCACCAATCCGCATGCTCCCGTTCATGAATACCCACGAAACCGTGAACGAAGGTGTTACCAGCGGGTCTTTCGCGTCGATCGACTTCACCACCCAGAAAAACGATAAATCCGACGGGCTCACCCCCACCACGTACAAGTTGCCCTCGGCATCGACGTCGAGAGTCCCCCAGATCGGAGTCGCCGGGATCTGAATCGGGTACTCGTACGACGCCCCACCGTCCGACGACCGCGTGAACGTGTTATTGCCACAGCAGCCGGCCGCCACGCTCCACGCGCAGTAGATGTGTCCGTGGCCCGCACCGCCCGTGCGATCGATAGTCATCCACTGCTTGTCGCCGCCCCACGCCTCTGTACCCGAATCCCACGTCTTTCCTCCATCGGCCGACTGGAATACCTGGTTGCTGTACACGCTACCAACCACCTTGAGGCTGTTGTAGTAGAAGCGGCCATCGGCGTCGAAAGACAGGACCGGATCGCTGCGGAACACGCCCGGTTCGATCACGCCGGGAAAGGTCCAGTTCCGCCCGCCGTTACTCGTGTACCCCCACCCCGCCTGGCGGAAGTTGGAAAGGATGGTATCGAACTGGCGCCAGCCGATCGCCATCCGGTTGGGGTTGTCGGGGTCGACGGCGATCGACGGCTCGTTGGCCGCATCCATCAGGATGTTGGCGCCGCCGGCATCGACGTTCACCTGATACGTCTTCCCGATTCCCATAAGGATCGGTTCCGACGCTCGAGCCCCCGGGGAAGGCAGCGCCGGACGCCCGGGCGGATCGTCGGGAATCTCCCGTTGGGACGCTGCGGTTTGCCTCGACGGCGGGGAATCATTCGGTCCCGCCACGGCAGCGGCTGCCAGGACTATAATGAGAAGCACGGTGATCGGTCTGGCGAGCATGAGATGTACCCCCGGGGTTGACGGGCTGGTCGGGCTGGGGTTCTTCGTCCGCGGATTATAGCACATAAAGGGGGCCCGGAAACGCCGGGCCCCTCCACGGAAACGATATCGAATCCCGATCAAGGACTAGATGTTGAATACCGTCCACGCGTAGAACCACGTCGAGCTGTCGGTTCCCTTCTTGTCCTTGAATATCGCATCGGGACCAAACCACGACGCGCCGAGAATGAAGGTCAGGTTCGTCGTATACTTATGCATCATTGTGAAATCAACTTCGGTTCCGAATTTCTTCGACACCGTGTCGTCCGACAATGACACATCCTGCTGCGACTGGAAGTAGTGCCCGTCGAGCATCAAACTCGTTTTCTCGAGCGGCGTGCACTTGAAGCGGCCCCACGTATCGACCAGCCCGCCGCCGTACGTATGGAGCGGGATGTTGGTAAAGTAGTCCATGAACCCGTAGAATTTGTGGTTGGTGCCATAGAGCGTGTCGAATACCTTCCACTTGTCGTCGGTGGCGTCGTCGTCGCCACTCAGGACATCGGCGGCGAGGTAGATTTCCGGCTTCCACGACACACCGGCGGGCACATAGCCCAGGTTGAGTGTGAACATCCACGCCTCGACCGTGCTCACCGGGTTGCCCATCTCACCTGCGGGCGTGATGTTGCCGAACTGGTAGGCCGCGTCAGACTGGTACTTGATCGGCCCGAAGTTCCCCTCGAGGAACCAGCCGGCGGTACCACGGTTCAAGACACTCGATGGCTGCTTGCGCTGCCACATGACGAAGAACTCCTGCTTGTGATTATCGAGGAGGCGGAGCCCCGCATACGTACCCCAGAAAAACATGTCCCGGTAGTCTCCCGGGTACAGGCTGTCCACCACCTGAAAGGCGAAACCGTCGAGCCACCACTTGTCCTGGTGGAGGTCGAGGATCACGCCGTCGAACGTCCGGCCGATAAAGTGCCACTCCACAGCGCCGACGAGGCGCTGCACCCCGTAGTTGACCATCTGGCGTCCCAGCTTGACGTCGAGCGGCGCCTGGAAGAAATCCCTGATCTTGATGTAGCCCTGGTGGAGGTCGAAGCGGTTGGCGCTGCCGTCGGTCAAAGTGCTCGATTCCTCGCCCCAGATTCGCGAATCCTGCAACTGAATGAACGCTTCGATGTCCTTCGTCGGAACGATCTGCATCGACAGACGCGTCCGCGCCAGATTGAAGTTATTGAACGCCGTACTTGCGTTGAAATCACGATTAGAGGCTTCGAAACGGTGCCACACCTGTGCCTTCGGCTTGAAAATCTCCGACGTATTCGGCGCCCCCACAGCATCCGCCGCCCAACCAGGCAATAACGCCCCAAGAACAATGATTAAAAAAAGTTTTTTCACGGTCTCTCCTCTTTTGTCTTGCGGGAGCTATGCTGCGAACGGCCGCAGGTCGTTCGCTGTATCAGCTCCCGCAATTATCCTTGCGTGCGTCAATGCGTTGATCATTCTTCCACCACGTGACAAGCACGCAAGGATAACTATTTGTAGCGAGCCTTGAACTCTTCCTGCGCCTTCATCCGCTTCTCGGCCTCCGCCGCCGGAATCTTGCCGAGATACCACGCGTGCTCCGGCCTCTCCAGCACCTCGTCTATCTTGGCCGCCAGCAGCTTCGCACCCTCCACCTTTGAGGCGTCGGACGAGGCCGCGTTGACTTCAACAATGTGCCTGAGCTCCGGAATGAACTTCGAGTACCAGTGCTTGGCCACTTCGTACATTCCGTGCCAGTGGGTATAGTCGGGCGCCATCATGGAAACGCCGTGCCGTGCCCGCCGTCCTTCGTGGTGCCAGATTTCCCACCACGTCCATTCGACTCCCTCGTCGAACTTCTGCGACGTGATGAGCTGATTTTCGTAGAGCAGCGCCATGATCTCGATACCCGGCTCGGCGAACTTCGAGTTGTACAGGTCGATCACGCCGTCGTACTGCTCGTAGAAATTGTTCACATAATTCGTGTTGTGGCAGACGGTGCAAACCCTGGTCATATTCGCCCGGCGCGTTTCCCAGCTCACCTTCGCCATCTTCTCCAGGCCTAGCCTCTTGTCTGAGACTTCGGGCCGGATCGACTTGGGCGGCCGGTTGTTCCAGCTGATCCGGAGTCCCACGTCGTGGGTCACCGGTATCAGTTCTCCGTCTTTCGTCCTCACGGCCGACATATGACACGTCGCACACGTGGGCGCGGCCGTGTAGTCCTCGCCCAGCACCCACTTGGCGCTGTCCATGTTGAGGTCGTCCTCGTGCGCACGGTACGCGATGCCGTGCTTCGACTCTTCGTAGATTTCCTTCTGGGGATGGTCGGGGCCGAGGTGACACTTGCCGCAGTTCTCCGGCCGGCGGGCCTGCTCGGCCGAGAACGCGTGGCGCTGGTGGCACGCCGTACATGCGCCGACCGATCCATCCGGGTTCAGGCGTCCCATGCCCGTATTGGGCCAACTCGCGGGCGTGAGCGTGCCGTCCTCGTTAACCTCGACGACGGAGCCGTGGCACTGCTTGCAGCCGCTCACCGTGAGCGCCGATCCGCCGTAGAATTCCCAGTTGCCCTCGACGATGTCGGCGAGGAAGTTATCGAGCGATCCCAGGATCATCCCCGCCTTGGCGTGGTGGCTCTCATCGAATTGCTTCACTTCGTTCGCGTGGCAACGCGAACAATCTTTGGGCGACACAATAATGCTGATGAGGTGTCCCTCGTGGTCGAACGCGTCGGCATCGCCCTTTTCGGCGCCGTGACACTCATAGCATCCCACGTTACCGCGAAAGTGTTTCGACGTTCCCCACTCCTGGTAGATAGCATTCGTTTCCGTGACGTGACACTCGATACACTCGAGTGTTTCCTCCGTCATCTGGTTCGGAATCGTCGTCTGTGCGAGACCGGACGACGCGCCGAACAGGAGCAGGGCCGCCGGCAACAAAACTGCCACCATCAAACGGCTGCTTTTCATGTTCGCCCTCCTTCGATCGGGTTGAACGTTGGGCCTGCCGCCGGGGCGTCATAAATAAGACAGCCCCATGCGATTTTCACGTGCAGATTACCAGAAGGCGATGATTTTGTCTCTGATAAAAGACATACAGTAGTGCGATTTGCTGAGACACGAGAGAGCTGCTCGTAATCGATTGTCTTTATACAAAATAAACACGCGTGGAGTAATTTCCGACTCTCATCCGACGACATACTACCGAAGGGCAGGGGCGGGATTTCAAGCCCCCTCGATCTGCTATAATTGCCATCCGGCACCTCGAACAAGGGACACCGAATATGATCAGGGCACACCTCTGGATAGCGACTTTTTGTCTCATCACAATTGCCGCCGCGCCGGCGGGCGCGCAAATCCACGTCGACGCCGCCGCGACCGGTGCCGACGACGGCACGTCGTGGCTGGATGCGTTCACGCGCCTGCAGAGCGCTCTTCTCTCGGCCGTAGCCGGAGACGAGATCTGGGTGGCTGCCGGTGGGTACAAACCGACCACCGGCGTCGACCGGAACGTCCGTTTCTCGATCGACAGCCAGGTCGCGCTATACGGCGGGTTCGACGGGACGGAAACGTCGCGCGCCCAGCGTGACCCGGCATCCAACCTCACCATCCTCAGCGGCGCCATCGGAAGCCCCGATTCGACGGACAATTCCCTTCACGTCGTCTATTCGATTGCCTCGGCGCCGACCACCGTACTCGACGGGTTCACGATCACCGGCGGCTACGCCGACGGCACAGACGGCAGTGGCGACGAGTACGGCGGCGGTATCATCCTCGTCAATTCCAACATGACGGTGACCGACGTCATCCTCGAGCGGAACACGGCCAAACGCGGCGGCGGCGGCATCTACGTCGACGGCGGTGCACCGGACATCTCGGACGCGATCGTCCGTCACAATTCCACCGGCATCGTCTCGGGGATCACCACCTACCCCGGTACCGGGGGCGGGGTCTATACCTACAATTCGACGGCAACGTTCTCCGGCGTGACGATTACCGGTAACAAGGGCCTGGCCAACAACCAGACTTCCGACGGGATGCGCATTCGCCTCGGCGCGGTGACGATGACCGACTGCCTCTTCGACGCCAATCTCGGCGTCGGTCTCTACAGCAATTCGACGTCGGTCTTTACCCGGGTCACCTTCACCCATCACACGGGCCGCGCGATGGTGAGCGCCGACAGCGTGTCGATGTACGATTGCACGTTCATCGACAACTACGCCGGGGGCCTCAGTGCTTCGGACGACCTCCTGAACGACTGCCTCTTCTCGGGAAATACGGCCGTGAACGGTGCGGGACTCCATACCTACGAAAATACACCGGTCCTCAACAACGTCACCTTTATCAACAATACCGCTTCGAGCTCCGGTGGGGCTGTTTATTGTCCCCGTTCGAAAATCGAGCTCAACAACGTGTGGTTCATCGGCAACTCAGCGATCGCCGGCGGCGCCATGTACTACTACGGCACAGCCGGCTACAATCCCCCGCGGCTCGACGGCCCGCGCATGCGGAATGTCGTTTTCACGGGTAACCACGCCACCTCCCAGGGCGGTGCCATCCGGATGGGATCCCAGGTCCCGTATACCGAAATGACCAACGTCACCATCGTCGGGAACAGCTGTGACGGGGAAGGCGCCGCGATCTATAACTATTACGGCGAAGGCACGATCGCCAATACGATCATCTGGGGCAACGACGGCGCCGGCGAGGTGGTCGTCGAAGGAAACTTTGGGCTCACTTTCAGCAATTCACTCATCGGAGGATCCGGAGGGAGCGCTTCGTGGGATACCACCATCGGCATCGACGGCGGCGGCAACCTCGATAGCGACCCGTGGCTGATCGACGAGTCGGGTGGCGATTTGCGCCTCAGTCTCTGGTCGCCGTGCATCAACGCCGGCGACAACGGCGCGGCGCCGGGGCTCCATCCCACCGATATCGCGGATAATCCGCGGATCGAGGACGGCGTCGTCGACATGGGTGCGTGGGAGTTCGCGTGCGGATCACCGGGCCCCGTCATCTTCGTCGACGCCGACGCCACCGGATCCGGCGACGGCACGTCGTGGGCCGACGCCGCCACGTCGCTGCGGCTCGGGTTCGGTATCGCGTGCGGTGGCGTGGAGGAGATCTGGGTCGCCGAGGGCACCTATACACCGACGGCCGGCGGTGACCTGACTTCCACGTTCCGGCTCAACAGCGGCATCGCCGTCTACGGCGGCTTCGAAGGCGACGAAACCGGCCGCTCGCAGCGCCACCCCGGTGTTCACCCCACGATCCTCAGCGGTCAGATTCTGGTAGGCGGCATCCCCACGGGCTGCTACCACGTTGTCACCGGCACCGGCACCGATTCGACGGCGATACTCGACGGCTTTATCGTAGAGGGCGGCGCGGCCGTCGGCGCCTTCCCCGACGACCGCGGCGCGGGCATGATCAACTTCCCGGGAAGCCCCACCGTCACCGGCGTAATCTTCCGCGACAACCTCGCCATCAACGGCGGCGGCGGGATGTACAACCACGTCGGCAGCGCACCGGTCCTGGCCAACGTGGTATTCGATGGAAACACGTCCGGCACGACATTCGGCGGCGGGATGTACAACCTCCTTGCCGACGTCACGATTGTCAACGGCACCTTCGCCAACAACTCCGGCTTCAACTCCGGCGGCGCCATATTCAACAACGGCGGCACGATCACTATCACCAACACGATTGTCTGGGGAAATTCACCTGCCATCGACCAGGTGTTCAACTTCAGCGGTTCACCACTCGTGAGCTATTCGCTCATCGAGGGTTGCGGCGGGAGCGGCGGCGGCTGGGACAGTTTGCTGGGTATTGACGGCGGGGGTAATATCGATAGCGATCCGATGTTTGTCAATCCTGACTGGCCTGACATAGATCTTAGATTACAGCCAGGTTCGCTTTGTATCGATGCCGGTGACCC
>CBDUWU010000025.1:0-23832 GCA_965371015.1 uncultured bacterium | reverse complement strand
GCATGGTGGCGGCAAAGCGTTCCAGTGAAATACCGGGTACCGATCGGCCTTTAGCCGTTTTTGCGGATCCAGTCATGACGACGACTCCTTTCGTTGCCGCAGTCCTTCCAGCACTTCGTCGAGCGTGAGCCCGTAGCTGGAAGCGCGAGCCATTAGTTCGGTCAAAATCTGATCGAGCATTCTCTGTTTTTCCAGCCGGTCGATCTCCGGCTTGCGGCTGCCGATAAAAGTCCCCGATCCCTGTTGCGTGTCGAGCGTTCCTTCGATTTCGAGTTCACGGTACGCGCGCACCACTGTGTTCGGGTTGATCGCGAGTTCGACGGCGAGCTGGCGGACCGTCGGCAGGCGGTCTCCGGGGCCAAGCTCGCCGTTGGCAATGCCGAACTTGATCTGTTCTATAATCTGCCGGTAGAACGGCACGCCGCTCTTGTTATCCAGAAAAAATCCCATAGGCTCATCTCCATTTGCGTTCTATAAATCTAGTGTATTAGTATTATAGTACAATATGAAAACGTGTCAACCCCGCCAAGGTAAATATCTAATAACCGGCATAATAACAAATGGTTACGTGGGCAGGAGAAACAAGCGGGGATTGCCTTCAGGGTCTGGTCAGGATGTGTTTGACGTCTTTTATATAAATGACGTATCGGCCCTGGTAGGTGTCAAATTCACCATAGGCGAGGTAGTTACCGTCCGGCGACCACCGGGATACCCGGCGAACTGGGTTTCGAACGTCAACTGGACCTCGTCGGTGCCGTCCGGGTTCGAATCTTGTAACATGTTTAGCAACGCCGGTTAGGTCGCACGGTCGCATTGGCAGGCGTTGTCTGGTATGGTGGGAACAACGAATGAACCTGGAGGAGTATCAAGGATGGTAATGAGCCGGTTGAAGGTACGTATTCTCGTGATCGTGCTGCTGGCCGTAACGGCCTCGGCGACAGCGGTGCAATCGGAAGACGTGTTCCGCTTGCCCGACACACGGGCGGGCCAGATTGCCCGGGCCTATTTCGAGTCGTTCAACTCGGGCGACCCGGAAAAGATGAAGGCGTTCGAGACCGAATACCGGTCGGCCGGCGCGCTTGAAAAGCGTTCGGTGGACGAACGGGTCCCACGCAAGCTCGGCCTGCTCGAACAGACGGGTGTGCTGGAGCCGGCAAAGATCGTCACGGAAAATCCGAACAGTCTCGTCCTCGCCGTGTATGCGACGAAGGCGGAAATGTGGTTGAAGTGTACCTTTACCCTCGAGGAAGACGCGCCGCACAAGCTGGTGTCGGTCGCGTTCATGCCCGGTCAGGCGCCGGACGCCGAGGCAACGTACGTGGAGGACTGGAAGGACCTCGCCGACCTCCTCGGACAGATCCGGGAGAAGACGGGCGCTCCTGCGCTGGCGGCGGCGATCGTCGTTCAGGGAACGATCACCGATCTCGCCGTGGTCGGCGAACGATGGGCGGGATCTGGCCAGACCGCTGAAAGTGACGACCTCTTTCATATCGGGTCCATCACCAAGTCGATGACGGCGACGATGATCGGCGCCCTGGTCCAGAGGGAACTGCTCTCCTGGAATCTCACCATCGGCGACCTCCTGCCCGAGATGGAAATGCGCGATGCGTATCGCGGCGTGACACTCGAGGAGGTACTCGAGCACCGCGGCGGCTTTCCGTCTTATACCAGTATTGACGACGAGGAGGCAGAACGGCTGGCCGCGTTCCCGGGCAACCCCACCCTGCAGCGAGAGGCCTTTGTGGCCGAACTCCTGATGACCGAGCCGGAAGTGACGCCGGGGACGAAAATGCACTACTCCAACGCCGGGTACGCGGTCGTTGCTTATATTGCCGAACGCGTCAGCGCGCGGAGCTGGGAAGAACTCATGCGCACCGAGGTGTTCGAGGCCTGTGGTATGAAGACCGCCGGCTTCGGCTGGCCGTCGACGCCCGATCGTCCCGACCAGCCGCGGGGGCATTACAAGACGGGGGCGAGTCTGCGGCCGCAGGTGTTCGGCGAGTACGACCTCGGGCCGTGCATCGCACCCGCCGGCGACGTGAACTGTTCGATCGGCGATCTCGGTGTCTACGCGGTGGTCCACCTGCGCGGTCTCGCGGGGCACGACAGGGTGTTCGACGCCGAAATCATACAGCGGCTGCATACACCCCCGCCGGTCGATGGAGACGAGATGCGTTACGCGGCCGGCTGGGCGATCGTGGAGAGCCCGGAGGTGGGAGAAGTCCACACGCACAGCGGATCGGCGGGGACGTTCTTTGCCACCATAGAATTGTACCCCGAGTACGAGACGGCCGTGGTGCTGGCCACCAACGCGGGACTGGAGATTGGAACCGGGGTGAGCCAGGAGATCACCGACCTGGTCAAGGCGCGCATCAAGGAACGACGCTGACGCCCCCACGACAAAAGGAGTGTCGGAATGAAATCGACAATTTTGATATTCGCGGGGGTGATCGTGGCCGTTGTTGCCTCCTGCTCGGGCGGGGGAAGCGAGGTCGACCCGGCCGACGTCTACCGCGCCCAGGCCGCGCTGCAGCCGTTCAAGAAGGAGCTGAAGGGCGCTCTCCTCGAGGGCCTCGAGGACGGGCCTCAGGGCGCGATCCTCGTCTGCAAGAGCGCGGCGCCCGCCATCGCGGCGCGCCGGAGCTCCGACGGAGTTCAAATGGGACGCACGAGTCACAAACTGCGCAATTCCGATAACGTCCCTGCCGATTGGCTCGAGCCGCTTCTGTCCGCATACGAAGCGGGAAGCGACGCCCCGCACCGGGCCGTCGTGCTCGACGACGGCCGCATCGGATACGTCGAACCCATCTACGTGCAGAAACCCTGTCTGATGTGCCACGGCAAAACCCTCGCACCGGCGGTCGCCAGACAGATAGCGGCGGAGTATCCCGGGGACAGCGCGACGGGATTCGAGGAAGGCGACTTCCGCGGCCTCTTCTGGGTGACGCTGGCGCCCGCGCCGGACGAACGATGAGCACCCTGGAAGACCACTACTCGCGCGACCCGATTCCCACGTGGTTTTTCGTGCTCGTCGTGGTGCGTCGCGGCGACAGGTACCTCCTCGTGCAGGAGAGCCTGCGCGACAACCCGTGGTACATACCCGCGGGACGCGTCGAACCGGGTGAGACGCTGATCGATGCGGCGGAACGCGAGGTGGCCGAGGAGGGCGGCATCCCCGTCATCGTCGACGGCGTGATCCGCGTCGACTACACGCCTTTCACCGAGGGGGTCTCCCGAATGCGCGTGTACCTGACGGCACGGCCGCGTGACGATACGGCGCCGAAATCCCGGCCCGACGGGCACTCCCGGCGTGCGGCGTGGTACTCGCTCGAAGAGATCCGGGAGCTGTCGCTTCGGGGCGAGGAAGCGCTGCTGCTCTGCGAGTACGTCGACGTGGGGGCGACGTTGTATCCGCTCGACGTCCTGGGGGTGGAAGACTTTACGGCTTGATAGCAGAGGAGAAACGATGCCCGGAGCAAAACCTCCGTCGACCCGGGAAGAAGCGCTGGCCCTTCGCCACGCCCCGGTTTTGTTGCAGAAGGTCCACAGCCGTTATTCGCGAGCCGACTTTATCACTCGCGTCGACTTCGCCGGAGGGTGGGACGGAATTCACCGCAACTGGCACCCCGTCCGGGAGAAGAGGGGCAGGGGTTACCGGCACAATCTGACCGCGCACGGATACTACTCCGTCGTCGAAACGCATACCCACTATTATCTCTTGTACGCGTTTTACCACCCGCAGGACTGGTCGGCGTTCTGGGGGAGCCCCGCCCGTTCCGGACCATCACAAGTCAACCAGCACGTGCACGACATGGAAGGGTGCCTGGCGGTCGTGCCGAAGCGCGGCGGGGGAGACGACGAAAAAGTCGAAGCGCTCGTTACCGTCAGCCATCGCCACTTTCTATCTTACGCTGGAAGAGAGCAGGCGGGTGGCGCTCCCACGGCACTGTCCCTGGTGACTGGATGGGAGGAAGACATCGACGGGCCCATTGAAGTCACGAGTCGTTTCAGCGGCCGGGGGGAGCCGGCAGGTCGATTCAAGCTGTACGCGGACAGCGGCGGACACGCGATAAGGGCGACGAAGAGGGGATGGGGGAGCGAAGCGAACATCATCCGGTACCGGCCGACGCTCGCGAGGGCCGGATCGCCAAAGGAAAACGCCTTCGAAAAAGAATCCGACGCGAAGTTCCAGACTGTCCGTTACAAACTCGTTTCGATATTCGAACGCGACGGCTTGTGGGCGCAGCGCGAAAACCCCGCTGTGTTTCGTGTGGACCCGGCGGGCCGGCAGGCGTTCGTCGTCATGTCGGAGAAGGGCGTGCTGACGGCGGGAGAGGCAAACCCGCCGTGGGGCTGGGATGACGTAGACGACGGGGTTAAATTCGGTGACTTTGCCTGGGATCCGGCGCGCCTGGCGGACGACTACTTCGCCGGCATGGGCGAGTTCAGCCGCCAGTATCTTCACAACCCCTACATTGGACTGATCCGCGGATAGAACCGGCGGGACGATCCCCTATAACTGATTGTATTAACAAGAAATACATAATTTTTAAAAAAGCTTAGGTGTATCACTTGACAGATACACTAATGCAGTCTATGTTGTGGGTGAAACTGTATTATAGGTGTGATTCACCTGGGAGGATAAAAATGAGAAATATTATCGACACCCTGATCTTCGGAACCATCATCGCCATGCTGGTGCTTCCGGCAGGGGCTCCCGCGGGTGGGTCCGACAATCAGCACGCTGCTTCGTCCCGGTCCGTGAAACTCGGCCTCGGAGTCATCATCGATTCCGACTGGATCCGGCTCAACGGCACCTGGTCCGTGGTGCACACCGCCGTCCGGGATGAGGGAACGAACGGACGCGTGCACGAACTGCCGATCGGCGCGGTTCCCAACATGCTCGGGCGGGCAAAAAAAGGCGCCGCCCTCATTCGCGCCATCCGGACCACGACGCTATGCGTCGTCAAACACTTCGTGGAAAACCGGCAGGACACTGCTTCCAACAAAGGCTGACCCGATGCTGATTGTCGTCGACCCCCAGAGCGGCGTACCGGTGTACCGCCAGTTGATGGACCAGATCAGGTTCCATGTCGCCACCGGGCTTCTACGTCCGGGCGACGAACTGCCGTCGACCCGTGGCCTGTCGGCGGAGCTGGGGATCAACCCGATGACAATCAGCAAGGCGTACAGCTACCTGGAAAGAGACCAGGTCGTCGAACGCCGTCCGGGGCGGCCCCTCGTCGTCCGCGCGCTCGACCAGAGTACCATCAAGGACCGCAAGATCGATCAGCTCCGCGAGAATCTCGCGCCGACGGTCCGAATGGTCAAGCAGCTCGGGATCAACGACAACGAAGCGATACGGATATTCATCGACATGCTGGGTAAAACAGGAGAGTCGCGTTCGCGCGACGAAAGGGAGAACGAATCATGAACATGCTGGAATTCAACGGTGTATACCGGGCGTACAAGAAGGGCGTCGACGTCCTCAACGGCGTGACCTTCTCCGTCGGATCGGGCGAGGTCGTCGGGCTCCTCGGCAAGAACGGTGCGGGCAAGACCACGCTCATCCGGATCGCCATGGGAATGCTGGAAGCCCGTGAGGGCACGGCGCGAGTTTTCGGTATGGATCCCCGCGAGAAGCCGATCGAAGTCAAGAAACGCGTCGGCTACGTGTCGGAGGATCAGATCCTGCCGCCCTTTCTCCGGGTCAGTGAAGTGATCGATCTCCACCGGGGCCTCTTCCCGGGATGGGACGATGACCTTGCCCGCAGCCTCGGGGAGAAGTTCACCCTGTCGCCGCGGGCCAAAGTGGGATCTCTCAGCAAGGGGCAGGCACGGCAGGTCGCTCTGCTCTGCGCCGTCTCACACCGCCCCGAACTGCTCCTGCTCGACGAGCCCGCCGGCGGGCTCGACCCGGCGGCGCGGCGCGAATTTCTGGAAACGTCGATCCAGCTCCTCAACGACGCCGGATCGACGATACTTTTCTCGTCGCACCACATGACCGACGTCGAGCGCATGGCCGGCCGGGTGGTAATGATCCACGACGGCGAAATCCTCGTCGACAGCGACCTGGACCACCTGCGGGAAGACTACTCGATCGCGCTGGTGCCTTACGTCAACGGCGATCTCACAGAAAAGCTCATCGCTCACGCCGACTGTCTCGCCGTCCGCGAGCGGAGTGATGCCATGCACGCCGTGTTCCGGCTCAACCCGGAACAGACGAACAAGGCACTGGCGAGTGATCTCGGTGTCACCGGGGCCAATTGCAGGAACGCGGCGCTCGAGGAGATGTTCATCGAGCTCGTAGAGGGCCAGGCTTGACGTTGGAGAAGACCTGCAGATGTTGAGACTCATCAAGCAGAATCCGGCGTTTCGTACGCTACCGAAGTGGCTGGCGATATCAGGTGTTACCTCCGCGCTGGTCATCAATGCCCTTTCCATTCATCTATGGAGACAGAACGACTCGACGGATCTGGTCCAGGTCGTCCTGGTCGTCTGGCTGGCGGCCACATTATATATGGTATTCGGCGAGGTCAGGACCCGCTGCGGCCCCTTCGACATCGCGTTACCCATTCCTGCCCGTAAAGTCTGGCTTTCGCACATATCCGCCGTGATTCTGGCTGGGGTAGCAATTATCGCGGCGACAGCCGCCCTCATCGGGGGTGGGCTGTGGCTCTTGTGGAAGCTCTCGGGTATCTGGATGGTGTCGACGCAGGGAATGGGCGGGATGGCTCTACATCTGGTCGCGGGGCTGATCCTCGCCGTCATCCTGCTGCAGAATCCGGTGCCGGCGGATTGCCGGGTGCCGAGGACGAGGGCCCGCACAGTCGCGGCGCTGGCCGTCATGGCCGCCGTGCTGGCGCTGGTAATTGGTTTGAGCCGCTTGTCGGCGTGGGCAGCGGTGATGCCGTTCTCCATCGCGGCGGTGTTGGGATGGTACCGCTGCCTGTCCGTCCCGCGGGTGTTCGACCTGGCGGGGGAATCGGTGGGGGCGGAAGATTTCGGGCAAGGCGCTGTGAAGCAGCAATGGGAAGCGGCCGGCGCCGCAAAAAACGTCGGCGGTCTGGCGTTCGGCCGCTTCCTCAATCGCATCATCCAGAATTGTTTCCTGGAAGGGGTCAAGGCCAAGCAGTCCCCGTGGGTGACCTTTCCCTTCGTCTTCGGGTTCGGCCTGCTCATCTCGGGGTTCGACGGGCGCTGGATCGAAGACAGCATGCGCTTCAACTACGTCTGGATGACCGCGTACACGCTGTTCGCGTTCACGATGTATCCGCCCAAGCAAATCTATCTGCTCGACGGATTGCCCGTGTTGCGGCGGAGACTGCTCAACGTCATGGTCATTCCGCACTTCATCGTGATACTGGCCGGTTACGCCGTTGGCGGGATCGCCCTCGGCTATCTCGACCGGAATCACCCGAAGCCGCTCGAGGTGATCCACCTGATAAAGGAATACGACGGCGATAATTATTATCTGCGCGTGCCGTTCCGGATCCTGCACGTCACATCGGATGAGCGCGCTCCAGAAACGACGGCGCCGTGGGGCGAGACACACGAGGGGTGGTCGTATGCGCTCCTCCCCGGCGGACTTCTCAAAATGTACTCTCCGTATTCCACTCCTCCCGGAAGTTCCATCGATTACGTGGCCTGGCAGATGAGCCGCGCGGTCGAGGCGGTGTACGGCGAGACGATCGCGCCCGGCGAACTCGCGGCGCGGTACCTGAGGGAAACAGCCGACGGCGGCGCGGCGTTGAAAGACCGGAAATTGTCAATATCGGCGGACTACCCGCACCTGCGTCCGCTCCGGAAAGCGGGGCCGGTATTCCCCGTGGTTCTGGGGCTTACCTTCGCCATGTGGATGCTGGGTCTCGCCGTCTACTTCCAGGCCTTTCGCGCCGGCGTGTCCAACGGTGCGCGCACGGCGGTGTCGTTCGCTGTCATGGGTTTCTTCATGGCGGGGTGGCTGGCCGTTCTGTTCGGTCCCATCGTCCGTGTCCTGCACTCCGGACGGCACAACGGGGGGCTGACCGCCCTGCTCGCGCAGGCGGAAGGATCTCCGGTGGCGACGGCGGCTGTCTGGATCGGAATGGCCGTCCTCTGTGTCGCGGCCTACCGAGTCGCGCTCTGGCGTCTGGGCAAGGCCGAAGCGGTGCGGGAAAAGAAAGCGATGCCGGCGTAGTGATGAAAACAGCAGCCTACGAGAATTCGGTCGGTACCGGAAACCGCGTGCTCTGGACGCTCCTGCGGCAGGACGCAGTGCGCCGGAGCCTGCGCTGGTCGATGCCGATCGCGCTGGCAACGGGTTTGATGGTCCGGATCGGTGCGGGCCCGGGCCTTCACGACTGGACGGGACTGCCGGTCTACGCCTTAGGGGAATATGCCATATCGATCTTTGTCTATCTGTGGCTGGCCGTGTTTTTCGCCGTGGTCATCGCCCATTTCAACTCGCGGTGCAGCAGCCTGAGCCTGGGCCTGCCGATCGCCTCCCGTTCCCTGTGGTACGTTCGAATCATCGCCGTGTGCGGAGCGTGCGTCATTCCGATCGCAATACTGGTCCTGGCCACGGGATCGACGTATACCGAGAGCGGAGCCGGGCTGAGCTTCCCCCTCCTGGCGGTAGGAGCCCGGGTGGCTGCCGGATTCATACTGGCGATCGTCCTCTTTCAACTTCCCGCGCCGGGCCTGTATCGTATCGCGGGCCGGAAATCCTACGTGGTCTACGTCATCACCGTGTTGGCGGCGGTGTTTACGTATTCGATTGTAACGCCCTGGTCGTGGATATTCACCGCGGCTCCGGTGATTCTGGCCGTGTTGATCGGGGTCGCCGCGGGACACAGATTGCCGCCGGGTTTTTCTATCGAAGCAGCCGTGCGGGCGCCGGGAAGTACCGGAATCGATGCGGGTGACGCTGCCGGTATCGACGACGCGTTTCCGGTAACGGTGGACCGCCGGGGCGGAATTCGGCGAACGTGGCGCCTGCTGAGAATCATATGGCGGGAAAACCTCAACACGTGGCCGGTCTGGATCATGACGGCGCTGATCTTCGTCACCGCGTGGGGACTGACCGGGTCTTACTATCTCGTTTATCACGCGCTCTACGAGTATGTGTGGTTTTTGATGTGGTGCTGGATTTTCATCTGCCAGTCGGTGAAACGACTCAGCCGGATCGACTACCTGCCGGTCAAGCGAAGCGCCGTGTTCTACGGCGTCATCGCGTTCATGATGATTCCCGTGGGCCTGGGTATCCTGACCGGCTATCTCGTGTACAACCGTTTCAAAGAAGCGCCTATGGAGCAGGTCAGTTACCGCGACCACAAGGTCCGCGTTCCCTTCGAAGTGTGGGAGATCGCCCGGGACGGCGAGGTCCCCGAAGTGTCGTCGCCGTGGGGCGAGACGTACACGCCTTACGGCGCGCGCCTGTTCAAAGCCGGCCCCGATTTCGTTGTTTACAACCCCTTCGAACCCTGCAAGGAGAGCTCCCCCGAATTCGTCGCCATGCAGATGGACCGTGCCGTGGTACGCGTGCACGGCGCGGCCGCCGGCCCGCAGAAGATGTCGAACGTTGCGGGTACAGCGGCGTTTGCCGAGTCGCTGGAGTCGGGCGAGTGTGACGTGACGGCGTCGGTCCGGAAGCACTCCGGTCTCCGGATCCGCACCAACGCGGTGATCGTCACGTTCTGGATACTGGTTTTCACACTGGTCAATTCGATCTGGTGGAAACGGTACCGGTCGGAGGCCGATCCGGCCAGGACCCGGTGGTTCGCGATCCTGTTTTTCGGGATCCCGATTGCGTTCCTGCTCCTGGTTCCCATTCTGAGTTCGAGGGGAATCGTGAACGACTGGGCGATCATGGCCTTTCAAATGGTGGTGTTGAGAACGATCGCCGAAGCGATACCACTGTCCACCGCGATGATGTGGGGAGCGACAGTACTGGTGGCAATAATGAGCATCGTCTTTCTCGGCCGGCAGTATTCGCGCGCGGAAGCTCCCGCGCCCGGCGCCGGGAAGCACCTGTTGAGCGAATATTGATTCGAATATCCGACGATGCGAAATGTAGCAGAAGGAACAACATGTTACTGAAGAGATATACCGATAGTGAAACACGGCTGGGGCTGGCGCTGGTATTCAACACCGCCGCGCTGGTGTCGATCCGGAACAGCCGATCGAACCGAAGATAAAAACGACGTCCGGCCGGTCGCTGGATGCTGTGTATGCGGAGTCCGCTTTCCGATTCTTCTCCAGGTCGGAGCCCGTCAAACTGGACTTCGTCGACCGCGAGGCCGGCCGGACTGTCTCTCTATATGATATGCTGCTTGTTTCCATTTTTTTTTGACACGATAGTGCGCCGATGTTAACCTGATAGCACGCACCTGGAAATCGCATCAAAGCCACGGTTATCAAATCCAACTCACCGAATGGCGGGCCAGATGATCGGTCGCACCATTTCGCACTACAAGATTCTCGATAAGATCGGCGCCGGGGGGATGGGTGAGGTCTTCAAGGCCGAGGACATCCGGCTCAGCCGCACCGTCGCGCTCAAGTTCTTGCCCGCCGACTTGTCCCTGGATGCGCACGCCAACCAGCGATTCATGCACGAGGCGCGCGCCGCATCCTCGCTCGAACACCCCAATATCTGCAGTATTCACGAGGTGGACACCGCTCCGGACGGCCGGATGTTCATCTGCATGAGTTTCTGTGAAGGCGAACCGCTGAAGGACATCATCGCCCGCGGACCTCTGCCCGCGAAAGACGCGGTAAAGATCGCCGTCAAGACGGCGGAGGGACTCGCCGCCGCCCACAAAGCGGGCGTGGTCCACCGCGACATAAAGCCGGCCAACATCATCGTGACCCGGGATGGCGGCGTCAAGATCATCGATTTCGGCCTGGCCAAGCTGGCCGGAGCGTCGCGCGTCACGCGGCCCGGTACTACTCTGGGAACCATCGCCTACAAATCCCCCGAGCAAACACACGGCGACGACGTCGACGGACGGGCCGATGTGTGGTCTCTCGGTATGGTGATGTTCGAAATGTTGACGGGCGATGTGGCTTTCGGCGCCGATTTCGACCAGGCGACGGTGTACTCGATTCTCAACGAAACACCCCGCCGCGTCGGCGAATTGCGCGCGGACGTGCCCCCCGAACTGGAGGGCATCGTGGCCAGGTGCCTCGAGAAAGACCCCGCGAATCGCTACCGGTCGGCGCGGGAACTGGCGAGGGCCCTCGACCGTCTCGCCGTCCACGAGCGGTGGTCGTCGGTAAGCATTGATGCAGACGACGACGGCGGGAATAGCGGCGAAGTGAAACGCCGCCGGATACGGTTTGCCATTGTCGCCGCCGTCGCCGTGATTGCCGCCGCCGCGGTTCTGTACACGGGCCGCGGCGTCTGGGAGCGGTGGATTCCGGGTGAAGACGGTGGACGCCATATCGCGGTACTCCGCTTCGCCAGCGTGGGGACGGACGAAACGCTGGCCGCGTTTTGCGACGGGCTTGTCGAAATGCTGGCGAGCAAGCTCACGCAGCTGGACACCGCGGGTGGGTCAACGCTGTGGGTCGTACCCGCCAGCGAAATACGACAGCGCAAAATCGACAGTGTCACAGAGGCGAGGGAAGCGTTCGGCGTTGACCTCGCCGTCACGGGCAGCGTGCAGCGGATCGGCGGCGGGCTCCGTGTAATCGTCAATCTGGTGGACGCCGGCAGCGACCGCCAGTTGAAGTCGGCGTTCATCAACGACCCCATGACCGATGCGTCTGTCCTGCAGGATTCGACGGTGGTGGCTCTGGCTTCGATGCTGGACATTGACATCCCGCCGGAATCGCGCGACCGCATCGCGGCCGGCGGAACCGGAAAGGCGGAGGCGTACGGTGCGTTCCTCGAGGGGCGCGGATATCTGCAGCGACGAGACAAGATCGTCAACATCGACAAGGCGATCGAGCGGTTCGGATATGCAGTGGACCTCGATCCGGGATACGCGCTCGCGTACGCCGGCCTGGGCGAGGCGCACTGGCGCATGTACGAAGAACGGCGGGACACGTCGCTGGTGGATATTGCCCGCGCGCACTGCGGGACCGCGATCGAGATCGACGACATGCTCGCGCCCGTGCACGTCACGCTGGGGATTATCGACGGTGGCACCGGACGGTTTCCCCAGGCGGTTGCGGAGTTCAAGCGGGCGCTGCAGCTGGATCCGGACAACTTCGAAGCACAACTCGAGCTGGCCAACGTCTACCGCAGCCTCGGCTGGAAAGAAGAGGCCGAGCGCGGATACTCGAGGGCAGTCGAAATGAGGCCAGAACCGGACAACTGGCGGGCGTATTCCCACCTGGGCGTGTTCTATTATCAGCAGGACAGTCTGGAGGCGGCCGTGGAGATGACGCTCAAGGTAACCGAACTGTATCCCGGGTACGTCCGCGCTTACAACAACCTCATCGGGTTTTACTACCTCCTCGGTGACATCGACAGTGCCCGCAAAATGTTCGACGTGTCGGTCGCCCTGGATCCGGACGCCCAGAGCTACGCCAACATGGGAACGCTGTACATATACGAAGGCCGTTACGACGACGCCATACCAGTGCTGGAAAAGGCGGTCGAACTGGCGGAGAACGACGCGACGGCGTGGGGGAATCTCGCCGACGCGTACCGCTACGCCCCGGGGATGAAACCGCGGTCGATACCGGCATACCGGCGCGCAATCGAGCTGGCGGGAGAGCAGTTGGCCGTCAATCCGGAGGACGCCGGACTTCGCGCCCTCATGGCGGTCCAGATGGCGAAGGTGGGCGCGGCCGGGGAGGCGATCGCCGAGGTCGAGACAGCGATGCGGCGGAAGCCGGACGACCTGTTAATCCAGTTCAACGCCGCCATCGTGTACGAGATCGCGGGCCGGCACGACGATGCGCTGCGGTTTCTCGAGCATGCCATCGCTGCCGGCAATCTCCAGAAAATCGAGAAGGAACCCGAACTGGAGTCGCTCCGCGCGTCCGACGAATTTCGCCGTCTGGTATCTCGCTGACGCCTCCCGGGCCTTCCGGCCCAAAGCTCTTTCCGTCAATAAGTTAGATTGAGTTGAGTTGTGTATGGTGATATACTCATGCGTCTCGGGCTTTTCGGCCATGTTGGATGTGAAAGAGGAGGTTGACCGATGTCAATTGAATCTCAAGGACCCGTGGACAGTAAAGGAGAGGACATGCCGCTGATCAACATCTCGTACACAGCGGACGGCGATTTTGACTACGACAGACCGAGCTGCAGTACGCGCCGGGGACAGACCATCGAATGGTTCTGCCAGGGAGAAGGCTATTACGCCATCCACCTGGGGTGGGAATCTCCATTTGAGTACATCACCTACCAGGCGCCGCTGGGCAAGCGAATCAGCATTCGTATTCCGGATGACGCGCGCCGGGCACGGTACAAGTACACCGTCGTCGTCGTCGACACAGACCGCAGACAGATCTTCGTAGACGATCCCGAGTTCATTATCAAGGGATAACGCGTCCCGCGGGGAGAAGAGCGATCTCGCCGGCCGGCGTCCGCGCTGCGGGCGAACGGCCACAACGGAAGTATATCCACCACCCGGGTCCGGGGAAGTGGCGCAATTTACTATGTAATCGCAACATAGGTCTCCGGATTCCGTAATAAGATTTATCGACCCCGTACTCCTTCTGCTCCCAGTCAAAGAGTGAGGTGCTGACATGTCGGCCGACAATCTCGTCGTCCACGTGACCGGACAGAAGCAGTTTCCGCACGATCCCGAACGAATCGAACCCCCGATGATGAACCGATACCGATTCATTATAATAGCGCTTACGTCCATCACGCTGCTCGCGCTGGAGCTGGTGTGGACGCGCATATATTCGGCGGAATTCTTCTACACCTTCGCGTTTTTGACCCTGTCGCTCGCCGTCATGGGGCTGGGGCTCGGTGCGCTCGCGCTGCGGATGATTCCCGCGCTGCGGCGCGAAGGGGCGCTGGGTCTGATGTTATTGCTCACGGGGCTGGCGGCACTCGCCGGGCCGGTCGCCGTGTTTCGCCTCGGTCTCGACTTCCAGGTCCTCTTCGGGAGCTGGGCGATGGCGGCCCGGTTCGCCGCCGCGCTTCTGCTCCTGGGGGCTGCGTTTTTCACCGGCGGCGTCGCGATCGCGTGGATCTTCCGGAACAACAGCGCCGACCTGCCGCGAGTATACGCCGCCGACCTGCTCGGGGCGGCGGCTGGCGTGGTCATCGCGATATGGATCATGAACACCGCGGGGACGCCGGCGGCCGTGTTTCTGACCGCCGTCCCGGTGCTCGCTGCGGCTGCCATCGCGTGCCGGCGGTGGTTGAAGATACTGCCCGCCGCCCTGGTGGTGGCGGTCATCCTGCTGGTTCCGCGCGCACCGGGTCTGCTCGAGGCCGAGCGCCAGGAGCGGGCCCCGGTGATCTACAAGCACTGGGACGCGATGGCCAAGATCAAGGGATACGCCTATGCCGGTGGCGTGTGGCGCGGGCTCAACATCGACAACGTGGCCAACACGCCGGTGGTGCCGTTCGACGGCGACTGGGACGCATGGTACCAAGACCCGTCCAATTCCCGGTGGGACATCGACGTGGGTTTCCTCATATCACAGTTTGAATCGTGTACGTTTCTCTCGCTCGGTTCCGGGGGAGGAATGGACGTGCTGCAGGCTCTGGACCGGGGTGCGACCGAAGTGCACGCCGTCGAGGTCATCGGGCACATCAACAGGATGATGACGGAGGGAGACCCCGCGGGATACGTCGAACTCGATTCGACCGTTATCGATTCGACGGTCATCGACTCGACCGGAAGCGTGATCACGATGGTGGAGTTTTCCGGACGCATTTTCCACGACCCGCGCGTGGTGGTCGCCACCGAGGACGCCCGCACCTACGTCAAGCGCCACCCTGACAAGTTCGACGTCATCTACTCACTCAGCTCAAATACGTGGGCGGCGCTGGGTTCGGGCGCGTTCGCGCTGACCGAGAACTACATTTTTACGAAAGAGGCGTTCAAGGACTACTGGAAGGCACTCACCGACGGCGGCTTTTTGTCGATGGAACACCAGGTGTACATGCCGCGGCTCGTCACCATGGTCAGGGAAGCGCTCGAAGAACTCGGCGTCGAGAACCCCACGGACCACTTCGCCGTGTATAACCTGCCGCGCATGCGCCGGAACCTCCTGCTGATGTCGAAACGGCCCCTCACCGACGACCTGCGCTATCGCGCCTACGGCGAGCTGACCCCCGAGTTTCAGGCGCATATCTACCCCCTCTATCCGGCGCCTGACTCGGTCGCGTCCAACCTGGTCAACCAGATCGTCCTCAACGGATGGCGGGCGATGCAGGACTCGGCCGACGTCAATCTGTCTCCCGCCACGGACGACCGTCCCTTCGTCGCGCAGATGGGGATGTGGAAGAAGCTCGACCGGGAGAGTCTCAAAAATGTCAGCCAGTACGCGGAGTTTTACGGTTTTCCCCTGTCGAAGCTCGCCATCGTAATTATTCTCGCGATCGTGCTCCTGATCGTCGTTCCCCTGAATCTCCTGCCGTACCTGGGGACGGGGGAAAAACTCGGTCTGGTGCCGTGGCTGTATTTCTTCCTCATCGGAATGGCGTTCATGAGCGTCGAGGTCGTGCTGATCCAGAAGTACACGCTGTTCATCGGCGCGTCCGTGTACAGCATCGCGACGGTCCTTCTCGTCTTGTTGTTCGCGTCGGGGGTCGGCAGCCGGTTTTCGGGCCGGTTCGCCGCGAAGACGGTATTCCCCGCCATTGCCGTGTGGCTGCTGCTCGACGTTTTTGTGCTCCGGCACGCGACGGGGATGATGGCGGCTCTGCCGCTGTCGATGCGGCTGCTCGTCACGGCGCTTTTTATCGCGCCGCTCGGGTTCTTCATGGGCATGCCGTTTCCCAAGGCGGGGGTGCGAGTCGGAGAACGGGTCGACTGGGGATTCGCCGTCAACGGGGCCGCGTCGGTTCTGGGGGCGACGCTGATCGTCCTCGTCGCGTTCAGCTACGGGTTCACGGTGGCGTTGCTGCTGGCGGCCGTGCTCTACCTGGCTGCGTTCGGCTTGATCTCTCTGAGGGGCCGCTGGTAGGCCGCCGGCGGCGGCTACTCTTCGACGGGCCAGCGGAAACCGTCGGGGATTTCGTAGACGGCGAGGGTGTTATTACCCACCTCGAACCGGTCGACCAGCCGCCACGCCGCTGGCGGGCTGGCGAGTAGCGAAGGGATCTCTCCCGTTCCCACCGAGTAGTCTCTGCCTTCGGTTCGGCCGGCCGACAGGCCGGCGGCGAACAAGGTCTCGTCGTGGATGAGCAGGCCGCCGCGGAGTTCTTCGCCGGCGGTCAGCGTCTGTACGTATCGATTGAGGGATCCGGCGTCGGCGGCGTCGAGGCGCAGCGCGTGATACGGGTCGTACCCGGAAGGAAAATACGCGTCGTCGAAGTCCATGAAGTATCCCGCGCGCGTGTTCCACAACCAGTGGGTGACATATACCGGCTTTCCCTGCGCCGCCGTCACGTAACCGCCGAGTCTCTCGAGCTGAGCGCGGCGTTTCCCCGCCCACGAGCCGGCCTTTTTCAGCGTGACGATCGAAGTGAGAAAAAGCAGCGCCACGATCGACACGACGGCGACGCTTCCCGCGCGCCCGAAGCCCCGCCGGGCGCCGGGACCGCCGAGCGAACGGCGAATCCACACCAGCCCATAGCCTGATAACACGACGGCGGGCACCGACAGCATCGACGCGTAACGCACGTACTTGTACAGCGGCCGGTAGGTGGTCACGCTCGACGATATAAACTCGATCAATACCCACATGGCGACGAGAAACCCGGTGAGAAACAACGCCGGCCGGTTGCGCGCCCGCAGCGCGGCGACCGCGCCGGCGCCGGCGAGGTAGAATACCCCGCCGTGACCGGCGAACGGCCGCAGGAGAACGTTTACATAATAAAACGGCCGCACGGGCGGGACCTCGGTCTCCAGGATCAAAGCGCTGATGTGGGCCTTGAACAGCGGGTCGCCCGTCACGATCCACTGATACGCCACGTTGGAACCCGCCACGACGATGAAGCCGGCGGCGATCGGCCAGTAACTCCAGAATCGGTACCGCCCGATCACCAGTACGGCGATCGGAAAGAAGCAACCGAACAGCATGCCGAGTTCGCCGGTGAGCGGCATCGCCCCGTAAACTCCACCCGAAACCAGCAGCCAGAGCCACCGCCGCCGGCCGCGTTCCGACAGGACGAACGTGTACACGCTGACGGCGATGATGAGATTCATGATCGCCCCGGGGAGAATCCTCGTCGATTCTTCGACCATCAGCGGAAGGAATACGGCGAGGACGGCAGCCCAGGCGCCGCCCTCCCGTCCGAACCACTCGCGTCCGATGAGATAGACGAAAGCGATCGTGGCGAACGATGCGGCCAGTGGCCAGGCGGCGGCCGCCGCTTCCGACACACCGAAGACCGCGTACAGCCAGGACACGGGGACGAACACGAGTGAACGCGTCCCGTGGAGGTAGAGGAGGTCGCCGTAGGAAAACCGGTCCTTCCACATCTCGGCCGCGTGCCGGAGGTAGTTGAAGTCATCGATGGAAAGGACGCCGCGAAAGAAGACCAGCCGGATAACGAGGGCGCAGACGACCGCCGCCAGGATGATCGTGTAGTCCCGGCGGTCGAGAGGCGCGCCGGGCGCGCCGGTATCAGATGCCGCTGAAATGTGTTTGTCCATGAGTGCGCGGAGAAATGGTCTGCCCGGAGACGGTGCGACGAGAATTCCGCTTGCGCCGCCGAAGCGTCAACGGTGACAATAACACATCGTGTTACCGCACTCCATCCAATTAGCCGTTGTCCCGATATGAACCAGGACAGGTCCACTTCCAATCCGGTTCCGCTCTACGTCGACCTCGACGGGACCCTCATCTCCACCGACACGCTGCTCGTGAATACGGTCGCGCTGCTGCGCCGGCGGCCGTGGCTGGCGCCGCTGCTGCCGCTGTTCGTCGTCGGGGGAAGGGCGGCGTTCAAGGATCGGGTCTCGCGCGGCGCCACGATCGACCCCGCCGCGCTGCCTTACCGGGAAGACGTCCTGGCGTTCCTCCGCGAAGAGAAGGCGTCGGGGCGGGTGCTCGTGCTGGCGACGGCGGCGCACCGCCGGATCGCCGACCCGGTGGCCGTGCACGTCGGCCTTTTCGACGACGTCATCGCCAGCGACGGCGGGCACAACATTAAGGGGCGTGCCAAGCTGGAAGAAATCCGGCGGCACGCCGGCGGGGACTTCGACTACATGGGAGACAGCTCCGCCGACCTTCCCATCCTCCAGGCTTCGACCCGGGCCTACCTCGTTCACCCTTCGCGGCGGCTGCTCACCGCGGCCAGGGAAACCTGCCGCATCGAAAAAGTATTCGACTGAACCGGGCCGGTCAGGAATCGAAACCGTTCCAGGTCTTGATTTCGGCGGGAAATATGTCGTGGAGGGCTGGTATGTCGACGAAGAAGAGGACCGTGATCAGAGCCGCGCAGCAGATAATCGACAGCAGCAACATCGGTTCGCGGTGGAGTTTCTCCGGCGCCTGGGCGGCGCTGCCTTCCTTGAACGCCACCGACAGGTAGGCGGCCATCACGGCGGCAATCAACGGGAACGACAGGATCAACTCGAGGCGATAGCGGACGATGAAAGCGCCGAAGAACAACATCGCGATGGATGCGTAGAACATCACGGACACGATGAGACGTTCGTCATTGTAGAATCGGAATGATCTGCGATAAGACGCCGCCCGCTCCGGGTCTCCGATGTCGCGGTATTCGGCGAAGCGTTTGATCGCCATGAAGTAGCATCCCACCGCCCAGTAGCTGATCAGGAGGGAGACGGGCGGCACCGCCACCGGATTGACGATGAACCAGCCGGCGAGCAAGCGAAGCGGGTTGTTCACCGCTTCGGAGATCACGTCGAGGTAGGGCACGTCCTTGGTGCGCACGGGGCGGACGTTGTACACGATGCCCATGAACCACAAGGCGATCATGGTGACGAGAAACGGCAGCGACACCTTCCACGCCAGCAGGGCCCCGAGCACCATCAGCAACAGCCACTGCGCGTAACCGAGCGGGATGTTGATCTGCCCCGAAGGCACCGGGCGGCGGCACTTCGTCGGGTGGAGGCGGTCGAAGGGGGCGTCGAGGATTTCGTTGAGCGTGTAGTTACTCGAAGCGATGAGGCAGCCCGACAGCAGTCCGAGCAGGAGACCGAGGACGAGTTCCGAACCCGGCGCGTGCGGCTGCATGCTGAGGGCGACGACCACGCCGGGCAGGATGAACACGTTCTTGATCCAGTGGTCGACGCGCGCAATCCGGAAGTGTCCGGCGGGCGACCAGCGCGCCGGCCCCGGTGCGCTGTCATTCGTGTTGTTGCTGTTGTCAGTTCCGGTTCTCACGCGGCGGCTCCTCTTTGTCGGTAAGAAATACGACGTACGAATCGAAGAGATTCAACGGCACGACACGGTCGTAACACCAGCGCAGCGGCGCCGTCCGTTCCGCCAGACGGTTGAACCACGCGGTGGGCAGGTACCTCGACGTTCTGTCGGCCAGGTAACGGACCTGGAAGAACCACTTCGCGCGCAGCCAGCGCCGCGGAGTGAGACCGGCGGCTTGTGCGGCCCGGGCGAACGACCCGCGGTCGAAATACCCGACGTGCGCGAGGCGGTAGTGCCACCAACGCTTGCCGAGCAGCTTCGACGCCGCGCTGGAAGCGTCCGGCGTGACCACCACCATCAAACCGCCCGGCGCCAGCGCCGACCGGCAGGCCTGGAGGAGGGCGACCGGATCGGCGACGTGTTCGATGACGTCGATGAGGAGCACCAGGTCGAAGCGCCTGCCTTCGAGAGACGGGTGCGGGTACACTCCGCGGACGAGTTCGACGCCGTTCGATTCACGCGCCTGCTCGACGAGCCAGGAACTCGGCTCGACGCCGACGGCGTCGAGACCGAGCGCGGCGGCTTCGCGCACGAGGAGCCCCGTCCCCGCGCCGATGTCGAGGAGGTTCGACGCGTCCGGCCGTTGCTCACATGCAATTTGCAGCAGCCAGCGCATCTGCAGGATGCGCGAGTCCTGGCTCTCGGCGTAACCGGGGTCGGTCAACCGCTCGTACAGCCCCTCGAGTTCCTCGACGTCCTTTTCCGGCGCGTAGATAAAGCCGCAGTCGGCGCAGCGCCACAACTCCAGCGTCACCCCGTAACGGCTGTCGCTGATTCTGAGGTCGTCGGATTCGAGATGTCTGTCAATGCTCCGCGGTTTGACAAGAGACGACTGCTGCGAGCCGCACACGCGGCAGGGGTGGACCGGCATCGACACTCTCCGGTTGGCTGAAATGTAAATCCTGCCCGAGATCGCCGGGCAGAGAAAACACGAGTATACCACGCGGCGCCGAGTGTTGTAAACACCTGAGAAACAAAGCCTTCCACCCTTCGGCAACGGCCGTTGGCGCCGGCGGCACACAGCGGCCCTCTGTTTGCTCCGGACCCCGGTATCGGGTATACTGGTCGCGAACAATACATCCTGGCGCAGGGGGTTTCTCGACAATGGTTCATCGGATGGCAAACCGGGGGGCGAAAGCGCTCCCCGTCACGTTTCTGGTTGGAGCGCTCTGGGGCACCGCAATGGCGGTCCTCGAATCGGCGCTGTTTCACCAGTGGTACCACGTCCAGTTGCAGCCGCTTTCCAAAACAATTGAACTGGCCGTCAACTACGCCGTCTACTTCGGGCTGGCCGCCGTGACTCTCTATGTCGTCGTTGCCGCCGTTACCTCCAGGTCCCGGGGGGTACGAAACTCCGGTGAGGTGACGGACGCCGCCCTGCTTTCCGAATCAGCGCTGGGCGCCGCCGTTCCCGTGGGCGCCGCCGCCAATTTTCTGTGGGTCGGTCCGCTGGCGGCGCGTTCTCCCGGACTGGGCATGTTCGCGATCGTCGCCGCCGCGGCGCTGGTCTGCTGGTGGTTCCTCGCCCGGCTGTTTCGTCACACCCCGCCGCGATGGCGCCGACTGGTTCGCGCCGCGCTCGTAGTGTGGATCGTCGTCGGCGTGTTGTGGGATCCGCTCTTCGGCCGCTACCACGGATTGTTCACCCGTGCCGGCGACAAGGCACCCGCCGGTTCGCACCCCAACGTCCTCGTCATCGTGACCGACACGCTGCGGCGCGATTTCCTCGACTGTTACGGCGCGTCGTGGCACGCGAGTCCCGCCACCGACAGGGCCGCCGCCGCCGGGGTGCTGTTCGCCAACCAGATCGCGCAGTCGACGTGGACGCTGCCGTCGACGGCCAGCCTGCTCACGGGACAGTTCCCGTCGAGCCACGGCGCCGTATCCCAGGGGCGTCCGGTCTCGAAGAGCTCTCCCTTCCTCGCCGAGGCGTTCGGTCGCGCCGGGTTCCACGCCGGCGCGTTCACGGAAAACTTCCACATCCTTCCGCGCAACGGATTCGGCCGCGGCCTCGACGAGTTCTGGGCGGTGTGGCTGCCGTGGGTGTTCGACAACTCGGTGTTGTACCGGATCGCCGGCCTGCTGCGGTTGCCGACGATCGACCTCAGCGAAAAAGACGCGTATCCCGAGACGGTGACCCGCCCCGACCAGGTCAACTGGGACGCGCGTGTGACGACCGACAGGGCGCTCGGTTGGCTCGATGGCCTCGACGGCCCGTTCTTCGCCTACATCCACTACATGGGCCCCCACGGGCCTTACGGGCCGCCCGAATACCTTCTCGAAACGCCGCCGCCGGCGGTACGCGTGGTCGATCACCCGCGCGACATGGGCGGGGGGCTGCCGCTGGGAGAGAAGGGCGAACCGGTCAGCGACGAAGAACTCCACACGATGAAGACCCTCTACGCGGCGGATATCCTCTACGTGGAGCGTCAGATCGAGCGCGTTTTCGAGTGGCTCGACGCGTCGGGCAGGGCGGAAGAGACGATCGTGGTGCTCACCAGCGATCATGGCGAGGAGTTCTACGAACACGGCGCGTGGAACCACGGTGGCTCGGCGTTCGACGAAGTGCTGCGCGTTCCGCTCGTCATCACGATGCCGGGCGCGGCCGGAGCGGGACTTCGGATAGAAGAAGTGACACGGCACATCGACGTCATGCCGACGCTCCTCGACCTCGCCGGTGTCGAACCTCCCGACGGTATCCAGGGAAGAAGTCTCCGTCGGCTCGTCGAAGGCGGTTCGATGGACGACCCGGTGCCGGCGTACACCGAGGTGTTTCCGATCCGGCCGGCGGGGTGCGAGATCGTTTCTCTGGTAACACCGCCGCACAAGATCATCCGCGTGAGCCTCGACGGCGTGACCGACGTGATGCTGTTCGACCTCGCCGCCGATCCGGGAGAGCGCGACAATATCGTGACGTCGCTCTCGGATATTTACGAAGGGTTGTTGTCCGACGTGGACGTCTGGGACGGCGTCGCACGGCTGTACACGCCCGACGCCGACACGGTGCCGCTCGACCCCGGAACGCTCAAGAAACTCAAATCACTCGGATATATCGACTGACGCGGCGCGATCAGCGCCCGTCCCACCCCGCGACACGTGTGGACAAGCCAGTCGATTTGACGCGAATTGACGCACTCGCCGGCACCTGTTAATATGGCCCTTTTCTGCTTCCCTTCTTTTTGTCTTTAACCAATTGCTATTAAGGGAATTGTAACGATGAAGAGCTCCGGATCGATGGGCGGCGCCGGGAAGATGACCGCGGCGATCGTCGTGCTGGCCGTGATATTGTCCGCCGGGCCGGTCTTTGCCCAGAATGGCGACCCGGCGGACCCCGATTCCGCCACCGCGGACACCGGAGGATTCATGTTGTTACCCATCATCTTCTACACGCCGGAAACCGAGCTGGCCGCCGGCGCGTCCGTCATGCGCTACTTCCGTCCCGAGGGGGCGGAAATGAAGGCGCGTCCGTCGGAGATCTGGGCAACGCTCATCTTCACGCAACGCAGCCAGTACATTGTAGACTTGTCCGGCGTTTTGTATTTCGACGACGAGCGATATCTCACCAACGCCAATATAAACTACCAGAAGTTTCCCAACACGTTCTGGGGCGTCGGTCCGGCGACTCCCGATTCGCTCGAGGAGGGCTACACACCCACGACGTTTTTCGCGTTTGCCAGCGTCCGGAACCGTGTCAACGCCGGATTCCACGTCGGCCCGCAATACGAATTCGCCCACTCGCGTATCTCCGATACGGAGCAGGGGGGTCTCCTCGACTCTGGTTTCATCCCCGGAAGCCAGGGCGGAACGGTGTCGGGAGTCGGTGCCTTCATCGCTTGGGACACGCGCGACAACGTTTACTACCCGACGGCGGGGAGTTACCACACGGCTTCGGTGAGTGTGTATGGCAGCGCACTGGGTAGTGACTTCGATTTCGCCAAGTACATCGTCGACGTCAGGTGGTACGCATCGTTGTCGCGAAAGTTCGTATTCGCAGTCCGGGGGAACTTTGATGCGTCCACGGGCGTGGTGCCGTTCCAGAAAATGGCGATGCTGGGCGGACAGTATACTTTGCGCGGATACTACCAGGGGCGCTACCGCGACCGCTTCGGCGCCGTCGCACAGCTGGAATTGCGGGCGCGGCTTTTCTGGCGCGTGGGGGCGGCGGCGTTTGCCGGCGCGGGCAACGTGGCCGGCAGGCTGGATGACTTCGATCGGGACACCATCCGTTACTCCGCCGGGGTCGGAATCCGATACACATTCGACAAGAGCGAGGGTATGAATCTTCGCCTGGATTTCGGCTGGGCAAAAGACGGCTCGACGGGCATGTATATCACCGCCATGGAAGCCTTCTGACGCGTCATTTAAATATAC
>CBDUWU010000024.1:0-23857 GCA_965371015.1 uncultured bacterium | reverse complement strand
GTGGATTCGAGGTGGGGAACGCGTTTTCAGAGCTGAACGACCCCATCGAACAAAGGAAGCGATTCGAGCAGCAGGCCGTCTTCCGCGAAAAAGGGGACGACGAAGCGCACGTGCTCGACGAAGATTACATCCGAGCTCTCGAGTACGGAATGCCGCCGGCCGCGGGGCTGGGGATCGGTATAGACCGTTTGACAATGGTCTTCACCAACAGCCACTCCATTCGCGACGTCATCTTTTTCCCCCATATGCGGCCTGAGGAAGGCCGCGGCTGATGAGTTTTGCCCTTTTCATCGCCAAACGCTACCTGCAGACCAAGAAGCGTTCCGCGCTGGTCTCGCGGATTACGTCGATTGCCGCCGGGGGCGTGTTCGTTGGCGTCATGACGCTGGTCATCGTCCTGTCGGTGATAAACGGATTCGAAACCGAACTTCGGCAGCGCATCGTGGGGTTCAACACGCACGTGCTCGTTTTTGCCCGGACGCCGTCGGCGTGGACGGACATAGAGTCGCTCATCGAAAGCATCTCGGGCCGCGAAGGGGTCGTTGCCGCCTCGCCCTTCGTCCGTTCGGAGGCGCTGGCCGCGTACGAGGTGGTCCCCGGGCGGCGGACCAAGATCCGGGGTGTCATCGTCAAAGGCATCGACCTCGAGAGGGAGGCGTTCGTCTCGGCAGTCGTCGACAGCATCCGGCCGGAAATCGAGTCGTTCGACGACAACGTCAAATTTTTCGAGGATCCGGACTCCGTATTCGGCGTGGTGTTCGGATACGACCTCGCCGTCGAGATGCGGGTGAGCCTCGGTGACGAGGTGACCCTGCTGACGGCGCCGTCGACGGTCAGCGCCGGCGACGTAAAGGCGCGTACTCAGAAGTGCCGCGTGATCGGCTTTTTCAACAGCGGTATGTACGAGTTCGACTCTCGCTTTGTTTACATGGATTATCGCGACGCCGAATCGTTCTTCGACTTTGAGACCGGCCTGAGGGGCGCAGGCGTGAAACTCGTGGACATGTACGAGGCGTCGTCGTTCGACAAGGATCTGCGCGAAGAGATATCGCTTAGAGATTACGGGACGAACAACTGGATCAACATGAACCAGAACCTGTTCAGCTATATGAAAATCGAAAAAATCCTGATGTTTCTCATGCTGACGCTGATCATTCTCGTTGCCGCGTTCAATCTCGTGGGAATGCTGACCATGGTCATCATGGAAAAGCGGACCGAGATCGGCATCCTGCGGTCGATGGGCGCTTCCTCGAGAGGTGTCATGTCGATTTTCATGCTCGAAGGGACGGCGATCGGCGTCGTGGGCACGTTCAGCGGGCTCGTCGTCGGCTACGTCGCCTGCGTGATCCTCGACCGGTTCAAACTCGACCTGCCCGGGGACGTTTACTTCATAAAGACGTTGCCCGTGCTGGTCCAGTGGCAGGATCTGGCGCTGGTTTGTGCCAGCTCGATCCTGATCTGCTTCCTCGCTACGGTTTATCCGAGCTGGGAAGCGAGCCGGATGGTGCCGGTCGACGCAATCCGAAACGCATGACAGGGAACTCCCGGGTACCGGCGGGAAGTATAAGGAATTGTATTTGAATAAGTTATAGAGAGCCGCACGCGGCTTGTGTTATCATTCTACAGGATGTAAATTTATGAGTGACACGATCGTGCTCGAGGCTTCGGGGATTTCGAAGACCTTCCGCAGCACCGGAAGCGATATAGAAGTTCTCAGCGGTATCGACCTGACCGTACGCGAGGCCGAAGTGGTCGGCATCGTAGGGGCGTCCGGTGTCGGAAAGAGCACGCTGCTCCACATACTGGGCTCGCTGGACCACCCGGACAGCGGTGAAGTCCGGATCGGCGGACGGTCGATTCGAGGATTGAAGGGCAGGGAACTGGACCGCTTGCGTAACCGGGTCATCGGTTTTATATTCCAGTTTCACTTCCTGCTCCCCGAATTCACCGCTTTGGAGAACGTGATGGTCCCGCTACTGATTGGCGGCGAGACTCCCGGTACCGCGGCCGAAAGGGCGAGATACTGGGTCGATAAGGTAGGTCTCGCCAACCGGGCCGGCCACAAGCCCGGCGAGCTTTCCGGCGGTGAGCAACAGCGCGTGGCGGTCGCCAGGGCCCTGGGGGGCAATCCCGACGTTGTGCTCGCCGACGAGCCCACCGGGAACCTCGACGACGAAACCGGCGAAGAGGTTCACGGGCTGATCCGGTCGCTCGCCCGGGATGAAGGAAAGACATTTGTTGTCGTCACCCACAAACACGGGTTTGTGACCCATGCCGACCGCGTGCTGACACTGGTCGACAAACAGCTGCGCCAGCTGGATTGACGGCGGAGCACAATTGGAGTTTCGACAATGGCGGTTCGATGCAAAATGTGCGATTTGCGACCTGCCACGATCCACTACACGGAGATCGTGAACAACAAGATGGTCACCTTCGATTTGTGCCTTCAGTGCGCCGAGGAGAAGGGAATCGACGTCCAGAAGAACAGCACGTACGGCCTCGGCGATCTGGTCGCCGAGCTGATCGACGACACCGTAGACGACGGCACCGCGCGTATCGGCCGTGTTCGCTGCCCTGAATGCGGCTACGAGTTCTCGGATTTCCGCAACATCGGCCGTCTGGGTTGCCCCGAGTGCTACCGGTCCTTCGAGGCCCAGCTCCAGCCGCTTCTGCGCCACGTTCACGGTGGAACGCTCCACGCGGGCAAATCGCCGGTTCGCCTGGCCGCCGGAGGCCCGGAGGCGCCGAGTGTCCTCCAGCTCAGGGAGGAGCTCGCCGAAGCTGTCAAAGACGAGGATTACGAGCGTGCGGCGGAGCTGCGCGACGAGATCAGACGCCTCGAAGCGGGCGAAGTCCCCGAGGCGAAGGAGTAACACCGTGTTCGATGCCGGCGAAATGCTGCAGAACAAAGTGTCGTGGTTGGATGCCAGCGGCGAAGAGCCCGAGATCATCATGTCGAGCCGGGTCCGGGTGGCGCGCAATCTGGCGCGGCGCCGGTTTACCCACCACTGTGACAACGAAGAGCTCTCGGACATCCTCTCGCTGGTCGGTGACGCAGCATCCAGGGTGTCTACGTTCGAGTCGAGCCGGTATGTAGTAATGGGCGAGGCGACGACGCTCGACAGGCAGTTTCTCCTGGAACGTCACCTCGTCAGCCGGGAGTTCATGCTCAATTCGGCGAACCGCGGACTGGTGTTCAACGACGGTGAGAACGCCAGCCTGATGATCAACGAAGAGGACCACCTCAGACTGCAGGCATACAGTTCCGGCCTCGACTTTAAAAGCACGTGGTCCAGAATAAGCCGCCTCGACGACGAATTGACGCGTGAACTGGATGTCGCTTACAGCGATCGCCTCGGCTACCTCACAGCCTGTCCGACCAATGTGGGTACGGGGCTGAGGGTGTCGGTCCTGATCCACCTGCCCGGCCTCGTCCACAGCAAGGAGATCAACAAGCTGCTGGAATCGCTTGGCAGGCTGAATCACACGATGCGCGGGTTTTACGGGGAGGGCAGTGAAGTGATGGGAAATTTCTTCCAGTTGTCGAACAGCGCGACGCTGGGAGCGTCGGAGGAAGATATCATTCGCAAACTGCGGGACATGGCCGTCAAGGTCGTCGCGTTCGAGCGCAAGTCGCGTGACATGCTATTCAACAAGGCACGGAGCTTGCTTGAAGACAAGGTGTGGCGCGCATACGGCCTCCTCCGCTACGCCCACACCGTGAACACTAAAGAAGCGCTCAGTCTGATCTCGGCCGTCAGGCTCGGTGTAGGCATTGGAATCATCGAGGGCGTCCCGCTCGAAACATTGAACCACCTGTTGATTTATACGCAACCCGCCCACCTGCAGAAGCTGAACGGCGTGACGATGAACGCGCAGGAACGGGATGTCGCCAGAGCCGAGTATATCAGAGGCGTGCTGGGGGCAGAAAAGCAGTGATCCGGGCTGCGGACGGCCGCCCGCACGACGTGCCGCCATCCGCAGCGAAGTAGAGAGAAGGAGCTCAAATGCAGGATCGTTTTACCGACAGGGTACGCAAGGTCATCTACTTCGCCAGGGACGAGGCGAACCGTCTCCAGCACGATTACATCGGCACCGAGCACCTCCTTCTCGGCATCGTCCGCGAGGGCGAGGGAATTGCAGCCAAAGTGCTGAGCAAACTGGACCTGGATTTCGAACAAATCCAGCAGGCGGTCGAGAACATGGTCAAGAGTTCCGGTGGCACGCTCACTATCGGCGAGATCCCCTTTACCCCGAGGGCCAAGAGGGTTCTCGAACTCGCCATCGAGGAAGCGCGCCTGCTCGGCCATAACTACGTCGGCACGGAGCACCTTCTCCTCGGTCTGATCCGCGAGGGCGAGGGCGTCGCCGCCCAAGTGCTGGCCGAACTGGGGGTGGACCGGAAGCGCGTGCGGGAAGAGGTACTCAAGCTGCTCGGGCCGACCACCACCGTCAAGGCCCGCAAGTCGAAGAAGGAAAAGAGCGAGACCCCGAATCTCGACCAGTTCGGCCAGGACCTCACCCAGGCGGCGCGCGAGAACAAGCTCGATCCCATCATCGGACGCGAAGCCGAAATCGAGCGCGTCATTCAGGTGCTCAGCCGCCGAAAGAAGAACAATCCGATCCTGATCGGCGAGCCGGGTGTCGGCAAGACGGCCATAGCGGAAGGACTGGCCCAGCGGATCGTCGAAAACCGGGTCCCCGAGATTCTCAAGGATCGAAAAATCTGCACACTTGATCTTGCATCTGTAGTAGCCGGAACGAAATACAGAGGCCAGTTCGAGGAACGACTGAAGTCAATTATCAACGAGATCCGGGTTACCGACGAGGTCGTGATCTTTATCGACGAGATCCATACCATCGTGGGTGCCGGTGGCGCCGAGGGCGCGATCGACGCGTCCAACATGCTCAAACCGGCCCTGGCCAGGGGCGAGCTCCAATGTATCGGAGCTACCACGCTGGACGAGTTTCGCAAGCACATCGAAAAGGATGGCGCACTGGAGCGGCGTTTCCAGCCCATCATGATCAACCCTCCCACCGAGGAGGAGACCACCCAGATTATATTCGGGCTGCGCGACAAGTACGAGGCGCACCATCGGGTCAAGATCAGCGACGACGCCGTCCGGGCGGCTGTATTTTTCTCGGAGCGATACCTGCACGACCGGTTCCTGCCCGACAAGGCGATCGACGTGATCGACGAAGCGGGCTCGCGGGCGCGGCTCGCCGTGGTCACTGCCCCCACCGAGCTGCAGGATATGGAAAAGGAGATCGAAGACATCTCTCGCGAAAAAGAGTCCGCGATCCAGGCGCAGGAGTTCGAAAAAGCGGCGAAATTCCGCGACAAGGAAAAGGAGACGCGCAAGAAGCTCGACCAGTTGCGCAAGGCCTGGAACGAAACCAAGCAGGCGCAGGAAAGCGTCGTGAGCAGCGCCGATATCGCCAAGGTCGTCTCGGCGATGACGGGGATCCCGGTCAGCGAGGTCGAAGAGGAAGAAACGGAAAAACTGCTGCGGCTGGAAGACGAGCTCAAGAAGCGGGTGGTGGGTCAGGACGAAGCCGTCGAGGCCGTATCCAGGGCGGTCCGCCGCAATCGCGCCGGGCTGCGTGATCCCAGGCGCCCCATCGGCAGTTTCATTTTTCTCGGTCCCACCGGTGTGGGCAAGACCGAGCTGGCCAAGACACTGGCCGAGGCGCTGTTCGAGTCGGAGGATTCGCTACTGCGGATCGACATGTCGGAGTACATGGAGAAATTCTCCGTTTCCCGCCTGATCGGCGCCCCTCCGGGGTATGTCGGCTACGACGAGGGCGGACAGCTCACCGAGAAGGTCCGGCGCAAGCCGTATTCCGTGATTCTGCTCGACGAGATCGAAAAAGCTCACACCGACGTGTACAACATCCTCCTTCAGGTGATGGAGGAAGGTCAGCTGACGGACAACTACGGGCGACGGGTTGATTTCTGTAACACGGTGATCATCATGACGTCGAACGTCGGCGCCGCGGAGTTGCGTTCGGGCAAGGTTCTGGGCTTCGCGCACGAGGGTGGAGAGGCGCAGTTCCAGGGCCTCCGGGGCAAGCTCCTCGAGAGTATGAAGAAGACGTTCAATCCCGAGTTTCTCAACCGCCTGGACGACGCGATCGTATTCCGGCCTCTGGATAAGTCGGACATGACGGACATCGTCGAAATCCTCCTGCGCAATTTCGGCAAGCGGCTGAAAGTGCTCGACATGGAAATCGAGTTCTCTGCCGAAGCCAAGACTTTGCTCATCGACAAAGGGTTCGATCCGGCGCTGGGCGCGCGGCCGCTTCGGCGTGCGATTCAACGCTACCTCGAGGATCCGCTCAGTGAGCTGCTTCTCAAGCACGGAATGAGCGGGGACGCGACGGTCCGCGTGGAAGTTGAGAACGGGAACCTCCATTTTGATCTGGTGTCTAAGAAAGAGAAGGACCCGTCGCAGTAGCGCGCAGACTCCCCTGTTTGTAACGTGTTGTCGGAAAATTAGTTATGAAATACCCCTGGCACCGTCGCAGGGGTATTTTCTATTTACAGGGGTGGGGTGCTGTGCTAGCATGCACACGTCTTTCCATGGTAGCTATATGAAAACGCGTAAGTTAGCAATTCGCGGCTGGTATGCCTGCGCGCTCGGCGTAGGTTTTTTGTATGCCGCACTCCTCCTCCTTGCCCCGGCGGCGCGGGCGGCGGGCCCATATATTACCGAAATCAAGGTGACCGGCAATCGGCAGGTATCATCCGACAAAGTGCTGCGGGTGATCCGGATCGCGCCGGGATCTCTGTACGAAGCCAACAAGTTCCAGGAAGCCCTCAAACGGCTTTTTGCCACCAAGCAGTTTCAGTTCGTTCAGGCGTACAGGGAGGATACGACTTCGCCCGACTCGGTGCGGGTGGTCGTGCGGGTCGAAGAATATCCGAAAGTTGACGAAATCAAGTACGCCGGCAACCGGCACGTCGACGAAGACGACCTCAAGGAGGTCGTAATCGTCACCAACGGTACTTTCGTTCGACCGGCGATACTCGACAAAGACAAAGATGCGATCTCCGACCTCTACAAGGAAAAGGGCTATTACCGGGTGTCGGTAATCGACTCATTCACGACCGACACCGAAACGCAGGGCCGCGTGTTGTTGTACGTCATCGAAGAGGGCCAGAAAGTCTCGGTCAAGCACATCGATTTTATCGGAATACAGGCGCTCGACAGCGAACAACTGCGCGGGGTCATGAAAACCCGGACCGATTCGTGGCTCCGCGGCGCGGACTTCAAGCCGAAGGAACTCGAGGAGGACAAGGCCTCCATACTGATCCTCTATCGAAGCTGGGGTTTTCTGGACGCAAAGATCACCGACACCGACCTGGTGTTCTCGGACGACGGCAAGGACCTCGACCTCTACCTGACTATCGTTGAGGGGACGCAATACACGGTGGGGAACGTGACGTGGGGGGGGAACGAGCTGTTTCCCGGAGCGATGATCCAGGGCATGGTCACCCTGGAAGACGGTGACGTGTTCGACGACACCGAATTCGCGATGATCCAGGGCGACATCTCGTCGCTGTACGCCGACAAAGGGTACATCTACGCTACCGTGAGCCCGTTGAAGACGATCAACAAGGACGTCATCGACCTCAAGTTTGATATTACCGAGGGACAGCCGGCCCACATCCGTGAGATCAACATCGCGGGCAATTCCAAAACTTACGAAGAGGTAATCCGGCGACAGCTGATCATCAGCCCGGGCGACGTGTTTCTCCGGGCGCGGCTGATCCGGTCGCTTCGAGAGGTGTTCAACCTCGGTTTCTTCGCCGGGCCTCCGCAGGTTATTCCGGGGCGGCCGAACGAGAACGGCGACATCGACATCACTTTGCGGGTCGAAGAAAAGCCCGCCGGGCAGTTCCGTCTGGGCGCGGGTTTCTCTCAGCTCAACCGGGTGAGCGGTTTTATCGGAGTCCAGGAGCCCAACTTCCTGGGGCGCGGGATGCGGATCGGTTTCGACTGGGAGTTCTCCCGCTTTCGCCAGAACATCAACGTCTCGCTGACCGAGCCATGGTTCATGGGGACACCGACGGAGGTCAGCATCAACGTCTACAACCGCCAGCAGAACGCCGTGCGCCAGCAGTTTTTCACCGACCGGCGGACCGGCTTCGGTCTGCGCGTGGGCCGGCCGTTTCCGTGGTTCGACTACACCACAATTTTTACACGATACACGCTCGAGCGGGTCGACCTTTCAGATTTTTCGCCCACCTATATCGGATCGCTTCTGCTAATGCCCTGGCCCCAGACCACAAGCGCGATCGGGGTCACGCTGATGCGTAACTCGACGGACAACCCTTTCCACCCGACGACGGGCACCAAGACGATCCTCAACGCGCGCTGGACCGGGGGTGTGCTGGGCGGGAGTATCGACTTTCAGAAATACGAGGTTGATTTTTCGTGGTACGAACCATTGTTCTGGAGGTTTGTACTGGAGATCAGCAATCAGTTCGGCATCATGGACGGGTATCAGACCCCGCTCCAGGTGCCCGACTATGAAAAGTACCGTCTTGGCGGCAACCGGCGCTGGGGGTTGCGCGGGTATGACTTCTTCGAGGTCGTGCCGAGGGGCAACCAGCAGTTCGTCGGTGGGCGCTTCATGCAGATTTCCACGCTCCAGGTGACGTTTCCCATATCCAATCCGACCGTTTACGGTCTGTTTTTCGCCGAGGGTGGGAACACCTGGAACAGTTTCCAGCAGGCGACACTGTTTGACCTTCGGAAGAGCGTAGGAATGGGGGTTCGCATCGAGCTTCCAATGCTCGGAACAGTCGGCCTGGACTATGGTTACGGTATAGACCGAGTCGGAGGAGCGGCCTGGGAACCCCATATCACGTTCGGCGGAACGTTCTGATTGCCGCCATCCAGCGATACTCGAACAAAGGAGCGTAAGCACATGAAACACAAGATGGTTATGGTGATATTGATCGCCGCGGTCCTCATCCCGGCGTCTGCCATTTCTTTACTTGCCCAGGATGTCAAAATCGGCTACATTGACTCAATTAAGATTTTTGCAGACTACCGCGAGACACAGGACGCCGAACGGCTCTACCGCCAGGAGGTCGACCAGTGGACCGCCCAGAAGCAGCGGATGGAGCAGGACATCGTCAAGATGCGCGATGAGCTCCAGGCCCAGAGCCTTATGTTGTCCGAAGAGAAAAAAGCCGAGAAGAAGCTCGAGCTCGACCGGAAGATGGCCGAGTACGAACAATTCATGCAGGAGACTTTCGGCGACGACGGTCTGGCCGCGAGACGAAACAAAGAGCTGACGCAGCCGATCGTCGAGAAAATCAACCGGATCCTCGAAGACCTCGGCAAAGAGCAGGGGTACGCGATCATTTTTGACGTGGCCAACGCGAATGTCGTCTATGCGGACAAGACACTCGACCTGACCGACGTCGTTCTCACAAAGCTCAACCAGATGCAGTAACCGGTCATCAGGAGACAAACAAGTGAGCTCTCTCCGATTCAAACTAGGGAAACTCGCCGAAATCGTGGGGGGGGAAGTTGCGGGGGACGCCAACGTCGAGATCAATGGCGTCGCGGGTATACGTGAGGCGAAAGCAGGCGATATCACGTTCGTGGCGAATCCGAAGTATGAGGAGTTTCTGGAATCGACCCTCGCTTCGGCCGTCATTGGTACGTCCGGACTCGAGTGCGACCGGCCCCTCATCCGAATCGACAACCCCTACCTGGCCTATCTGAAGGTCCTGAACCTCTTCGCCGAGGAACTCACTCCTGGATATCCGCGCGAGGTCCACGAGTCGGCCGTTATCGAAGACAGCACACAGCTGGGCGAAAACGTAGCCGTGGGGCCGTTCTGCCAGATTCGCGGGGACTGCCGGGTCGGTGACGACACGACGATAATGGCGGGAACGTTCATCGGGGAAGACGTCCAGATAGGGCGCGAGTGTCAGATCTACCCCAACGTGACGATTCGCGAGGGGAGCCGGATAGGCGATCGGGTAATCTTGCAACCGGGCGCCGTCATCGGAGCCGACGGCTTCGGGTTTGCCAAGGATGGTCAGACCCACCACAAGGTCCCGCAGATCGGCAGGGTCATCATCGAGGACGACGTCGAGATCGGGGCGAACAGTACCATCGACCGCGCGACGACGGGAGAAACGCGCGTCAAACGCGGGTCGAAGATCGACAACCTCGTCCAGATTGCCCACAACGTGGTGATCGGTGAGAACAGTATTCTCGCGGCCCAGGTTGGCATCGCGGGGAGTACGGAACTGGGCAGGAACGTCGTGCTGGCCGGCCAGGCCGGCCTCGTGGGGCACATCACAATCGGAGACGGGGCGATGGTCGGCGCGCAGGGAGGCGTGACCAAGTCGGTGCCCCCTGATACGGCCGTGTCCGGGTATCCTGCGCGCGAGCACAAGAAAGCGCGACGTCTGTGGGCCTACAATAACCGGCTGCCGGATCTTTTTGAGCGGGTAAAGGAAATGGAGCGGAGGATTCACGAACTCGAGGGGGGGGAATCGCTTGATTCGACAGCAGAGGACGATTAGCCGGGAACTCGAACTGGAGGGCGTGGGGCTCCACACCGGCAACAAAATTCATCTGAAATGCAAACCGGCGCCGCCTGACAGCGGCATTAAATTTGTAAGGGTGGATGGGCCGGAACCGGTCGAGATACCGGCGGTGGTGACGAGCATCCCGCCCAACGCGCCGGCGCACCGCAACACGACCATTGGTCACGGCGATTCGAGCATCTACACGGTGGAACACATCCTGGCCACCTGTTACGGCATGCAGATCGACAACCTGACGATCGAGATTTCCGGCAACGAACCCCCCGAACCCGAAGATGGCAATTACGCTTCCTACGTGAAGGCGTTTCTCGACACGGGAATCGTGAACCAGGGGGTGCCGGCAGAGATCTTCGTGGTCGACCGGGCGATTACCTACAAGGATGGAGACGTCGAAATTCAGGCGGTACCGGCGGATAGTTTTCGAGTCAGCTTCACGATCCAGTACGACAACCACCTCATCGGCACGCAGTACGCTACCTACGAGATCACCCCCGAGTTCTTCGAAAAGGAAATAGCGCCGGCCCGTACGTTTGTCCTGGCGGAAGACGTCGAAAAGCTGCGCGCAATGGGGCTCATCAAGGGCGGGACTCTCGACAACGCAATCGTGTTCAAGGAAAACGAATTGATGAACGATGCGCCCCTGCGGTTTCCCGACGAATGCGTTCGTCACAAGATTTTCGACCTGCTCGGTGACCTTTCGCTGCTCGGCGTGCCGATCAAGGGGCACGTTCACGCGATCAAATCGGGACACGCGGCCAATGTCGGTTTTGTGCGGAAGATGAGAGAGGTTTGGGAGAACAAAAAGAGAATGGCGGTGGCAACGGCGGCGGGTACCTGGGACATCAACCTGATCCAGGAAATTATGCCGCACCGCTATCCCTTCCTGCTGGTAGACCGGATTATTGAGCTGGAGGACAAAAAGAGAGTCGTCGGGATCAAGAACGTGACGATCAATGAACCCTTTTTCGTCGGCCACTTTCCGGGACATCCGATCATGCCGGCGGTGCTTATTATCGAGGCCATGGCCCAGGTGGGTGGTGTACTGCTCCTGAATAGTGTTGACGACCCCAGAAAGTATCTCGTTTACTTTACCCGCGTCGACAAGGCCAGATTTCGCCGGCCCGTGGTTCCGGGTGACCAGTTGCGTTTCGAGCTGGAGCTGAAAAAGCTGCGGCGGGGAATCTGCAAGATGCAGGGTTACGCCTACGTGGATGGGAAATTGACGGCGGAGGCGGAGCTGTCATCCGTGATCGTCGAACGTTGACCTGAACCGCAACCAGAGAGGTTTCATCTTGGAAAGCGTAAATGTGAAAAAGACCGACATCCATCCGACCGCGGTTGTTCATCCGTGGGCCCGCATAGGTACGGGTGTGAAGATCGGACCCTATAGCGTCATCGGCCCCGACGTGACGCTGGGGGACGGGTGCGTCGTCGGGTCGAACTGCCTCATCGAAGGTGTGACCACGATTGGCAGCAGTAACCGGATTTTTCACGGCGCCAGTGTCGGCACCGAACCACAGGATCTCAAGTATGAGGGCGGCCGTACGAGACTCGTGATCGGCGACCACAACGTAATTCGCGAATTTTGTACGCTCAATACAGCGACGGATGAAGGAGACGCCACGGTTGTGGGCTCCCATTGCCTTTTGATGACGTACGCCCATATCGCCCACAATTGCGTCATCGGTGATCACGTTATTCTCGCCAACGCGGTAAATCTGGCGGGCTACGTGCACATCGACGATCACGCGATCATCGGCGGCATGACGCCTGTCCACCAGTTCGTCCGGATTGGAAAGCACGCGTTCATCGGCGGGGGCAGCCGCGTGGCGATGGATATTCCCCCTTATCTGAAGATCGCGGGCAACCCTCCCGTGGTGTACGGTGTCAACGCCGTTGGCCTGGCCAGAAGAGGATATTCCGACGAACGGCGAACCGACATAAAAAATATGTACAAGCTTTTATACCGGAACGGACTGAATACGTCGCAGGTGATAGAGAAACTCGAGAGTGACGAATTCTCGGGGCCGGACGTGGAGGAGATGCTGAAGTTTTTGAAAAGCTGCGAGCGAGGTATTCAGAAATAGTGCCATGGGATTGAAAATCGGAGTCATCGGAGTCGGCCGGCTGGGGCGGCACCACGTGCGGGTGCTGTGCGGACTCAACGGCGTGGATATGGTCGCGTGTCACGACCGGATTACCGAAAGGGCCCGGTCGGCGGCGGAAGAGTTCGGCGCCAGGGCTTACGAAGACCGCGAAGCACTGATGGCGGATGTCGACGCCGTCGACCTGGTGGTGCCGACCTCGGACCACGCCCGATACGCCCTGCTGGCGCTCGACATGGGCAAAGACATCTTCGTGGAAAAGCCACTGGCGGGGGAGCTTTCGGAAGCGGAGGCGATCGTGGCGCGTGCGCGCGACTGCGGGCTCCTCGTGCAGGTCGGGCACAGCGAGAGGTTCAACGGAGCCCTGGAGAGGGTCCGTGAACGGATCACAAATCCGAGTTTTATCGAGATTCATCGCCTGGCCCCGTTCTCGGTGCGAGGCACCGACGTGTCGGTGGTGGGGGATCTGATGATCCACGATCTCGACCTGCTCAATCACATCGTCGGCGAGGAGCCCATAGAGATTCGCGCCAAGGGGGCGGGTATCCTCACGACGGCCCCCGATATCGTCAACGCACGGCTCGAGTACCGCAGCGGTTGCGTTGCCAATGTGACGGCGAGCCGGGTCTCGGTCGAACCCATGCGAAAGATCCGCTTGTTTTCGCCCAACAGATATCTTTCCATCGATCTCCAGGCCGGTCGTGCGACGGAATACCGTAAGGCGGCTGACTTCGACGAACGGATTGCCCGTTTGCGGGCGAAGTCGGACGGTTACGACGAGCTCCAGCTCGGCGACTTCATCGAGTTCGAGACCTTCGGGGCGGACGGTGTCGAGCCGCTCTGCAAAGAACTCTCGGCGTTTCGTGACAGCGTTACAAACCGTACCGCGCCGCCGGTCACGGGTGAAGACGGTTTGAGTGCGGTCAGGCTGGCCGATAAAATCTCCAAGCTCATTCAGCGAGACGCGCCCGACGCGTGAAGATGTCGCAACATGCGTTCCACGCCCACCATTTTGATCTCATCCGGTGAGATGAGCGGTGACATTCACGCCGCCCATCTGGTACGCCGTCTCCGGAAACGGATTCCCGATGCGCGCATCCTCGCGTTCGCGGGTGACGAATGCCGGGACGCCGGGGCCGAACTCCTCTTCCACTATCGCGATTACGCGGTGCTCGGTATCACCGGGGTCCTCGCCAACATCCCGCATTTCTATCGTCTCGAACGGGCGTTGAAACGCTCCATCGACGGAGGGGTCGACCTGTTCATCCCCGTGGACTATCCCGGACTCAACCTGAGACTCGCTGCGCACGCGCACCGCCGCGGCGTGCCCGTGCTCTACTACATCGGACCGCAGGTCTGGGCGTGGGGCACTGGCAGGCTCGACAAGATCGCGCGCACCGTCGACCGGATGGAGTTGATCCTGCCCTTCGAAGAGCCGCTGTATAGAGAACACGGCGTAGACGCCGAGTTCGTCGGTCACCCGTTCGTCGTCGACCACGAGTTGCCCGATCCGCTGCCGGCGGGCGACCGGGCCGGGGTCGGCCTGCTGCCGGGCAGCCGCGTCCAGGAGGTCCGGCGGATTTTGCCGCCGCTTCTCGAATCCCAGAAGCGGATGCTCGCGGCGGATCCGGGGTTGCGTTTCACCGTCGGTCGCAGTCCCGCCGTGCCCGAGTCCCTTTACCTTCGCATTATTTCGGATGCCGGGGTCGATGTCGAACTCAACGACGATGCCGTGGCGGTCATGCGGCGATCGCGGGTGCTGGCGGTCGCTTCGGGAACCGCCACCCTGCAGGCCGCCCTGATGGAAACGCCCCTCGCGATTGTTTACAGGGCGTCGGCGCTGAATTTTTTTCTTGGCCGCCGCCTGGTCAAGATCCCGTACATCGGCCTGGCCAACGTCGTGCTCGGTGAAAAGGTCTGCCCGGAATTCCTGCAGGCCGACGCCAACGCCGGGAAAATCGCGCCGGCGATGCTCGAACTCCTGGAGGACGGCGGCCCTGGTGACGCCATGGTCGAACGGTTCAAGGATCTGCGACGGCTTCTTTCGGGTGGCGGTGGGTGCGAGCGAGTCGCCGACGTCGCCGCACAACTCCTGGAGGCCGGATGAGTCTACTGACCCGGATTGAGATGGGGGCTCTCGCAGTGGCCGGTGCGACGATCATCCGCTGCATCGGAGTCACGTGGCGGATCCGCGAACGGGGCGAATTGTTCGAGGCCCGGGCGCGCGAGCACAATCCCAATGTAATCTATGCCTTCTGGCACGGACGTCTCCTGCCGCCCACCTACACGATGCGCAATCGCTCGATTCAGGTCCTGGCCAGCCGTCATCGCGACGGGGAGCGACTGGGGCAGACAATCCGCCGTCTGGGTTTCGGGCACGTCCGCGGATCGAGTACGCGCGGCGGCGTGCGTGCCATCTTGGACCTGGTCGAAAAGCACAAGCAGGGATTCGATCTGGGTCTCGCCGCCGACGGCCCGCGCGGGCCGCGATACGTGGTCAAACCCGGCCTTGTCCAGGTCGCCAAGATGACGGGGGCGGCGATCCTGCCCGTCACCAGTGCATCCCGGAGCCACAAGACGTTCACCTCGTGGGATGCGTTCGAGTTGCCGTACCCATTTACGAATGTGACGGTGTCCCTCGGAGAGCCGGTGATGGTACCGCTCGACGCGGACGGCGACACCATCGAGGAGAAGCGCCTGGAACTGGAGAACAGACTCAACGCCGTCACCCGGGAACTCGATGAGGAATATCATGGCTGACTCGGAGTGGGAGATCTTATACCCGCGCGGCGTTGTGGGGCGTCGTGGCAGGGAACGGTGCCAGCGGTACCTGATGCCAATCCTGGTGCCCGCCAGCTGGGCTTACTACGGCGTCTCCGGCGCCGTGAGAGGATCGCGGACCGTCGAAGCACCGGAGTGGCCGACAGCGATGAAAGTCGTGTCCGTGGGCAATCTCGAGGCCGGGGGCAGTGGCAAGACACCGCTGGCGATGGAACTGGTGTCCCGTGTCGTGGCCGGGGGTGGAAGTCCCGTTTACGTGAGCCGTGGATACGGCGGCGAGGCGGCACGACTCGGTGTGGTGACGGTGGTCGGGCCGGATTCGGGCGAGCGGTTTTCAGCGCCGCCCGACCGCGGAGTCCGGTTCGTTCGTAGAGACCACCCGGGCCTCGCCGGGCTCGTCGGTGACGAGGGGGCCGTGGTGGCCAAACGCCTGCCCGGCGTGCCACTGCTGTTCTGCCGGGACAAAGGCGCCGCCCTCGAGGCAGCGGATCGCTTGTTCGAGCCGACGCACGCGGTAATGGACGATGCGTTCCAGTCGTGGGGGGTGCCGAGGGACGTAGACGTTGTTGTCGTCGATGGCGCCCGCCCGTTCGGCAACGGGTGGTTGCTGCCGGCGGGGACGCTGCGCGAACCGCCGGAGGCGCTGGAACGGGCCGACGTGGTGGGAGCCGGGGGCATCGAATGCGCCGACGACCTGGAACGTGTCCGACGTGAGATCGCCGACAAAGCGGGTGTGGACAGGCCGTTATTTGGTTTCCGCCGGCGGATCGAGTTCGGGACGGAAGTGGGGAAGGGAGCGGTGGCTGTATTGTCGGGGATCGGGCGCCCGGAGGTTTTCGAGCGCCAGGTCGCCGGCGCCGGGGCGAACGTCGTGGTCGCATTTCGATACCCGGACCATTTTCGTTACCGTCACCGCGACATCGAATGGATCGTCGGCGCGGCGCTGGAGCGCGGCGCGGACGTGATACTGACGACGGCGAAGGACTGGGTCAAGGTGGCCGGGCTGGACCCGCCGCCAGGCCGGTTCGAGACGGTTCGACTGACGCTGGAACTGTTCGGGGACGACGTCCTCGACGAGGTCATAAAAAAAGCCGCGGATTGAGTCCGCGGCTTTTTTCGTGTGGAACGGCGTTTGACCGCCGGTCCTTTTCAATTGCCAGTATCGAACAGCGGTTCCATGCCCCGTTTCGACTACGGCCCGGAAACCGGGTCGGCGAGGTCGGCGAAAATGACGCCGATATTCGCGATGGTAGTTGTTTCGCGGGAGGTGCCGGTTTCGTGTCCATAAAACGTGATCTTCGCGTTCATGTTGACCTGGGTTGCCGGCGGAATGGTCGAGATCGGCGGATTGTCCTTGTTTTCCCACGTCACGATCATAATCTCGGCGATGACCAGCTGTTCGGTTTCCACGGTGAGCCCGAGGTCGGATTCGTACATCGGCAGGGTCGTGCCGCTGCCGTCCGAGCTGGTCCATTCCACCGTGTATCGAGTGAATTCGTAGGTGCCGTACGGAGCGTCCGGGCGCGTCACGATGATGCTGTTGTACGGACGGTTGCGAAATACGACGCTGATCACGTCGGGAAAAATACTTCCATTGGTCAAGATGTCGCTGGTAACCGGGGCGACATTGCCGTTGAGAGATTCGATGGAGATCACCGAGCGGTTCTGCTCCGGGTTATCGGAGTCGCAGCCGGTAAAGACGATCGTGGCCAGCAACAGTGTCAAAATAGTGATTTTCATGGACATGGAACCTAACCTCCTCAAAGGGTTGCGCTGGATACAAGCATGATGGATGAATCCGGAGGGCGTATACGCAATGAGTATGCCAGAACCGACCCGGCACGGGATCGTCTAAAACAATGTTATATAGCCAGTTATATTTGTTCTTCGGGCCGGTGGGCCTTGCCGGTTCGCGGCGGGTGCATTGTGCACGCGGAACGGGTTATATGTTGCAATCGCCATGGGCATTGCTTAACATTTAAACGAAAGCAATTCGGTCTACCTTAACTCACTAAAATGCAACCTCTTAACCCACTTGCAGCCGTGAAATCATCCGACTTCCTCATCATCGGGTCCGGAATCGCGGGTCTCTCGCTGGCCCTCCGCCTGGCCGAACACGGCCGCGTCAACGTGGTCACCAAGTGCGACCCGTCGGATTCCAACACGAACAAGGCGCAGGGCGGCATTGCCGCCGTCGTCGATTCCGGTGATTCGTTCGATCTCCACGTCGCGGACACGCTCCGTACGGGGGCGGGTCTGTGCCGGGAAGATGTCGTCGAGTTCGTAGTACGGGAAGGCCCCGACCGGATACGCGACCTCATCGCTCTCGGCGTGCCGTTCTCCCGCGAGGATGGCGAGCTCGATCTCGGGCTCGAAGGCGGGCACTCGCGTAACCGGATCGTACACTGTGCCGACCTCACGGGACGCGCCGTGGAGCAGACGCTTCTCGACGCCGTCGCCTGTCACAAAAATATCGAGATGTATCGGCACCACATGGCGGTCAACATCATCCGGGGCCACCATCTCGAGAGAGATCCCGGCGGCGATCCCGCGGTGTTCGGGGCCTACGTGCTCGAAGAGCAGAGCGGAAGTGTCATCCCGTTTGCCGCGCAGCGCACCATCCTGGCCACGGGTGGCGCGGGCAAGGTGTACATGTATACCTCTAATCCGGACATAGCCACGGGTGACGGCCTGGCGATGGCGTACCGGGCGGGCGCGCGAATCGCCAACCTTGAATTCGTCCAGTTTCATCCGACGTGCCTCTATCACCCCGAGTTGACGTCCTTCCTGTTGAGCGAGGCGCTCCGGGGCGAAGGGGGGCGGCTGGTTCGCGATGACGGGGACCGTTTCATGGAACGTTACGACGAACGGCGCGAACTGGCGCCGCGCGACATCGTGGCGCGCGCGATCGACAGCGAACTCAAGAAAACGGGCGAAGAGTGCGTTTACCTGGATTTGACCCACCTCGACAGCGCGTTCATCGAAAAACGGTTTCCGTACATTTTCAAAACGTGTTTCGAAGTGGGGATCGACATGCGCACGGAACCGATTCCGGTGGTTCCGGCGACCCACTACTTCTGCGGTGGGATCGAGGTGGATACATACGGCCGCACGTCCGTACGCAACCTGTACGCCATCGGAGAGGTGAGCCACACGGGCCTTCACGGCGCAAACCGGCTGGCGAGCAACTCGCTTCTCGAGGCGCTGGTGTATGCCAACCGTGCCGGCCACGCGGCGTTGGAGGATTTCACCCCCGGGGCGTTCGACGGCGAGCCGAAAGCGTGGGACGAAGAGGGGGTGGAGGCGCTGAAGGATCCGGTCATTCTCGAGCACGACTGGAGTGAGGCGCGAAGGATCATGTGGGACTATGTAGGTATCGTGCGCAGCGACCGGCGTCTGGAGATTGCGCGCCGCCGCATGGATCAGCTGCGCGAAACGGTGGTGGCGCTGTACTGGAATACCCGACTGACGCGCGACCTGCTCGAACTGCGGAACATCATCCTCGTGGGGGAACTGATCATCGAGAGCGCGTTGAGGAGGCGCGAAAGCCGCGGGCTTCACTACACGGAAACGTACCCCGACAGGGACGACGACAATTTCGGGGGCGATACCACCCTCGAACCCGAGGGGAGAAAATAGGGGATTCTATGGCGAAGTGGTACGAAGTGGCGTTTGACAGGATCTACCCGGTCCTGTACCGGCACCGCAGCGATGACGAAGCGGAACTGGTTCTGGACGCGTTTGGCGACCTGCTGGCGGGCCGGCAACGAGTGCTCGACCTGGCGTGCGGGTCGGGGCGTTACATGTCGTCGGCGGACAAGCGCGGTATGAGGACGTGGGGTGTTGACCTCTCGGAGTTCCTGTTGTCGGAGGCGGTGGCCAGGGAGGGTCTGGCGGGCCGCCTGGCGAGGGGTGACATGCGGCGGCTCCCGTTTTGCGGCGAGTCGTTTGACGCGGTGTTGAACATGTTCACGAGTTTCGGATACTTCGAGGCGGACATGGACAACCTGCTCGTCGTGCGCGAGGTCTCGCGAGTTCTGGAGCACGGCGGGTTGTTGTTGTTCGACTATATGAATGCGGTAAAGGCACGGACGATGGTGCTCGAAGATACGGTACGGGAAACAGAAGGGTGGATGGTTCGCGAAAGCCGGTCGCTGGGCGAAGACGGGCGATTCCTCATCAAGGGTGTGGAGGCGCAGAACAGCGCTACGGGCGAGACGGTGACGTATGACGAAAGGGTCCGTCTGTATTCGCGCGACGAGATGGTAACGATGCTGGAGAGCGTGGATCTGTCGCTTTCGGGCGCATTCGGCGACTACGACCGCAGCGATTTCGACGAGCAGCGCTCCGACCGGCTGATTCTGATATGCGAAAAAATCTGACGACCGGATTCGGCGCAACTAGCCAGACAGAGAGAGTGAGTTTGTGATCGAGTTCCCCGTAACGATTCCCGTATCCGAAATTGAGGGTGGGAGCCGCCTGTTCCTGGACTACGTGTCGGGCGAAGAGACGCCGATACGCAAAATACTGGGCGGGTTCGGCGACAGCGATGACCGCTGGCGGGGGGCGGTGCCCGCAGACGGGCACGTCAAAACCCCGGAGGCTCTCCTCGAGCGGCTTCTCGAGTACAACAGTGATATCGGCGCCGGCGACGACGTCCTCGCCAGGCTCCGCGGCGCCCTCGACGGGGATGTGCGTATCGTCGTGACCGGCCAGCAGCCCGGCGCGCTCGGCGGGCCGCTACTGGCGCTTTACAAGCTGTCGACCGCGATCGCTCTCGCCGGTCACCTGGAGCGCACCCGGGGCACGCCCCACCTCGCCCTCTACTGGGTCGGCTCCGACGACGTCGACTTTCGTGAGATTCGTGACCTGTTCCTCGTCGACTGCGACCTCACCCCGCTGTCCACCTCGATCGACGCGGCGGCACACGACGCCGCGTCGCCGGTGGGTGCCGTTTCCACCGGCGCGGTGCGTCATCTGTGGGACGCCATCGACCCCATTGTCGGGCGTTGTCCCCACGGGAAATTCGCCGGCGAGCTCGTGCGCGCATCGCTCGATGGCGCGTCCGATCATGGCGCCGTTACCGCCCGTCTCCTCTCGGCACTCGCAGGCGGCGCCGCCGCGTTCGTCGACGGCCGCGAACCCGCCGTGCGGCGGCAGGCGCGGGACCTCTATCTCCAGTATTTCGACCGCGAAGACGAAGTGCGCGAGTCTCTCGAGGCCGCCGGACGGTCTCTCGAGGCCGCCGGTTACCACGCGCAGTTGTGGCCCGGTCCCGACTCCGGAGTGTTCATGGTCGAGGACGGGCGGCGCAAGAAGATCACCGCCGGCGGCAGGTCCGGGGCGCGGGTTGCCATGGAGGCGGACGTCACCCGGTTTTCACCCGGCGTGGCGTTGAGGAATCTCGTCCAGGACCAGGTGTTCCGGCCCGTCGCCGTCGTGCTGGGGCCCGCTGAGATCGCCTATCGCGCGCAACTCGACGGCGTCTACCGGATGATGGGGGTCGCGCCCCCCGTCGCCTTTCCTCGTATGCAGGCCACCTGTTTGACGGCGGCGGTGGCCGGGATGGCCCGGGGCAAGCACGCCCCGCCGATCGTGCGACTGATCAACAGTCCCGACGACTGTGTGAAGGAGCTGTACGCCGCGGCGCGTCCCGCCGGGCTCCAGGAAGCGATTGAAAAATTCAAGCGCACCTTCGAGTCCGGGACGGAAGATTTTCTATCGGCCGCTGGGCCCGTGCTCGAGACGCGGACGGCGGACAAGGCGCGCAAACGTCTATCCGAAGTCGGTCGTCGTCTCGGCCAGGCGCTGGAGGTCGGTGGGGTCGCCGGCAGGGAAGCGGCGAAGCGCAGTTGGCCGTTTCTGGGCGGACTCGGGGAGTTCATGCGGCGCAAGGACAAACCGCAGGATCGCTACCTGTCCGTGTTGACGCCGTATCTGTTTGCCGGAGATGGTGCGCGCGCTTCGATATCGCAGGCGGCGGACGCCTTTGTAGAGGGCGCGTTGGACGGACGTACCACCCACGTTGTATACTCGGTGGCGGAATGAAGATCCTTGTATTCGGCATACATCCCGACGACATCGAGCTCGGCTGCGGCGGTACGGTCGCCCTGTGCGCCGCCCGGGGGCACGACGTCGTTCTCGTCGACCTCACCCGCGGCGAGTCGTCGAGCAATGGCACGCCCGAGGGACGGGCGCTCGAGGCGGAGGAAGCGGCGCGCCTGCTGGGGGGCAGCGCGAGGGAAAACCTCGAACTTCCGGACACCGGGCTCGTCGCCGGTGATCCCGGACAGCAGCGGGCCGTGGCGGGGGCGATCAGGAGGCACCGACCGGGACTCGTCATACTGCCGTCGAAGGACGACCCCCACCCCGACCATTCGGCCGGCGGAGAGACGATCGAGCGGGCGATATATCTTGCCGGCATCCACGGGTATCCGACGGTCGGCCAGGAGGCCGGCTGGCGGGTCGCCAATGGCCTGGTTTATCCGGGACGGCGAGAACTGGATCCCGACGTCATCATGGACGTCAGCGCCACATTCAAGACCAAGCTCGACGCGATACGCGCTCACAACTCGCAATTCGGAGAGTTCGACGGCGCCCGGGAAACGCCGCTCAACCGGCCGGGGTTTCTCACGGCCGTCGAAGCCAGGGCGACTGCTGCAGGATACAGAATCGGAGTTCGTTACGGAGAGGGGTTTCGTCTGCTGAATCCCGTGGCTGTCGTCGATCCGGCGGACCTTTTCAGGGGCTGACATGACGGACAAACCACTCAATATCGGAATCGTCTGCTATCCCACGCCGGGGGGCAGTGGTGTCATGGCCACCGAACTCGGCATGACGCTGGCCGAGCGCGGAAACAACGTTCATTTCATCACCAGCGGGCACCCGGCGCGCCTGAGCCATTTCGACGAACACCTCTACCTGCATAAGGTCGAGACGGGCGATTACCCCCTGTTCCAGCAGTTCACCCCGTACTCCCTCAGTCTTGCCGTCAAGATCCGGGAAGTTGCCGTCCAGTATTCGCTCGATCTGGTCCATGTTCATTACGCCATACCACACGCCGCGTCGGCTTATCTGGCCAAACAGATGATGGGCGAACAGGGGCTTCGCACACTCACGACTCTGCACGGCACCGACATTACCCTGGTCGGGATGATGCCATCGTTCTACGAAATCACTCGCTTCTCGATCGATGTGAGCGACGGGATCACCGCAGTATCGAAGTTTCTTCGCGACGAGACCGTTGAACAATTCAAGGTGGATGCCCCCATCGACGTTGTTTACAACTTCGTCGACTCGGACGAGTTCAAGCCCGTTACCGACACCGGGATCAAGGAACGGCTGGCGCCCAACGGCGAGCGGCTGATGTTTCATGTCTCTAACTTCAGGAAAGTCAAGAATATACCCGTCGTAGTTGAAGTGTTCAGCGAGGTCAGGAAGAAAGTGCCGGCGCGTTTGATACTCGTCGGCGACGGCCCCGAACGGGAGCCGAGCGAACGCCAGGCCGCCGAACTTGGTATTGCAAAGGACGTGGTGTTCATGGGCGACCAGGAGTATATCGCCGAAATCCTGCCGGCGGCCGACGTGTTTTTTCTCCCCAGCGAGCACGAAAGTTTCGGCCTGTCGGCGCTGGAGGCGATGAGCTGCGAAGTCCCGGTTGTGGGATCTCGTGTCGGCGGGCTTTCCGAAGTCGTTGTGGAGGGTGAAACCGGGTTTCTCTGCGATCCCCACGACGTCGGGTGTATGACGCAGCTGATCCTGTCCCTGTTTACGAACGAGCCCTATCGGGCCGAAATAGGCAGAAGGGCCCGGGAACGGGCCACCAGAGAATTCGACCGTGACCGGATCGTCGATCAGTACGTAGAAGTGTACCGCCGGTTGTTGTCGCAGTCCTGAGAGGTGGATCGATGCCAATGGATCCGGAAAGAGTCAGCTTCTTCGATTCCGTCGAGCGGATACGCACCCGCGACAAGCGATTTGCTCCGGAGGCGTACGCCCTCTTGATGGACTCGGTAGCCTACACCATTCGCCGGATCGGGGATCCGCGTCACGTGAGTGCCGCGGAACTGCTCGACTACCTCTGCGATTTCGCAAAAGAACGCTACGGCATACTCGCCTACGCGATGCTGGAGAAGTGGGGGCTCAGGTCGACGGGAGATATCGGAGCAGCTGTGTATGCGCTGATCGACCAGGGCGAGCTCACCGAGCAGGACGGGGACTCTCCCGCAGATTTCGCCGGGGTCTTCGACCTGCGCGAACGGCTGGAAACGATGTACTTCGAACGCTGCGCCGAGCCGGGATCCGGCGACGCGCCGCACCCTGGATGATAATCTTACGTTGTGCCTCTGAAATTGTTTCTGGCCCGGGTTGACCCTCCTTGTGATCCCCC
>CBDUWU010000023.1:0-24371 GCA_965371015.1 uncultured bacterium | reverse complement strand
GCTGTGGGCGCCCGGCGGAGACAGGGGACTGTTCAAGACGACCGACGGCGGCAAGACGTGGAATCTCGTCCTCGAGATCGACGAGGACACGGGTGTGACCGATGTGCACTTCGATCCCCGCGACCCCGACGTGCTATACGCAGCCTCGTACCAGCGCCGCCGGCACACGTGGGTGCTGATCGACGGTGGGCCGGGATCGGGTATCCACAAATCGACCGACGGCGGAGAGTCCTGGCGCAAAATTAACAAGGGGCTTCCGAGTGTGGACATTGGACGGATCGGGATGGCCGTCTCTCCACAGGATCCCGATGTGCTGTACGCGATCGTCGAGGCGGCGCAGGACAAGGGTGGCTTTTTTCGGTCGGCCGATCGCGGCGAGAACTGGTCGAAACAGTGTGACTACGTTTCGGGGAGCCCGCAGTACTATCAGGAGATCTACGCCGACCCCCACGTATTCGACCGTGTGTTTTCACTCGACACGTACGTGATGGTCACGACCGATGGCGGCAAGACATTCGAGCGCTTCGGCCGCGAATACAAACACGTCGACGAGCACGCGATCTGGTTCGACCCCGACGACCCGGACCACCTCATTCTTGGAAACGACGGCGGTCTCTACGAGACGTGGGACTTCGGGAAGAACTACCGTTACACGTCCAACCTGCCCATCACCCAGTTCTACAAACTCGCCGTCGACAACGCCGAACCCTTTTATAACGTATACGGCGGCACACAGGACAACGCCACCCAGGGCGGACCGTCGCGTACGAAGAACATCAACGGTATCCGTAACAGCGACTGGTTCGTCACCGTTTTCGGTGACGGCTTCGAACCGGCGATCGATCCGAAGGACCCCAACATCGTCTACTCGCAGTGGCAGTACGGCGGCCTGATCCGCTTCGATCGCAGGACCGGTGAGAAAATCGACATCAAACCGCGCGAAGAGGCCGATGGGCCGGCGCTTCGCTGGAACTGGGACTCGGCGCTGATGATCAGCCCGCACCTCAACACGCGCCTCTACTACGGCGCGCAGATCCTCTTTCGCAGCGACGACCGGGGTGACACGTGGCGGGCCGTGAGCGGCGACCTCACCCGCAACCTCGACCGCAACCAGCTCGAGGTCATGGGACGGGTGTGGAGCGTCGACGCGGTGGCCAAGAACAACTCGACTTCGTTCTACGGCACCATCGTGTCGGTCAGCGAATCGCCGCTCGTGGAAGGCCTGATCTACGCCGGTACCGACGATGGTCTCATCCAGGTGACCGGGGACGGCGGCCAGAACTGGCGGCGGATCGAAAAATTTGCCAAGGTCCCGGAAAACTCCTACGTCAACGACATCCGGGCGTCGCTCTTCGACGAGAACGTCGTTTTCGCCGCGCTCAACAACCACAAGCAGGGAGATTTCAAGCCCTACATCGTGCGGAGCGACAATCGGGGCAAGAGCTGGAAGCTTGTTTCGGGCGACCTGCCCGAGAGGGGATCGGTCTACGCGGTGATTCAGGACCACGTGAAGCCCGACCTCCTGTTCGCCGGGACCGAGTTCGGCGTGTTTTTCACCGTCGACGGCGGGGTGAAGTGGTCAAAACTCGAATCGGGCATACCGACGATTTCGGTGCGCGACCTCGACATTCAGCGCCGCGAGAACGACCTCGCCGCCGGTACGTTCGGACGGAGCTTCTACATCCTCGACGACTACACGCCCCTGCGCGAACTGAGTGCGGAAACGCTGGAGCAGGAAGCGATGATCTTTCCGGTCAAGAAAGCGTGGATGTACATAGAGGCGCGGCCGCTGGCGGGTGATGAGAAGGCCTACCAGGGGGCGGGATTCTTCGTGGCCGAAAATCCGCCGTTTGGAGCGACTTTTACGTATTACCTGAAGGATGACCTGAAAACCCTTAAGGATAAACGACATAAGCAAGAGGGCGAGCTGCAGAAAGACGGCAAAAACACGCCGTATCCGTCGTGGGATGAGCTGAGGGCGGAGGACCGCGAAGAGGATCCCGCCGTCGTTTTGACGGTGCGGGATGCCGACGGCGACTTCGTCCGGCGGATCGACGGAAAGGCTTCGTCGGGGATGCACCGGGCGACGTGGGACTTTCGCTACCCCGGCTTCGGGCCCACCAGACTGAAAGACGACGACGACGACGACGACGGTCCGATGGCGGTTCCCGGCGGGTACACCGTGACCCTCGAGACAAGGATCGACGGAACATTGACGACGATCGCCGGCCCGGTGGACTTCGAAGTGGCGCCCCTGGGCGAGCCGTCGCTGCCGCCGGCCGACCGCGACGCGGTGCTCGCGTTCTCGCTCAAGACCGGCGAACTGCAGCGCGCCGTGTTCGGCGCCAACGAGGCGGCGAAGGAAGCGGCCAACAGGATCAAGTACGTCAAGCACACGATCGAGAAAACGCCGGGACTCGATCCCGCGCTGCTGGCCGAAGCGCGTGCGATCGAACTGAAGCTCACCGACCTGCGCGAGGAGTTGACCGGTGACCCGACGATGAGACGTCGGAGCGAGCCCGGGATGCCCGGCATCACATCGCGGATCAACCAGATCGTCTATGGTTTGTGGAGTACGACGTCGGCGCCGACGTCCACGATGGAGCGGACGTACGAGGTTGCCTCGACGCAGTTCGACGGGCTCGTCGATCGGTTACGGAATTTGATAGAGACCGACCTGGAGGGGCTGGAAGACAAACTCGAAGCCGCCGGAGCCCCCTGGACGCCGGGACGCGGGGTGCCCGACTGGAAGGACCGGTAAGGGCTCGGGCAGGAGGTCAGAAGGAAAACGCGAGGGCGAGACTCGGGCCGCTGAGCCACGCGTTCCAGTGCAGGTCCTGTTCGCCCGCGGATCCGCGGTAGTCGATGTGCATCATCGACCAGCCGAGCTGCAGGGTGAACCAGTCCGCGAACCGGTAGCCGGCGCTGACTTCCCACCACCAGGCGATACGGGAACCGGCTCCGAAACCGCCGATATCCGTCCAGGCAAGAAAGCGCCAGTGCTCGTGGACGAGAAACGTCGCCTGGACGCCGACGATCGGATCGAGCCAGTTTGCGCGTTTTTCGAGCGGATAGCCGTTCTGGGTGAGGGTGGCCTCGAAATCCACGTCGTTGTAACGGACGCCGCCGTAGCCGCGCAACGTGATGAAGTGGTCGCCAGGTGATCCGGGAGTCCATCGCTTGATGCGCCGGCCGGCGAAGACGCGCAACATCGCGGGTCGGATCGACGCGTCGATGACCGTTCCGTCGGTGATACGGAACGTGACGGTCTCGCGGAGCTTTCCGCCGAACGAATCGGCGAGGAACGTCCACGCATTGACGTCGACGCGCACACGCCCCAGAAAGAAAAACTCGAGCTTGCCGGACGCATCGAAGAACTGGCCGAACCACTCACCGCCGCCGGATCCGTCGCCACCGTCACCGCCGCCGTCGACGTCGATGTCTCCGATGGCGAATTGTCCGGTGTACCCCGGAATCCAGACAGGAATCGTCAGCGTGACCCTCACGCCGCGCTTCGCGTCTTCCCCTTCCGGCGGTTTCGCGCCGGCGGTCACGGCTGTGAATACGATGATCAGTAAAGCGGAGCAGGTCAGTCGTTTCATTTGGTGAGCACCATTTTACCTCTGCGAGCGAACCCGGGCGTCGACAGGCGATAGAGATATACGCCGGACACCACCGCGCGTCCTGCCTCGTTGCGACCCTGCCATGGCACGTCGTGCCGGCCCGCGTCGAGCTCTTCGTCGAGCAACGTCACGATATGACGCCCCCCGACGTCGAACACTTCGAGTGTTACCCTCCCCGGAGCCGTCAGCTCAAAGGCGATTGTCGTGTTCGGATTGAAGGGGTTGGGGTAATTGGGACGGAGGCGTGGTGCCCGGGTATCTGTCGTTACGACGGCGCTGGCCTCGTCCCAGTACCGCGGTGCCCGGTGGAGCTCGCCCGGCGTCGGAAACGCCCATACCTTGACCCCGGCCGTCGTGACTTCGAACAGCTGGTTGTCGTTGGATTCGCAGATGAGGGTATTCCCGTTGGGCATGCGAAACGCTCCGCCCTTGTTCATCGAGTAGAAATTATCGCGGTCTTCGTACGCCCACGAAGGGGCGGAGGGTCCGTACGGCTCACCCGGCGCGATCACGAAGTGCCCATTGACGTCCATCGGCGGGTGTATGTCCTCGACGCTCGAGTAGTCGTTGGCGGCGCCGTCCCGGTTGCCATTGTTGAAGGTGAGAATACCACCGGCGCCGGGAAGACCGGGATCGATCCAGTTCGCCCCGTGGACGCTGTAGAAGTAGCGGTCGGCCGCGGTGCCGCGATGGTAGACCTCGGGGTTGCCCCAGCGATAGACTATGTCGCCGCCTTTGCCGTGAAAGCCGCCGGTGTGGCCGGCGGCCTCGGCCGTCGTCGTGCTGTGGTCGATGACGTAAACTTCGCTCATCGCCCTGGCGCTGAAGACCACCAGGTCGAGTTGCGGGTTGTAATCGACGGCATTGGCGTGGTCGAAACTCCCGTTCGGGACGACCGGCCAGTTGATGTCGACCAGTTCGGGGTGATCGGCGATCACGCCGTAGTTGTCCTTGGCGGGGTCGACGTCCTGGATGAAGTGGTCCCACAGATGCCACTCCCATACGACATTTGCTCCGGTGAGGCCGACGGGTTCGAGCTCTAGAATGAGCGTCGGCCACATCTCGCCGATTGGAAGCGACTGGCGTCCCGCGGCGATGGCTTCAGCCTGGAATTTCCGTTCCCACGCGATTACCAGTACGTTTCCGTTGGGCATCGGTTCGACGTCGTGGTGCTGCAGCTTGAGGCTGTCCGAAACGAAATAATCCCATACAACGACGTCGTTGGTGTCGATGATCTGGATGCGCCCCCCCGATCCGCCGACGCCCCACGTGGTGGTCACGTCGGCGCACGGCCGCAGGATCGATCCGTCCGGGCGCAGGTAAGCGAATCCCGCCGGCGGCGTGGCCCCGTGCCACGACTTGACGACGCTGAAGTCCATGGCCATCAGATAGCTCTCGTTGGATACGCGGGAAGATATCAGGGTCTCTCCGACGAATGCTTCCTGGGCGGGCGTCGCCGCGGAAAAGGCAGTGGCCAGAAGCACTGCGATGACGGCGGATTTCATGGATTTCCTCCGTTCGAGACGGGGTGGGGCAGACGGCGTTTTTACAGACATTCAAAGGCTACAGCAGATCGGACGCCCCGGCAAGAGGTGGTGTAACACGCTGATATATAGGAGCTCCAGTTTTCCAACTTCAACGGCGACATTTATATACGCAAGCAGAAGTGACACGCCAAAGATTCATTGGATCGCATGGCCCCCCGGCGCCGCCGGGGGGCCATTATTGTGCCAATAATCAACTAAAGTTGATAACTGTTTAATAACAAATATACAAAAATCGACTTTTCTTAATCCGGACTTTATGGTACGTTAAATTTAATTAAAGGGAAAGGGGCGATGTGAGTCGCTTTCCCATCTTAACCGGCTGGTAGATATGCCGGTCTGTCTGATACTTCTGAGACGCACGCATCAGTGAAAGCTTCTTTGTAACTGCCGTTCCATTCGGGCCTGGACCGGGCCGGGAGAAGATGCAGATTGAGAAGATTTCCCAACTACCCTGCCGACACCTTCTCCACTCCCGTTCATATAGCATTCAACCTGGTCAGCACGATTCGATATCTCACAGGACAAATTGCCGGGACCTGAGCAGCCGCCACAACGGCGGCGCCGTGATGCGTGTCGAGCGACGCGCGGGAGATGATAACATGATAGCCGATGCAAAACCGGTCCTGGTGATCGGAGGTGGAATCGCCGGCATGACGGCGGCGGTCGAAGCGGCCGAGTACGGCGCCCGCGTGGTTCTCGTCGAGAAAGAAGCGTTTCTCGGCGGACGCGTGGTGCGCATGCACCGTTACTTTCCGAAGATGTGCCCGCCCACGTGCGGATTCGAGATCAACGTACGCAGGATCCGCCAGAATCCACGCATTACAGTCCATACGCTCGCCACGGTCGAGTCGATTTCGGGGAGCGCCGGCGATTTCAGGGCGAGCGTGAAGATCAAACCGCGCCACGTCACCGGCCTCAGGACGATCGACGCATCGGTGGCAGCCACACTGGCGAAGAATCGTCCCAACGACTTCAACTACGGAATGGACAAAACGGGCGCGCTCTACATGCCGCACGGTATGGCGTGGCCCCACCTCCACGTGCTCGACCTCGATGCGCTTTCCGATGACGACGCCGGGGGGCTGGTGGAGGCTTGCCCGCCCGGATCGATCGACCTCGAAATGAAAGAGCGAACGATCACTGTCGACGCCGGAGCCGTGATCGTTGCGACCGGCTGGCGCCCCTACGACGCCGACCGTCTCGACAATCTGGGATTTGGACAAATTGACAACGTGATCACCAACGTCATGATGGAACGGCTCGCCGACCGGGACGGACCGACCGGCGGAGAAATCGTCCGTCCCGCCGACGGAAAGAAGGCGGAAAACGTGGCGTTCGTCCAGTGCGCCGGCTCGAGGGACACGAACCACCTGCCGTACTGCTCGGCGGTCTGTTGCATGGCGTCGCTCAAGCAGGTGCGGTTTCTCCGGGAAAAGAACGAAAACGCCAGGGCGACGGTGTTCTACATCGACATCCGTACCGTGGGGCGGCACGAAAAGTTCTACCACGACATGCTTGATGACCCGAATGTCACCTTCGTCAAGGGAAAGGTCGCGCGGATCACCGAAGACGAGACGGGCGGCAACGTGTCTCTGGACGTCGAGGATACACTGGAGCGCAACAACCTCCACGAGTCGTTCGATATGGCCGTTCTCGCGACCGGAATCGTGCCCGTCGTGCCGGAGTTCGACATGCCGGTAGAGTTGAAGCGCGACGAGTACGGATTCGTCGACGGTACGACGAACGTGGAAGGCATCTACGCGGCCGGGTGCGTCAAGCGCCCCCTCGAAGTGTCCCGCACGACGAAGGACGCGACTGGCGCCGCGCTCAAGGCAATCCAGTGCCTCAACGGAGGGGGATAACGGCATGGAAGACAAAACCGGCGTATTCATCTGCACGGGTTACGGTATCTCCGATGCCCTCGACGTCGACGCTTTGTGCAAACTCGCCACCGACGAATACGACGTGCCGTTCTGCAGGACCGTGGAGTCCTGCGAAGGATCCGGCCTCGACGCCATCAACGCTGATATCGAGTCGGAGGGCCTGACGCGTGCCATCGTAGCGGGTATTTCACCGCGCCGTTTCGACGTCGAATCGTTTCCCGCCGGGGTTATTGTGGAGGCCTTCGCGCTCAGCGAACTGGTAACAGGTTGCCATCCGCCGGGCGACGAAGACACGCAGATGCTCGCGGAAGATTATCTCCGCATGTATATCGCCAAAGTCCGCAAGATGGAACTGCCCGATTCGTTCGAACCGGACGAGCCGATCGAGAGGAGTGTCCTCGTCGTCGGGGGCGGTATCACCGGCATAACGGCGGCGCTCGAGTCGGCGAAAGCCGGCCACGACGTGAGGCTGGTCGAGAAGTCCGGGAACCTCGGAGGCTGGCTCGCCCGGCAGCACATGTCGGTGCCGACGCGGCCGCCGTACAGGGAACTGGAAGAAACCGGGATCGAGGCGTTGATCACCGAGGTCGAGGAGAGCCCCCGGATCACGGTATATACGTCCGCCGTGACGGCCGCGATCGAGGGGGCCCCCGGGTTGTTCGACGTGGAGTTGAAACGGACCGCGAATGGTGGGGGGGACGGTGAGCCGATCGACGCGTTCCGCGTCGGCGCCATCGTGCAGGCGACGGGTTGGAGCCCGGCGGAACCCCGCGACCACCTCTCCTGGGGGAGGGTCGACGACGTCATCCGCAACGTCGACCTCGAAGAGATCGTCCGGGAAAAGGGCCGGATCACAAGGCCCTCCGACGGCCGCGAGGTCAAGCGCATCGCGTTCATCCAATGCGGGGGATCCACCGACCCTGCGGTTCACAGTTACTGTTCGTCGATCTGTTGTCTCACGTCTCTCAAACAGTCGTTGTACCTGCGAGAACAGCACGACGACAGCAAGGCGTACATCTTCTACGAGTTCATGCGTACTCCGGGGCATTACGAGGACTTCTACCGCCGGGTCCAGGAAGATGCCGGCGTGTTCCTCACGCGTGCGTCGGTGACCGATGTTACGCGCGACGGCGCCGGCAATCTGGTGGTGACCGCCCGCGACACCATGCCCGGCAAGGAGATCACCGTCGAAGTCGATCTCGTCGTGATCGCCGCCGGCATGGTGCCGAACTCGGCCGACGGCGAGGCGATACGGGAACTCGAAGACGCGAAGAGTGTCGTGGCGGGAGACGGATCGGACACCCAGAAGGAAAAGGCGACGCAAACGGTCGAGCGGCTCGCGCGGCACGAGGGGGCGGCGATTCTCAATCTCGGTTACCGGCAGGGACCCGACGTGCCCGATCTCAAGTACGGGTTTCCGGATTCGCACTTCATCTGCTTCCCGTACGAGAGCCGGCGCACCGGCATCTATCCCGCCGGGAGTGTGCGTCAACCGATGGACGGTGTCAGCGGCAGGGAAGACGGCGCCGGAGCGGCGATGAAAGCGGTGCAGTGCGTGGAAATGACCGCGCGCGGAGAGGCTGTTCACCCCCGGTCGGGAGACCGTTCGTACCCGGAATTTGTTCTCCAGCGCTGCACGCAGTGCAAACGGTGCACGGAGGAATGTCCGTTCGGCGTTCTCAACGAAGATGAAAAGGGCACGCCGCTGCTGCGCGCGACGCGGTGCCGGCGGTGCGGTGTGTGCATGGGGGCCTGCCCGGAGCGGATAGTTTCGTTCAGGGACTATTCGGTGGAGATGGTGGTGGCGATGATCAAGGCGGTCAACGTACCCGACGAATTCGATGAAAAGCCGAGGGTCCTCGCATTGATGTGCGAAAACGACGCGTATCCCGCGCTCGAACTCGCCGGCGAGCGCGGGCTCCAGTACACGCCGTTCATTCGCGTGATTCCGGTCCGGTGTCTCGGCTCCGTCAATACTGCGTGGGTAAAAGAGGCGGTATCATCTGGTTACGACGGAGTGATGATGTTTGGCTGTAAGTACGGCGACGACTACCAATGCCACTTCATCAAGGGCAGCGAGCTGGCGGTGTCGCGCGGCGAAAACATCCGGGAAAAGCTCGAGCAGATGGCGATGGAGACCGAGCGCGTAGAGATTCACCAGATGCAGATTTCGGACTACGACAAGATCCCGGGGATCTTCGACAAGTTCATGGAGGATGTCGTGGAAATGTACGGGATGAACCCGTTCAAGGGGATGTAGAGACGGATGGAAGCGAACGAAGCGACCCCGGCGGCGGTCCGGATCGAACCGGACCTCGATTTTATCCGCCGCCTCGAGGTGCGGAGCGGGGAATCGTTCAAAAAGTGCATGCAGTGCGGCACGTGCTCGGCGACTTGCCTCATATCTCCCGACGAAGACCCGTTTCCCGCCAAGGAAATGGCGTGGGCCGCGTGGGGAATGAAGGAACGTCTTCTCTCCGACCCGGATGTCTGGCTGTGTTACAACTGCAATGACTGTTCGGCGCGGTGTCCGCGGGGCGCGCGTCCGGGCGACATTCTCGCCGCCGTGCGGCAGGAGGTCGTGACCGGCTGTTCATCGCCGCGGTTTGTCGGGCGCGTGGTCAACGGGCCGGCTTTCGCTCCAATAATGCTGGCCGTGCCGGCGCTGCTGCTTGGCGCCGCCCTCTGGCTGCGCGACCCGATCCGGGAGGTGCTGGGTATCTCCGGTCTCGCGGGCGACAAGATCGTCTATTCCTATTCGACCGCTTTCCCCCAGTGGCTGCTCAACGGATTCTTCGCCTTCTTCGGCGCCCTGTCGCTGCTCGCCGCCGCGGTGGGGATCATCCGCTTCTGGCGGGCCATGAATCGGGAAAGCCGGGTGACGCGGACCCCCGGTCGGGGCGTGTGGTCGAGCATCGCCGTGGCGCTAAAACGAGTAATCCTGCACGACAAATTTTCCGAGTGTACGACGGCGAATGCGCGCCACCTGTCCCACGTTTTGGTGTTCTTTGGTTTCCTGGCGCTGACGGCCGTTACCGTCTGGGTGATCACCGCCGGGGCCAATCCCTTGATCAGGGGTGAATTCGCATACCCGTTCAATTTCTGGAGTCCCTGGAAACTGCTCGCCAACGCCGGCGGGGCGGCGCTCGTACTGGGCTGCGTGATGATGATCCGCGACCGGTTCATCTACCGGGCGAACATCAATCGGGGTTCGTACACCGACTGGTCGCTGGTCTGGACGCTCCTCGCCGTGGGGTTCACGGGGTTCGCGACGGAAGCGCTCCACTACCTGCGCATGGAGCCCCACCGGCACGTCGTCTATTTCGTCCACCTCGTGTTTGTATTCGCGCTGTTGATCTACCTGCCCTGGTCCAAACTGGCCCACGTGTTGTACCGTACGGCTGCCCTGGTTTTCGTCGAACATTCGGGGAGAAACCAGGCACGGCCGGGAAGTGGTGGTGAATCGAAATGAACAACGACGGAGCGCCCGATCGCAGAACGGCTATCCTGATGGTCGCGATTCCGCTGGCGATCATATTGCTCCCCGTTCTTTACAGCCTCGCCGGCTTCGTCTTCGCCAGTGGCCCCGACCCCGGCACGCCGTTCCTCCAACCCCCGGAAGAGAGATTCGAGTACTGCGTACGGGACAAGGAGTACATGCGGTTTCACCACTGGGAGCTCCTGCAGGAGGTGCGTGACGAAGTGGTTCGAGACGGGAAGACAGGAGACGTCACGTTCGACGGCTGCAGGACCTGCCACCCGGATCGAGGGCGGTTCTGCAACCAGTGTCACGCCGCGGCCAACGTGAACCCCGACTGCTTCACGTGTCACTACTATCCGGAAACGCCGGAGGGGGAGAGCGAAGGTGGATAGACGAAAATTCATCAAGACGGGAGCGGTTCTCCTGGCGGGCTCATCGGGTCTCTACAGCCTGCGTGTTTTCGAAGCGCCGAATGCCGGGGCGTCGGGACAATCCGGGACTGTTTCCGGCATAAAGTGGGGGATGCTCATCGACCTCGACAGGTGCAGCGCCGATTGCACCGCCTGCGTGGACGCCTGCAGGCAGGAGAATAACGTGGCCCTGTTCGGGGACGAGCGCTGGGATATCTACTGGATCCGGAAGGTCAGGATCGAGAGCAGGGACCCGGCCGGCAAAACGAAAATGTGGGTACCGTTGCTGTGTAACCACTGCGATGACCCGCCGTGCGCGCAGGTGTGCCCGGTCAAAGCGACATACAAACGCGACGACGGCATTGTGATCGTCGACCAGCATCGGTGCATCGGTTGCCGCTACTGCATGATCGCGTGTCCCTACAACGCCCGTTTCTTCAACTACCGGGAAAATCACGACTGGCCCAACAAAAAATACCCCCGCCGTTCCCACGGGGTCGCCGAATCGTGCAACCTCTGCGCCCACCTGCTCGACGAGGGCAAGCCCCCGGCGTGCGTTGCGGCGTGCGCACAAAACGGCGGCGCCATGGTCGTGGGTGATCTCAACGATCCGGACAGTGATATCTCGCGGAGGCTGGCGGCCAATCCGGTGAAGCGCCTCAGGGAGAATCTCGGTACGGAGCCGAAGGTCTACTACGCGGGTCTTCCCTCCCGCTGATTCGAGGTAAAAGGATGGATGTCAAGTTCAGACAGATCGATGGGAACTCGCCGGCGTACTACGGCGCGCTCGTGGTGCTGGCGGCGTTTATCGCGGCGGGGTCTGTCTCGACGTGGTTGATGGCCGAGAGGGGAATTTACCTGTCGGGGATGACCAACCGCATTCCGTGGGGGCTGCAGATTGTGATGGCCGTGTACTACATCGGCCTGTCCGCCGGCTCGCTCGTCGTGTCCGGTTTGTACGGCATATTCGGGAAGGTGGAGTACAAGCCGTTTGCCAGGATCGCCGCGTTCCTCGCCATGCTGTTTCTCATCGCGGGGCTTTTGTCGATCGTCACCGACCAGGGACGAATCGACAGACTCTTCACGGAGCCGTTCACTCACTCCAATCCCACGTCGATGTTTTCGATCAACCCGGCGCTCTACATGGGCCACATCATGATCTGCGTGATTTATCTCTGGGCCCTGTTCTACGACAAGTACAGACTGACCAAAGTGGCGTCGGTGACCGTCGTCCTGTGGGCGATCAGCACCCACAGCGGCACGGGCGCCATCTTCGCGTTCGTCCCCCGGGAGCTCTACAATTCACCGCTGCTCCCGCCGAGTTTTGTGGCCGCCGCGCTATCGTCGGGGGCCGCCCTCATGATCATTGTCCTGGTTTCTTTGTTCAAACTGACACGCCGGCGTCTCGACCTGGGGCTGATCGTCTGGCTCGGCCGCCTCATGGCCGTATTCATCGTCGTCGCCATGTACGTCATACTGATCGAGAACCTCCACCGCGTATACGTCGTCGACTCGCGCCAGGCCGGGCTCTACTTCCTGTTCGGGGGATATCACAGCGTGCTCTTCTGGGGGGGAATGATATTGATGGGGTCCGTTATCCCCGCGTTATTGCTCTTCAAGAGAAAAACGGGGACCTCTCTCGGGTGGATCGTGTTTTCTTCGGTTCTCGTCGTGATCGGCGTTTTGTGCGAGCGATACCTCATCGTGATACCGGGAGAATCTTACCCTCCCGAACTGTTTCCCGGGATGGAGATCACGAGCTCGCCGCTCGTCGAAGGAATCGCGACATACAACATCAGTATTTTCGAAATATTTCAGACACTTGGAGTGCTGGGAATCATCGGCCTGGTTTTTTTGCTGGGCATCAAGTATCTGGCCATGGTTCCGGTCGAAGCGCGCGTACACGGAGAATCCCAGATGCTCAAGCACCTGATGCCGAAGGACGAGCACGGGGCGGCAGCAAGCATTTAGCCGGCGTTACATCATGCGTAGAAGAAATCGACTGGCGTGGAAGCTGAGCATGGCGGTCCTGGTGATCGTCTCCGCGGTAATCCTCACCACGGGGTACGTCGGGAGCTATCTCAGCAGGCGATCGACGCTCGAGGCCGCCCACGAGATCATGCATTTCAACGCGGCCGCGATCACGAGCGGTGTCGAAAAACTGATGTTGACCGGCGACAGCTGCGGGATGATCGACTTTATCGGGGGAAGCGCCCCGGGCCGAGCGGCGCTCGGGGATATGGGCCTCGTGGCGCACCCGTCGGGCGAAGTCCTCGTGTCGAGGCCCGCCGGAGGTGAAGGCGTATTCGGGCCGGGCGACGAATTCTGCCTGGCCTGCCACGAAACCGGCCGGGAGCCACTCGATGACCTGGTGCCGCTGGAGGTGATCGTGACGGGGCCGGGGGGAGTCGACGTACTCCAGATCGTAACTCCGATCACCAACAAGCCCGAGTGCCGCAACGCCGCTTGCCACGTCCACGTCGACGACGGAGAGATGCTCGCCATCCTCCACACGGGCTATTCGCTCGCCGCTCTCGACCAGACGATGAACGCCCTGAAGTTATTACTCGCGTTTTCGGCCGCCGTGGCGATCGTGCTGGCGATCGGAGCCCTCCTGCTCAATTTTCGCTGGATTATTGCCAAGCCCCTGCGTCACCTCGTGGCTGGCCTCGAGTCGCTCGGGGGAGGGGACCTCGGGTTCCGCTTTCCCGAGGGGCGCGACGACGAAATCGGCCTCGTGGCAGAATCGTTCAACAACATGGCCGAGAGGATCCAGAAACAGCAGACGGAGCTCTTGAAGACTCTCGACCACATGCAGGGCATCGTCGAAAACACCGCCGATATGGTGATGTTCGTCGACAGGGACGACATCGTCCGGACGTTCAACCGTGGCGCGGAACTCGCGCTCGGCTATGCGAGAAATGAAGTTCTCGGGCGCAGGATCGAAATGCTCCTCGCCGACGTGCGTGAACGGGATATCGTTATCGCCCGGCTGCAGGGCATCGACAACGTGACCAACTGGCAAACGCGGTTCAAGACCCGCAACGGCCAGATTCGTCACGTCGTGCTGACGATCACGAGGCTGAGGGAACCCGGAGGGCGTCTTATCGGAACGATCGGCATCGGCAAAGACATGACCGTCGAAATCGACCTGCAGGAAAAACTGATCCGTTCCGAACAGGAGGCGGCCATCGGACGGGCGGTGACGGGTATCCAGCACGCGATCAAGAACATGCTCAACACGCTCACGGGTGGGGTCTACATCGTTCGCGTCGGTCAGAAAAAGAAAAATGACGAGCAGATCAACGAAGGCTGCGAGATGATCGACGAGGGACTCACGCAGATCACGGCGCTCTCGATGAACATGCTCCGGTACGCGCGCGAGTGGAACATCGACCCCGAATCCGTCGACATGAAGTGGATGGCCGACAAGATCATCACCGGCGTGGGTCAGACGGCGAACGAGAGGGGAATCGCGCTGCGGACGGAAATCGCCGCGGAAATGCCCGAGGTCATGTGTGATCCCCGCCTCATCCACATGGGGCTGATGGACATCGTGAGCAATGCGCTCGATGCATGTATGATCAAGGAGTACGGGGATGACAAAGTTCCGGAAATCGTTATCAGAATGGCTGCTTCGTCCGGAGGGGGGAGCGTCGTCATCGAGATCGAGGACAACGGAATTGGTATGACGAATGAAATCGTATCGAATGTTTTTACGCCTTTTTTCAGCACGAAGAAAAAATGGGGAACCGGACTTGGTCTCGCACTGACCAAGCGAATCGTCGATTTGCACGATGGAGAAATCGCTGTCGAATCGGAACCGGAGAGGGGTGCCGTATTCCGGATTACGCTGCCGCTCCAGGGCATCAGAACGCGAACGGGGGAAACAACATGAGCAAGAAGGTAATGATCGTCGACGACGATGAGAACACGCGGAAATTTCTTTCGGTGTTACTTTCGGAGAACGGCTACGAGCCCGTTACTGCCAACGACGGCCGCGAATGCATCGAGAAACTCCAGGACGAAAAGGTCGACCTCATCGTCCTCGACGTTATGATGCCCAAGAAGACGGGGTTCGTCGTCTTCAAGCAACTCAAGCGCGACGAAACCTTAAGAGACATCCCCGTGTTGATGCTCACGGCCGTCGCCGCCTCGCTCGAGGAGATTGACGCGGATAAGGACGATACGGACTCGCGGCCCTACGATACCCTCAGGGAAGCGCTCCGGAAGCATATCCAGGAAATGCGCGAAGAGGGCGACGTCAAGCCGGAGATGTTCGTCGACAAGCCGGTCGACCCGGAGGCGTTCATTGATCGGGTGCGTCATCTGATCGGGTGAGAAAAAACGGGCCGCGCACGCGGCGCGGCCCGTTTGGCCAATACCCGGAGATCACGGCTCCGGAAAAACGTGTGTGTCGATTTACTTGAGCATCACCATACGGCGCGTCTGGACGTAGTCGCCCGCGGTGAGGCGGTAGAAGTAAACTCCCGAGGAGACGAGGCGGCCCTTGTTGTCGTGGCCGTCCCACGTTTCGGTATAGCCGCCGGCGGACTGCTGTTTGTCGACCAGCGTTTGTACCAGTTTGCCCGCTACGTCATAGACGGCCAGCGTGACGCGCACGTCGGCGGCGATCTGGTAACCGAGCTGGGTGGTGGGGTTGAACGGGTTGGGCACATTCTGCGCGAGGTCGTTGTAGCGCTCCAATTCCGGGTCCTTGTGCGCCTTTCGGTGTTCTGGCCATAGGGACAACAAGATCGCAACGTCCCTTACTCGCCATCGCCGGTAAATACGAGACATCGTGCGACGCGCTGTTTTCTGTTTCGGTATGGCGGCGCTGATGACGGCGCCGACGTCACTCCCCTGTGGCCTGGCCGGGCGCGGTGTATTCCCCCTTGTCCACCCACTTCTTCGCTACTATGAGTCCGATCGGGCTGATCATCGCGACCAGCGCATAAATGAGCCACATGGACTCGGTGTTGAGCGTCCCCTCGGCGGGGCAGTACTGTTGCATCATCCGGCCGGTGTAGAGGCCCGCCAGGGCCTTGACCATGAACCACGGGATGTTCGCGTAGGCGATGTAGGCGCCCGTCCGTCCCTTCGGAGCGAGCTCGGCGGCGAACTGGAGGAACCGAGGCTGCCACATGGCCTCACCGAGAGAGAACAGGACGAAATACGCGATCAACAGCGGCAGCGTCGGCCCGGCCACGAACAAGAACGACGGCAGCGCCGAGACCAGCGCACCGATGATCATGATCTTGTAGACGTGGACCTTGCGCGTCAACGCGGTGATGATCGGCACTCCGAGCACGATGAGGAGCGGGTTGAGGACGTTGACGAAGCTCTCCATGTTGTTGGCGACGCCGTCGGAGTAGGCCCGTGTGATGTACTGGGGCATGACCAGCCACTGGTAGGCGAACAACGTCTGGACGGGGAGGAGTATGAATATGAAGAAGCTGAAGCGGGGATTGGCCAGCGGGTTTTTGCGAAACCAGTCGACGATGCCGCCGGACAATGTTTTCTTTTCGTCCGGTTCATCTTCTTTTTCGTCTTGGCCTCCGGCGGCCAGCTCGCCTTCGCGCTCGATGCGGGATTTGAACAGGAATACGACGGCCAGCAGCATCAGCACGTTTACCCCTACACAAAACCAGAATACGCCCTCGATGCCCCAGCCGTTCCAGTCGAACCCGCCCACGTGAATGCCGGTTCGAATGCGCGGCGAGATCAGCCCGATGACGACGATCCCGAGGTTCATCCCCGCGTAGAGGAGTCCATAGCCCATCGCCGCCGTCGACTTGTCGGTGAATTTGCGTACGCCGGCGTAACAGGAGGGTTGCATGAATCCGTTACCGGTCGCCGCGATGATCAGGGCCAGGAGGCAGAATTTTATAATGGCGGACGAGCCCGGCTCGAAGAAGCTGGGGGCCAGGGGCAGGGCCGACCGGCCGATGATGTACAGCACGATCGAGATGATCAGCGATTTTCGCACGCCCAGGCGGTCCGTCAGCGGGCCGAACAGCAGCATCGTTCCCGAGATGAGACCGGCGTAGACCGATACGAGTTTGTGCCCCGTGTCGTCCGACATGCCGGCGACGTCGTGAAAATACATGGTCAGCAGCGTCAGCATGCCGAAATAGGCCACTCCGTCGAGCCAGTAAGCCATGTTGGTGTGCCAGAAGGCGGCCGGGGCGCCCTTGAGCGCTCGGAAGGATTGGACGAGTTCGGTGATCGGGTTGGGAATGCCGCGGGATCCGGTTTCGTTCGATGCGTCGGACGTGCCGTCGTTGGTCATATCGACTCCTGGGGTTGGTCGTGTTATCCTGCTGCGGCCGGTGAAATACCGGCCCCATGTTAAACCGGACGCGCCGCGTTTGCAAGCGGCGCCGTCTTGTGGTACCGTCCCTCTACAATGTTTGCTTCGTTATAGCCGGGTTGTCCTAATGTCGTGGTCGAATTTCTCTTGCCGTCCCAGGCCCATGGAAAGCATCTCCACCATCGTCATCTGTTTCAACGAGGAGCGCAATATCCGGCGCTGCCTCGAGAGCGTTGCTTCGTTCTCCGACGAAATCGTCGTCGTCGATTCGGGAAGTACCGACGGCACCGTCGAGATCGCGCGGCCGCTGGCGTCCCGGGTGATCACGCGCGAATGGATGGGATACGGTCGCCAGAAGCAGTTCGCCCTCGAGCAGTCGACGTGCCCCTGGGTGTTTTCCATCGACGCGGATGAAGAGGTCTCGGACGGTCTGGCCGCCGAGATCCGCGCGCTCGATTTCGACCGCGAGGGGTACGATATGCCCCGCAAAGCGTGGTATCTCAACCGCTGGGTCGAGCACAGCGGCTGGTATCCGGGCTACATCCTCAGATTATTCCGCCGCGACGCCGGCGCGATCACCGACGAGATCGTCCACGAGTACGTGAGCGTCTCGGGCCGGGTCGGGCGTCTGAAACACGACCTCTACCACTATTCCTATCGCGACGTGGCCCACCACGTCGACAAAATGAACGACTTCACCACGCTGTCGGCGCGTCAGATGTTCGAACAGGGCCGCCGCGCCGGCCTCGTCAACGTCGGGTTTTATCCATTCTTCGAGTTTCTCAAGGTTTTTATCCTGAAAAAGGGCTTTCTCGACGGTCTGGCGGGACTCACCATATCCGCCCTCCACGCCTATTACGTGTTCCTCAAGTATGCCAAGCTGTACGAGCTGGGCTCGGCCCGCCGCCGGGGGAAGGACGTCACATAATGGCGCCGGCCGCCTCGCTCGTCATCGCCGTATACAACCGGGCCGAGGTACTCGAACTCGTCTTCGCCAGTCTGGCGAACCAGTCCATGACCGACTTCGAAGTCGTGATCGCCGACGACGGGTCGGGTCCGTCGATCGCCGCGCTCATCGATCGCTACCGGACGGTTTTTACCCACCCGATCGTCCACGAGTGGCACGAAGACAACGGATTCCGCAAGACCATCGTGGTCAACCGGGCGGTGACGCGCGCCTCGTCGGAATACATCGTGTTCATCGACGGGGATTGTATCCTCCATCGCCGGTTTCTCGAACGGCACCTGCGGCGCAGCCGGCGCGGCCGTGTGCTGACGGGGCGTCGCGTGATGCTCGACGAGGAACTGACGGGCCGGCTCACTTTCGACGAGATCCGGTCGCGCCGTATCGAGCGGCCCTGGTTCTGGCTGGGGCATTGCGGCCGCAACGACTGCAAGCACGGACTCTACATGCCGTTCGTGTTCGGGGCCCGCAACCGCCGCCGGGCCGACTACCAGATACTCGGCTGTAATTTTTCGGTGCACAAGGAAGAGTTCTTCGCCGTGAATGGCTACGACGAGCGTATCGTCGGCCGCGGTCTCGAGGACAACAACCTCTGCGTGCGGTTCATCAACAGCGGCATCGCGGTGAACAGCATCGCGTTCGAGGCCGTGCAGTACCACTGTCACCACAAGTCAGACGCCATTCCGCACAGCGATGACTTCATCGGAGAATTCCGGGACAGCCGGGAGACGAGAACGCCCTACGGGATCGTCAAGGAATGATGCCGAGTTTCGCTCTCACCGCGTCGAGCAGCTGATCGGCCACACTTTCCCACGAATACGACCGCACGCGATCGATCGCGCAGTCTCGAAGCCGTCTGGCCCGGGATGGATCGGCGTGCAGTGCACGCAGCCCGCGCTCGACGAACCAGCGCTGCCGGCGCACCACGACGGCCGTTTCGCCGTCGACGGCGAGGTCGAGCGCCCCCGAACGGGTGCACACGACGGGTACTCCGCACGCCATCGCTTCGGCCACCGTGTTGGCCCAGCCGGCGCGCTTTTCGGCGCTCACGAACGCGTCGCAGCCCCTGTAGAGCGCCGAGAGATCCTCCTGGCCCAGGTTGAGGTGAAACTCGTGGGGGACGTCACAGTGGAACCCGTCGCGGGGGTCGGCCTCGTTTCCCCGGCCAATGTGGTCGAAGAGCACGAGTTTGACGGGACGTTCCGTCTCGCCGAGGCGGCGTGCGAACATCTCCACCGCGGAAACGACGATGGGTACGCCTTTTTTGCGCCTCGAGAGCCGCCCGAATGTCAGGATGCGGTAATCGCCCGAAGCGCGGGGGGCGCCCGGGTAAAACGTGCCGAGGTTTATGCCGCCGATCACCCGGTCTGCGCGCACCCGGTACCGGCTCCAGAGCCGGTTGGCCATCCCGGTGGAGTTGGCCAGCGCCGACCACGAACCGCTGCGAGCAATCTCGCGCTCGCCGTGGATGTTCTCCAGTACGAAGTAAAAGAATTTGACGTCGGCCCGTGCCCTTTCGAAGTCATCGAGCAGAGGAGGGTCGTTGCAGATCGCGACCTGGTGCCTCGCGGCGGCGAGCTCGGAGAGGGGCTTTACCTCCCCCTGAAACGGCAGCCAGTCGGGCCGGTCGCCGCCGGGGTGGTAGATCGTATAACGGTGCCCGCGCCGGATCAGTTCGTTACCGATCTCCAGAAAACGGCGCACTCCGCCGAATACGCCCACGCCGGGGAGCAGGGCGGCAAAGTCGAGGCGGGTGTCGGTCGGATTGGTCATGGGGGTCCGGTGTTTTGATGTCGGCCGCCAGCATAGCATAGCGCCCGGCGCGGGTGAAATGCTATGATGCCGGACATGTGCGGGATTGCGGGTATATTCCGCTTCGGCGAGGAGCGCGACGACAGCGCCGTCGTGCGGGCGATGACGGACCGCCTCGAACGGCGCGGCCCCGATGGCTTCGGCGTCGAGCGCGAGGGGCCCGCCACCCTGGGCAACCGCCGCCTCCGTATCCTCGACCTTACCGACGCCGGCCGCCAGCCGATGCGCAGTCCCGGCGGGCGCTACCTGATCACCTTCAACGGCGAGATCTATAATTTCGACGAACTTCGGCGCGAGATGGGGATCGACCCCTCGGACCTGGCCTCGCGCACCGACACCGAGGTCCTCCTCCACGCCTGGGCGAAGTGGGGTTGTGCCGCCCTCGACCGGATGGTGGGGCAGTGGGCGTTCGCCGTCTACGACACCGAGGAGCGGCGGCTGTGGCTGGCCCGCGACCGTTTCGGAGAGAAGCCGCTGTTTTTCCACCGCTCTCCCGGAGCGCTGGCGTTCGCTTCGACCATCCCCGCGCTGCTCGCGGCGCCCGAGGTGCCGCGCGAGCTCGACGAGGATGCGATGCTCGAGTACGCGACGCTCCGTTACGTGGTGGCGCCGCGCACGGTTTTGCGGGGAGTCGAAAAGGTGCCCGGTGGTCACCTGGTCGTGGCCGGATCCGGTGGGGTGGAGCTGCGCCGATGGTACGAGCCGAGGTTCAGGGACAGCCACGGCGGCACGGCTGTGCGCGGCGAACTCGTCGAGCGTTTCGACGAACTCCTCGCCCAGGCGTCGCGGCGGTGCCTCGTGAGCGACGTGCCCGTCGCGCTCCTGTTGAGCGACGGGATCGACAGCAACAGTATCCGCGCTTCGCTCACTTTGCAGGGCCGCGACGTGACGTCGTTTACCTTTGCCCTGACCGGGTCGGAGTCGGGCATATCGCCCGTCGGCGGTGCTCCCGGCGGATGCGAAGAACTCAACCTGCTCGTCACCCCCGACGATCGCGTGGAAAAGATGGTACCGGCGTTCGCGTCGATGACCGAGCCGGTGGGCGACGGCGCCGCGCTGGCGACGTGGATGCTGATTCGAAATGCGCGCGACCGGGCGACGGTATTCCTGTGCGGGCACGGCGGCGACGAGGTGCTGGGAGGGTACCGGTTGAGCCAGGACCGATTCCGCCTGGCCGTGTTGAGATCGCTGGCGCGATTGCCGGGGGCCTGGATGGGCGGGGCGATCGACCGTTTTGTCTACGGAGCCGAACCGCTCGATGAGCGGCGCGCGAGGTTGCTCGAAGCCCCGGCGCGCATGGCGCCCGCTGCGGCGCGTTACCTCATCCACCGGCCGCTGCCCGTGGCCGATATCGCCGAGCTGATATCGCCTGGGGCCGCTTCCCCCGACAGTTACCTCTCGGTGGTGGACACCCTCTACGGCCGGTGCGCCGCCGATGCCGGAGACGTCGACCGAATGCAGGAGGTCATGCTCGCCACGTTCCTCTCGGAGAATATCTGTTCATTCGCCGACTCCACAGCGATGGACTCTTCGGCCGAGTTGCGCATGCCGTTTCTCGACCGGGATCTCGTTTCCTTCGCCCTCTCGTTGCCGCCGTCGGCTCGTGTGAGCCGCTGGCCGGGGCGGGCGAACACGAAATTGATCCTGCGATGGTGGTCGAAGGGCCGCCTCGACGCCGACATCGCCACCCGCCGCAAACGGGCATTTCCTTTCGGGAACCTGCCCGCGCTGCTCGGTTCCCACGGTGCGACGCTTAAAGAACGCATTCTGGGCGCGACGGCTGTCCGGCGCGCGTTTCCCGGAGTCGAGTCGTGGCTCGATCACGAGCCCGCGTACTTCCGCGGTCCCTGGGAGGGAACCCTGTGGGCTTTGTTGTCGCTGGGAATCTGGTGCGAAGAAGCGGGGATTCGCTGAGCGATCAGAGACTCACCTTGGTAAATTTATTTTTCAACGCCCACGAGCCGACCTGGAATTTGTGGTCGAGGAGCGCCTTGCGCAGCATGCAGCCGAGCCAGTAGGGCATCGGGTCTTCCGCGGCCGCCCGCCGGGCTTCCCCGGCACGCTGTGACCGCCACAGCTCGTCGAATTCCGACTCGACCAGGTTTCCCATGATGTTGTTGTGGAGGATGGACGGGTAGACGTCTCCGCGCGGGTCCAGATAGAAGTAACCGACGCCGGGTTCGGAGGGGAAGAGCTGTTTGCCCTCGGCGGCGAGCTTGTACATGCCGTAAAAAACGTACGCTTTGACCAGTCGCTTGAGGTTGAACGAGGAGAGCTCGCCGTTGATGATCGTCTCGAAGTCGGTGCGTATCTTGTCGCTGCCGAACAGCGGGTGCCGGTGCTTGATCACCGTCGTTTCGTGCCGGCCGAAGAAGAACTCGCTGTCGTGCGAAACCTGCATGGTGAACTGGACACCCAGTTCTCTGGCGAGTTCGTACACTTTGATCATGTGGTCGGCGTTTTCCGTGGTAAGCGTGTAGGCGATGCGCAAGTTGTCGACGCCTTCGGACTTGAGGCCCTTGACGACGGTGACGACCTTTTCGAATCCGCCGTCGATCCCCCGGACGAAATCGTGCATGTCGCCGACACCGTCCACCGAGATTCCGAACCCGATCGAAGGGTTGATCTCTCTCAATTCGAGCGCGCGCGGGATGATCGACTTGCCGAGAAAGGCGTTGGTCGAAACGACCATGCGCGCGTGGGGGAGGCGGGCGTGGATCACGGAAACGATTTCCGGGAGATCCTGGCGCAGAAACGGTTCTCCGCCGGAGACGTTTACGTCGTTGAGCGACGTGGGCAGTTTCTTGTACACTTCCGGCTGCACGTCGTGGTGCTCTTTGATCTGCCAGATGGAACACATCCTGCAGCGGGCCTGGCACCGGTAAGTGACGGCAACGATGGCGTCGATGGGCCGGTTCATGAACCCACCCCGACCGGGACACTCAGCAGAGGAGCTACGGATCGCAAAGTCCCTTTGGCTTTGGTGATGTTGGTGGTCTCTGTTATAATCGGCATGGGCCGGCGGTGTTCAAAGAGGCTGCACATCAAACAAACTACTCTCGGCAAAACGTGAAGAAATTCCTTATTGTCAACGCCAGGAAGCTACTGGAAGCGTTCAGGAAGAAACGCGAGTCCTCCCGCTCCGTCGGGAAGGTATTGAAAAACCTCAAACTCGAAGACGTGGTCATGAGGTTTCCGGAAAAAAGCGATACCGAACTGCTGGAATCGCTGCTGACGTATGGTGATTATACTAAACACCAGCGCAGAATTCAAGAACAGGAGGACGGGCGGCTCGCCTACGTGATGGCGTGGGCATGGGGAAGAATCCCCGTCGGGCACATCGTCGTCTACTGGGACGGCGGCCACGACGGACCGCTGGCGGCCCTCGAAGATCGCGGCCCGCTCCTCGAGGATCTCTACGTCCACCCCGCCGTGTGGGGACGTGGGATCGGTACGGCGATCCTGGACGAGGCCGAACGTTTGATCCACGAGCGCGGTCACGACCGGGTCGGGCTCACCACGTTTACCCTCAATCCGTCGGTGGTTTCGCTTTACGAAGCAAGGGGGTACCGGCACACGGGCATGGGGGCGTTCATTTCCGAGCGCGAGTTTACCGACAAGCGCGGCCGGAAACGAACCTGGTCGCGGTCCGGCCATTACCTGGTCAAGATGTTCAACGAGGAGAGCGGTCATCAGGGTTGAGGTTTTCGATTCCATCGACGCCGCGGGTGGTGCGTGGGCGAAGTTCCAGGACACAGGCTCGCTCTACGTCTTTCAGTCCCGCGAGTGGCTCGAGGGCTGGTACGAAACTGTCGGCCGGCACCGCGGGGTCCGTCCCTGCCTGGTGGCCGTTTATGACGACGACGATTCGCCGTCGATGTTTTTTCCATTCCAGATAGAGGCATCCGGCAGGCTCTGCACGCTCGTCTGGCTCGGGGGAGAGTTGATCGACTACGGCGCGCCGGCGATCGGCCCGGGGCGCGTCGACATGGCCGCCGCGTGGAAAGAAGTCCTCTCGCGCATCCCGCCGGTCGACCTGGTACGTCTGTCGAGAATCCCCGAGACGATTAACGGAGTCGACAACCCCATGCTCGCGCTCGAGTGCCGGGAGTACCACTCCCGCGCGCACTACGTCGAACTCGGGGGCGATTGGGAACAGTTTTACCACGGGCACGCCGGCTCGAAAACAAGGTCTACCGACCGCCGCAAGGAACGGCGACTGCGCGACTCGGGCACGGTCGAGGGCAACGCCCGCGGGGCCGGCGCTGGACCCCGGTTCCAGGAAAAACCCCGGGCGCCGACGGGGCACAAAAAGGAGCGGTAACGGGCGATGCGCGC
>CBDUWU010000022.1:0-24395 GCA_965371015.1 uncultured bacterium | reverse complement strand
GTATTGACCGGGCACGCCCTGACGAAACTCGTCACGTCGGTGCGGTGCTTGCTAGCTACCGATCACCTTGTCCATGAACTTGACGAAGTCGACCTCGACATTGCCGCACACCTGGTTGTCCTTGCGACTCGGCCAGGGCTCGACCTCTGTGAACGTGATGCCGCCTTCGAACGATTCGTTGTTCGCAACCAGCATTCTCAAGACGATCGTGATTCCGTCGGTCGGGTCGACGATGCGAACGGTCGATCCCCGGGGACCGGCCAGCATCCAGACTTCCTCGCCGTCTTCCTCAATGAGTGCCACGCTGCCCGTCACCCAGAACTGCTTGTCGACCGCTTTACGCAGGTCGGCCGTCCTGTTGAACTTCAGCCGGTCGAGATTGTACTCATCGTGGTCTTTGGTCTTGAACTCCGCCGCGTCGGTGATCCTCGGATAGTCGATGGCGCCGCGGCCGATAAACACGGTGTCAGCGCCGCTGACGATCTGTTCACACTTGAAGTGAACGTAGGGCGAGTACATTTTCTTGACATTGAATTCCACTATGGACATATCGATGCCACCCAGTTTGTCGGCGATGCTGCGTCCGGCGATGATCTCGAGCAAGTTGCCCTCGCGGATGAAAAGAAGGTGACCGCTCTTCTCGACGATCTCGGGAGTCCGAAGTTTGTACTTGAACCCCTTGCTGATCACCGCCGGTCCCTCGATCGCTTGTTGCAGCGACACTTCCGCGTACGGGTCCACCTGCTTGGCGTCTCCGCCGCACCCAGCGACGAAAAGCATTCCGAATATCGCGATGGACATTGTTATTAAGCACCGTTTAGCCATTGATATTACGCTCCTTTTGTACACCTGAAACGGAAGACTCCGGCGCTGGAGTGTCTTCTCGTAAACGGTATTCCGTCCTGACCCTTCTTGGGGACTATGTCCGGTGGGGATTAACTGGCTACGCGTATATACAATATTCCCGACCAACTTACCACCGCCCTCCGACCATGTCAACCGAATATATTAGTGCCGGATAAGGGGCCAATCGGCTTCGAAATCGAAGTCCGGGTCCTGCCGGTCGGTGTGACAGGAAAGGCATGCGGCCCCCGGATCGCCTTCGAACCCCCGGGCGGTATCGGCAACGTGGTCGAATCCGCTTCCATGGCAGGATTCGCACCCGACGTTGGTCAATCCGGGCGTCACGGAGACGTGCTCGAACCCGCCACGCTTGTAGAAACCGGTGGTGTGACAAGGGATACAATCTCTGTCGTATTCTCTCGACTCCGATTCGAGCGTCGCCATGGCGCGGGCGTGCGCCGAAGCATTCCAGGCGGCGTACTCCTCTTCGTGGCATTCGGCGCAGGCTTCGCTCCCCTGATATGGCTTCGGGAGCCGGAGCCGCCGCTCATAGAGGCCCGAGGGCACGTTGGCTTTTTCCTTGGCGGCGACGTTCATATCGTACGACTGGAACAACCGCGCGATCGCCTCGTGATCCTCGAACTCCCTGGAGAGCGGCTTTATATAATTGCTCAGCGTGCGAACACCGCCGTCCTCGCCGATCACGGCAAAAGCAACACCCGCGTGGGTGCCGTCCCTGGGCACCTGCAGGAGAAACGCGTTGCCGTGGCGGCGTAGTTTACGTATCGGGCGTCCTTCGTGACCGAAAATGACGAGGTCCACCTCCGGCACCCTGGACGCTATCGCCTGTGCGTCCCTGAGAAAAACGTGGGCGAGGACCACGATCACATCGATGCCCTCTTCCAGTTCCGCGACTTCGCGCCGAACCGCATTGACGGGATCGGTAACCCTGACCGAGCCGGGTTCGACCTGGGGCGGCAGCTTCAGCTGGCTGCCCATAACACCGATCAGTGCGACCTCGAGCCCCCCGGGATACTCCACCACCCAGCTCGGGGGAAAAAGGAGTTCGCTGGTCTCACCGTCATAAACATTGGCGCCGAGTACGGGCAGACCGGTCGCGTCGACCCGGTCGACAATGTAATCGGTGCCGAATCCGAATTCGTTTTCGCCGATCGCCACCCCGTGGTACCCCATCAGGCCCATCGATTTCATCGTGATGTCGGCCTTCTCCTTGCCGTAGTTGACCTCCCGTCCGAAAAAATCGCCGGCGTCCACCAGGAGGAAATTCGTGGTGGAATCGCGCACGATATCCGTAAACGTCGCCCGGCGCCCGAGTCCGCCGTTGTCGTTGGCGGGACATCCGCACGACCGGATAACACCGTTGAGGTCGTTCGAGTATACGATGGTAAGCGTCTGCGCCGGTTCTTTCGAGCAGCCTGTTACCCCGATGCAGGCCGCGGCGAAGATGATCAGCGCCACTCTGAAGCACACGTAGAATCTGGTTCGCGATGGAGTGTTCATAGTTATTAATAATACCCGAAAACCCCGGCCACGTTCCAGTCCTTCGACCTTGACACCGGGAGTCTGCGGCGTTTTCTTTCAATTGACTCTCTTTCATATTTACACCCCACCGCGTCCAGCAGTCCGTGACAAAGCCCCACCACGGAGACCGCCCCACCCGCTTCGCTCTCGTACAGTCACCCCACACAACTGGACGGTTCACGAACCCTTCCCGAAACGGGGTCAAATATGAGGCGTCGATTGTTATGGATTGCCGCGGCCGCCGCCGCGGTTACGATGTTGTCAATTCCGCAAGTCCTGGCCCGGACCGTCGTCGGGTCGTCACCTGCAAATAAACAAGCCCGGGAGCCCCTCCGTGTTCTCGTGCTGGGTGGCCAGCACGTCCACAACGTCGGTGAACTCCACATCCACGTGAGCAACTGGGGCATGTTCGGGTCGTGGCCGGGGGCGGGCCAGACGTTTTCCGAATCGCCGTCGGCCCAGTGGCCCGCCGGCAGCGGCGTGGAGTACCTGTTCGAGGCGGGGTTGTGGGTCGGCGCCATGAAAGGCGGCGTCCCCGCCGTATCGACGGCGACCCATCCCGTTATTTCAGAGTTCCTGCCCACCCAGGACCCCCGTGACATCATGTACACGTCCGCCGAAGGCGCCCGCGGCGGAAACCGTCTCCCGTCACGGAGTGCCGACGACGACGGTGACGGCGCCATCGACGAAGACTGGCTCAACGGCCGTGACGACGATTCGGACGGCAAAACAGACGAAGATTTTGCCGCCGTGTCCAAGCAGATGTTCAGCTGCTGGTACACGGATGACCAGCCGGCGGCCATCCAGCGCAATCCCCGGCACAACCCGCTCGGCATAATGGTCCGGCAGGAGAGTTACCAGTGGGAGGAGGACCGCTTCGACGATTTCGTCGGTATCAATTACTGGATAACGAACGTCGGTAACGACGTACTCGAGGACATCTTCATCGGGTTCTTCGCCGACTGTGACGCCGGCAGCCGTGAAACCGAGAACTACTACGAAGACGACGCGACCGGCTTCCATTCCAACCGGGCTTTCTGTACCAACCTCGGCACCATCGCCATGGACGTGGCCTATACGTACGACGCCGACGGCGATGACGGCAATACGACCGGTTACTTCGGGGTACTGTTCCTCGGACACACGACCGACCCGACGGGCGAATCCGCACCCGAGAGGGTCAGCATCCACGCATATGCCAACTTCGCCGGCAGCCAGTCGTTCGAAGAAAGCGGCGACCCGGAGACGGACTTCCAGCGGTACCAGTTGCTCAGCACACGCATCATCGAACGCGACGCACCCGTGCCGAGGGACTACCGGATGTTGCTCAGCGCCGGCCCGTTCAACGAATTGCTGCCCGGCAGCACGCTCGTGTTCCAGGTCGCCTTCGTTATAGGGGAAGGCCTGCGCGGGTTGGAACTCAACGCGTCGGCGGCCCAGTTGACCTACAACGGCGCCTGGTTCGACCTCGACCAGGATCCGTTTACCGGTGTCGCGGGCCGGGAAACTCCGGTGCCCGGTCCGATCACGATTTCGGTCGACACGTGCCGCGAAGAGACTCGTGCGCCGCGAGAGTGGCAGCGGCGTGAGCCTCTATGGATCAACAATGACTGCGCCGACGAGGCGCTGGCCCGGATTGCCTGCAACTTCACCGACGCGGACAGCAATATGTTCATGACGGGTGTGGGGGGGAAAGAATCGCAGATCCACTGGATCGTCGGCACGGCGCCGCCCCCGCCGTCGATGAGAATCGACGCGAACTCCGGCGCCGGGATCGTCGTTTACTGGGACAATTTCAGCGAAACGGTGCCGGACGTCAAAACCCTGGACTACGACTTCGAGGGATACCGACTCTGGCGCGCCGACGAGTGGGGCCGGCCCATCGGCACCACTGCGCGCACGGGTCCCTCTCACGACCTCTGGAAACTTCTTTTCCAGACAGACGTAATCAACAACCTCGGCGAAGACACCGGGCTCAACCTCCATCGTTACGAGCCGCTCGTCCCCAACATTATGACCGCTGCGCGCCGCGACGACCTCGTGCGCGCGATGGTCGAGCACCTCCAGGAATTTCCGGGCGCCGACCCGCCCTGCCCGCCGGGAGTGACGAATGCGGTGTGCGATACGCTGGGAACACTGGCCGGGTGGCAGCTCGGCCTTTCCAGCGGGCGGCAGTATTACCGGTATATCGACCGGAGCGTTCACCTGGGACGTCCTTATTTCTACTCCGTCACCGCCCTCGACCACGTGCAGGACGAACAAGGACACCTCGCGACCGGCAAAGCGGGCGATCCGGCGTCAAATTTTACATTCGTCGAACCAAGATCGTCTGCCCAGAGCGATTACGCCTACCAACCGGGAGAGATTTATGTCGTTCCCAACCCGGCGACCGCCGAATCGATGGCACCGTGGCGGCTGGCGCCGAACAACGCCGACCCCACCGGTATCAAAGTGGAATTCCGCAACCTGCCCCGGTCCAGGGGGACGATCCGGATCTATACGGTATCGGGCGACCTGGTGGTCGACCTCCCCTTCGACGGTTCGGCGGGCAACGGCACCGTAGAGTGGGATCTGGTGAGCCGGAACGGCCAGGAAGTCACCAGCGGTATTTATCTTTTTTCCGTCCGGGCGGACGGTTTCGACCGCAAGATCGGAAAATTCGCGGTAATCCGGTGATGGCCACCGGAGGGGTGTGCGCCAACCGGCTCGCAGATATCATGATACGGGGTCCATCGGGGGCCCGTGTAAAGTTAAAAACACTTGACTTTAGATCCCACAAGTGGTTGATTTATATCGATCCCCACCGCTCGATTTCCAGGTAAGACTATAATTTCCATGTCCTTTCCAGCGAGAGAGAAAGAAGGGGTTTATGAGAAGCAGACGTAAGACATTGATTCTGCTTGCGTTATCCCTGGCGTTCTTGATCCCGACTGCCAGTTTCGCGCGTTACGACGTTCCCGAGGCCGAAAAGAAAAAGGGAACGTGGGGGCCGCGCCGAGTGCTGGTCCTGTCGGGAGAGAATGTCCACAACATCGGAGAACTCCAGATGCACGTCGGCAACTGGGGCAACTTCGGGTCGTGGCCGGGTTCCGCAAACACCTTCTCCGAGGCGCCGTCGGCCCAGTGGCCGGCCGGAAGCGGCACCGAGTACCTCTACGTATCCGGGCTCTGGATCGGCGCGATGAAGGGCGGTGTACCGGCCGTCTCTACGGCTGCCTACGCAGTTGAGTTCCGACCCACCCAGGATCCCGTCGACATCATGTACCGCGCGGCGGAAGGTGCCAAGAGCGGCAACCGCCTGCCTTCCCGCTCCGCCGATGACGACAGGGACGGCGTGGTCGATGAGGACTGGCTGAACGGCCACGACGACGACATGGACGGACTCATCGACGAGGATTTCGCCGCCGTGTCCAAGCAGATGTTCAGCTGCTGGTATACGGACGACCAGGCGACCGCCGTCCAGATTTACCCGCAGCACAACCCTCTGCACCTCATGATCCGGCAGGAAAGCTATCAGTGGGAAGAAGACCGGTTCGATGATTTCGTCGGCGCCAACTTCTGGATTACCAACATCGGCACCGAAGTTCTGGAAGACGTCTATGTCGGCTTTTTTGCAGACGGTGACGCGGGCAACCGCGACGGTGAAAACTACTGGGAAGACGACGCGACGGGTTTCGTCACCCGCCCTTACAAGTGTACCGACCTCGGTCCGGTATCCCTGGACATCGCCTATACCTACGACGCCGACAGTGACGACGGCAAAACGACGGGATACTTCGGCATCATGTTTCTCGGGCATACGACCGACCCCACCGGCGAATTTGCGCCGGAACGAGTGGGTATCAGCACGTACGCCAACTTCGCCGGCAGCCAGTCGTACGAGGAAGGCGGCGACCCGACCAACGATTTCGAGCGTTACGAATTGTTGTCCTCGAAGACGATCGAGCGTGACGCCGTAGTCCCCCGCGACTACCGTATGTTGATGGCCGCCGGCCCGTTCACCGAGCTGCCGCCCGGCACTACTATCATATTCCAGACGGCCTTCTGTATCGGAGACGGCCTCAAGGGAATGATCAACAATGCCGCCAACGCCCAGTTGACCTACAACGGCGCGTGGTTCAACCTCGACGGCGACAAGACGACTGGCGTGGGCGGCCGCGAGACACCGGTGCCCGGCCCGGTCGAAATCTCGGTTGACACGTGCAAGGACGCAACGAGGACCCCGAGGAACTGGCAGAAAAAAGAACCCCTCTGGATCAATAATGACTGCGCGAGGGAAGACCTCTTTATGGCCGCCTGCGGGTATACATCCGCGGACAGTGCCAAATTCATGACCGGTATCAACGGACAGGAGACCCAGGTATTCTGGATCGTCGGCACGGCGCCGCCACCGCCGTCGATGCGAATTGACTCGGCCTCGGAGTCGGGCGTAGTGATCTATTGGGATAACTTCAGTGAGACGGTGCCCGACGTGAAAACGCAGGAACCCGACTTCGAAGGATACCGGGTGTGGCGCGCCGACGACTGGGACCGACCGCTGGGGACTTCGGTCGACAACGGACCGGCGCACGAACTGTGGAAAATGCTGTTCGAAGCCGATCTCATCAACAATTACCGCGAGGACACGGGCCTGAACCAGTACCGGTACGAGCCCCTCGTCCCGCACCTGCTTACCGCAGCACAGCGTGACGGCATGATCCGGTCGATGGTCGAATTCTTGCAGGAATTCCCCGGGCAGGATCCTCCCTGTCCTCCGGGTGTTACGGCAGCCGTGTGCGACACGCTGAATCGTCTCGCGCAGTGGGAGCTGGGTCTCGATGAAGGGCGCCAGTACTACCGCTATGTCGACGGGGCCATCCACCGCGGGCGACCTTACTTCTACGCGGTCACGGCGATGGATCACGGCTTCAGCGGCTCCGGTTCCGACAGGACCCTCACCGACGGCAAAGCGGGCGACCCGTCGTCCAACTTTACCTTCGTCGAGCCACAGACTCCGTCCCAGGCCGATTTCGCCTACAACGAGGGCGATGTGTATGTAGTTCCCAACCCCGCCACGTCAGAGTCGATGGAGCCGTGGACGCTGGCTCCAAACAACGACGACCCGACGGGCATCAAGGTGGAGTTTCGGAACCTGCCGATGGACAAGGGCATGATCCGGATCTACACGCTGGCGGGAGATATGGTCATCGAATTGCCGTTCGACGGACGTGCCGGCAACGGGACCATCGAGTGGGACCTCGTGAGCCGCAACTTTCAGGATATCACGAGCGGTATCTACCTGTTCTCCGTCGAAACGGAAACCAATCAGGCTTTCGCGAGGAAGATCGGTAAGTTCGTCGTCATCCGGTAACGGGTAGAAGCCGGAGACAACACGAATTGCACAAACTTCGCTCAGGCGGCAACCAGACAAGGGAACGGATGGCATGCATCCGTTCCCTTTTTGTGTCCACGATCACAGCTCTGGTCCTCGTCGGTTGCGCAACCGGACATCCGCCCGGTGACGGAGGAAAAACCGTCTCAAATGCCGGCGACGCCGACAGCCTCGCCGTCGCCGCCGACGCGGCAAGTGCGCTGGGCGATTACGCCGGTGCAAAATCCCTGTACGACACCGCGCTGGCGATCGATTCCGCCAACGTTCCGGCCCTCCGCGGCCTTGCGTCGCTCTACGACGCCACCAACGACCCGGCCAGCTCCCTTCACTACCTGGAGCGCCTCAACGCCTCACCGGCATCGGACGCCACGGATCGCGTGGCTCTGGCGGACGCGCTTCTGCGGGCCGGCCGCGGCGACGAGGCGGTTTCGCTCCTCGAATCATCGCTGCGGGCCGCAGGTCCCGACGATGAAATTCTGCTTCGCAACCTCGGGTTGATGCTCCTCGCCCGGGGCCGTAACGAAGAAGCAATTACCCACCTCGAACGTGCGGCGAAGATGTCGCCACGCTCAGACACCCGGCGCGCCCTTGCCAACGCTCTGTTCGAAGCAGAACGCTACGACGAAGCCGCCATTGTGCTCGCGGCGTACCTCGAGCAGGAGCCGGGCGACTTCGACTCCAACATGCAACTGGGCTATATATATTCCACTCGCGGTAATTTCGATGCGGCACTTGCCCTCTACCGTGCCGCCGTCGACGCCAACCCGAAAAGCATCGATGCCCGGATCAACCTCGGCCGGACTCTCGAGCAGGTCGGGCGGCTCGACAGCGCAATCCGCGTCTACGACAAAGCGCTGGAACTGAGGGGGTTGACGCGTGAGATGGAACCCGTCATCCTCGCCCAGGCGAATCTCCTCAACAAACGGGGTAAATATTCGCGCACCATCGAACTGGTGGAAGGCGCGTCCGCCAATTTCCCCGAAACGGCGGGGCTGGCGTGCGCGCGCGGGATGGCGCTGGCCGGCGAAGGACGCTACCGGGACGCGGTGGCGGCGTTCACCGGCGCCACGGGGGACCCGAAATGGAGCGAGTTCGCCAACTCTCAGATACGCCGGATTCAGTCGCTCCGGTGAGCACCCGACCACCGGAAAATCTCTTCTTGCCGCGTTGAGTAACCAGCCATAGAATTTCACCATGCTCGAGCACACGATATCATCGAGGAAGCGGCTCGCGATGATCGCGGCGTTCATGATCGCGTTTCTCGTCTTTTTGCTCGCTACGACGGTCCTGCTCTATCGGCGCGCGGAACAGCACCTCGACAACGAGATGGGCAATCGCCTCAAGGCCGTCGCCAGCGGTCTTGCCCGTACCGTCGAGGTCGGTCTGGCCGACTCCCTCGTGGCCGGCGCCGTCGGCGACGAACTTCTGACGCTTCTCTTCGAGGCTTCTCTCGAATCCGAACTGTCGAACGTCGTGATCCTCACGCCCGAGGGCCAGACCATCGTCGACCTCGGGGGCTTCTTCGACCCCGGAGAGCCGAACCCTTTCATCGACCTCGATTACAGCGCCGTCACCCTGGCTCGCTCGGGCATCGCCGCCTACACCAACCTGTACAAATCCGGCGACATCTATATGAAGAGTGCGTACGCACCGGTCCGGTCGTCGGCGGAAGACGTCATCGGAATCGTCGGCATCGAAGCGGGTGCCGGCTACTTCGACGACCTTCGGGAACTGTCCAGCCTGATCGGGTTCATTCTCGGGGCTTGCATGATCGCGGTGGCTGTGCTGGGGCTTTTGTTCTACCGCCAGTCCGCCGCGCTCGACAAGGCGCAGGAAGCGGCGATACGCAGGGAAAACCTCGCCACGATGGGGAGGATGGTCGCCAACATCGCGCACGACATCCGCAACCCGCTCAGTATCATCAAAACCTCCGCCCAGCGTCTGCGCCGAAAGTACGACTCGGACGACGAAGTTTTCGCATTCATATCGGAGGAGGTCGACGAGCTGAACCGAATCCTCACCAGCTACCTGGATTTTGCCGGCGCGCACCAGCCAACGATCGGTCCGCACCCGGCCTCCCGGATCATAAACAGGTGCATGCTCGTCATCGAGCCCGAGTCACAGGCGGGTAACATAGAGGTCACCCAGCGCCAGACGGACGGGGACGTACGCATCGCCGTCGACGAAAAGCGGGCGCAGCAGGCGTTGATGAACGTGCTGATGAATGCCGTCCAGGCCGTTGAGAACGGCGGCTCGATAGAGATATATGTGGAGCGCCGCCCTCCTTTCGGCGTCATCGGCGTCCGTGATCACGGCCGGGGAATCGACCCCGGGGATCTCGGCGAGGTGACCCGGCCATTTTTTACCAACCGTGCCGACGGCAGCGGTCTGGGGCTCAGCATCGTCCAGACCATTGTCGACGAACACGGAGGGAAACTCGACATCGAAAGCCGTCCGGAGGAAGGCACGACAGTCGAGCTGTCCTTCCCCCTGGCGGAGTAGAAAACCCCACGAGGCATATTTATGGCGGAAATAGTCATCGTCGACGACGAAGAGAAAATCGTCAAGCTGCTCGCCGCGGAACTCGGAGACGAAGGACACAAGGTCTTCAGAACAACCGATCCGAAGGAAGCGCTCGCACTGGTAAGCAAATACAAGCCGGACGTGCTCATCACCGATCTCCGGATGGAGGGCATGGACGGCATCGCACTGCTCCAGGAAGCGAAACGAGCATCGCCCGGCACCGACGTCATCGTGGTCACGGCGTACGCTTCGGTGGAAACGGCGATCTCCGCCATGCGAGCGGGAGCTTACGACTATCTCACGAAGCCGTTCCAGACCGAGGAACTGTTGATGCTGGTCTCGCGTCTCGACGAAAAACGATTGCTGCAGAGCGAAAATCGTGCGCTGCGTTCATACCTGTCACAGCCACTCGACGAAGAACTCGTCGGTGGCAGTCCCGTGATGACACGAATCAAGGAGATCATCCAGGAGCTGGCCCGTTCGGACGCTGCCGTCCTCATTCGCGGTGAGAGCGGGACCGGCAAGGAACTCGTGGCCAAGGCGGTCCACAAGACGTCGCGCCGCGCCGAGGGGCCATTCATCGCTCTGAATTGCGCGGCAATCCCCGAGACCCTCCTCGAGAGCGAGCTCTTCGGATACGAGAAGGGGGCGTTTACGGGTGCCGACCGGCGCAAGATCGGACATTTCCAGCTCGCCCACGGCGGCACATTGTTTCTCGACGAAATCGGAGACCTGCCGATGTCTCTCCAGGCCAAACTGCTGAGGGTCCTCGAAAACAAAACTATCACACCCCTGGGCGCCGAGAAGGACATCAAGATCGATATCCGCCTCGTATCAGCCACACACCAGCCGCTCGAAACGGCGATCCGCGACGGAGGTTTTCGCGAAGACCTCTTCTACAGGTTGAACGTGTTCCCGATTACTTTGCCGCCGCTTCGCGATCGCCGCGAAGACGTGGCAGGTATCTCCCGTCATTTCTTTTCCGGCTGGGGCCGTCCACTAGAAGACCTCACCGACGAGGCGCTGGCAAAACTCGCCCGCCACGACTGGCCGGGGAACATCCGGGAACTCCGGAACGTGCTCGAGCGAGCGACGATAATACGACCCGAAGGCAGCGTCTCAGAGGATGATATCCTGCTGACAGATACGGCGGAAATCGGACGGTCCGCCGCGGCGGGACCGCCGCCGGACACCCTCGATCTGAACGAACTGGAAAAAGCCGCCATTCTGAGGGCGCTCGATGCGGCGGCGGGCAACAAGAGCGAGGCCGCGAGGCTGCTCGGAATAACGCGGCGCGCCCTCTACGGCCGCCTGGAACGCTACGGGATCGATTGAAAACCCGGGGGGGGCAGAAATCGGCCCCAGCGGGTCACCCGGGTTCCCCAAGGTGCCCCTGGAGGTTCACCGGACGCTGGAACATCCGCGCACGCCCGGCTTAAATACTGGCGTAAGCAATTGAAAACAATTATCTTATACACATATCTCCCCGGCGGAAGCCGCATGGTACACGGATTGCGTGTCCGTAGACCGGCGTTATCGCCCGAGCGCCGGCCTCCAACCGGCCGGCGGAAGGGAGTATCAATATGAACAGAAAACGACGCATGATCAACGTGGCACTGCTTGTTCTGCTGGCAGCGACCATCGTCGTTACCGCGGCCCGGGCCCAGGTCACCGACGACCTCGACAAGCTCCGCGAATACATCCAGCAAAACCATCAGCTGCTCGTCGAAGCCGAGTTATTGGTGCGCGGCACCAACAGCGCCAAGGCCCGCGTTTCGCTGGACGCCGCGCGGCAGCTCCATCTCGCATCGATCCGCGAGATCGAGGCCCTCCGGCCGGTCCTCTCGGCGCAGACCGCGAAACAGGCCCGAAACGCCATTCTCAAGGCGATCCAGCTGGCCAAGCGCGAAACCAGGCTCGAGGAACGCGCGCTCAACGCCATCGAATACGCAGGGCGGCGCAACGAACAAGCACGAGCCGTGTTCGACGAGGTGGGTGGTAACAACAACGTACTCGCCAAAAAACTCATCGAAGAATCCACGAACCAGATGCTGCGCGCGCGGGGGAGCATGCGCGAACACATGTTCGAGGTCGCCATCCAGTCGGCGAACGCATCGACCGATATGTCCAACCGGGCGATTCGGCTCCTGAGACGCGACAACATCGGCCCCGAAGTCGTCCGCCGCGAAATCGCGCGGACCGATCTTCTTCTCGACCGGATCGACGAACGCGCCGACCGCAGCGTGAACGGGAATATCTCACGAATGATCACCGAAGCACACGACCTGCAGAACCGGGCACGAGCCAACGCGGCCGAGGGCCGTTACCTGCTCGCATTCGAGAACACCAAACGCGCCCGCACGATTGCGAGGCGGATTATCAATCAGGCCGGCGGAGCACCCGGTGCCAATGCCGAGGGCGTGGCCCGGGCCATGGAACTCACCGCAGGATTGATCGACAGGGCATACGAAATCGCGAGGGAAACCGGCGACACACGTGCCGTTAAACGGCTCGACGACGCCAACCGCTTCCAGCGGGACGCCGGCGCCGCCTACAACGCCGGACAACTCGAACGCGCCTATTCGCTCACGCAGAGGGCGAGGGAGATCACTCGCGAAACGATGGGCGGCGCCGACCGGCCGGTGGACAGTGGATCCGTGCGGACGGCGCTGGAACGCACCGACCAGATCCTCGTGCGCCTCCGCTCCGCCCTCGACGCCGGCGCGCGGGAATCGACGCCCGGGATGTACGACCGCGCGGCGGCGCGCCAGACGACGGCGTGGGAAGCGTTCAACGCCGGCGGCCTGAAAAAGGCCCTTACCAATACCAAAGTGGCCCGGAACCTGGCCAGCGAGTCGCTGCAGAAACTGGAGAATGAGTAATCGCGTCGCCCACTTCGACCTGGTGGTCGCGGCCCTTCTCGCCGTTTCCCCCCCCCTGGCCGGTGCCGGCTGCGCCCCGCGGAGTGATTTGCAGGGTTCTTCGCCGTCTTACTCGCAGAAATCCCCCCTGGAGCTGGAGTGTGAACGGGAATTGCTCTACCTCGACAGATTGATCGAGTCCCGGCGCCGGGACACGGGCGTCGACGCCGCCGCGCTGGCCGAAGCCGTCGAACTGCGGCGCTCGGTGATGGACCTCATGCTGGACGAGGAGTACGAGCTGGCCCTGGAACTGATAGACGAGGCTGTCGCCATACTCACGCCCTGATTACCTGTAGAGCAATCGTGAAATCAAACCGTATTAAAACGCGTTGTATACTCCGCATCGCGCTGGCCGTGACCGTATTGTGCTCGGCTTCCGCGTCGGGCCAGAATGAGGTACGCCTCGTCGGTTCGGTTTCGGCCGGTTTCGACTCATTCCAGGAAAAATATACGATCGTCGACCGGGATACACTCGACAGCGTCAATGAATTCCGGACCCGCGCCTCCCTGGGATTGCTCGCCGGGACTTTTCTCCGCGACTTCCTCCTGATCGAAGGACTCGCACAGTACGGCAGGGATTCCCACGAAGTCGGTGGGAGACTCAAATTCGACAAGCTGTACTCGTCGGGAAATACCCGTTTGGGATTCGAAGGTCGGTTCACCAGAAGGCAATTCGGTCAGAACTCTGCGTACTCGTTCCCCAACGACTACGACCGGTTGTTCCTTCGCGCGTATTTCAAACAGGCTATCGGGCCGGCATTCGCCGTGCGAATCACGAACCGGGTGGAGATCCAGGATTTTGAGCGGCGAACCGAGTTCGACTACGATTACCGGCGAAACAGGTTGTCCGTCGGCGGTGAGTTCAACTGGAACCTCACGACGTTCCTCGACATGCGAGTCACACACGTCGCCATAGTGATCCCCGACAGCACCGAAATCGAATACCAGGCAGTCGTCCCGTCGGTCGAGTTTCGCCACTTCTCGGGGATTTACGACCGTGTTTTGCTGACGGCCGCCGTCGAGCGCCGCGACTACGTGAGAGGTTCACCGCGAAGCCATTTCTGGGCCGTACTGGGTTCGGTAGCGGGAGAGCGCCCGGTCTCCAGGCAGCTGAGCCTGCTCCTCGAGAGTGACGTGGAGTGGTATCAATACGACCGCAAGGACGCCGTGTACTTCGACTATATCGAGAACCGAACGGCGCTTCTCTTCAAGTTCAACCGGTCATACAACCTGAGTCTGGGAGCGGGACCGATGGTGGGCTTCCTCAAGAGCGACATTTCCGCGCAGGACGAGTATACGGAGATCGGGGCCCGGGTCAGGCTGGAATACAACCGTGGGGCCCGTGCGTGGGTATCGCTGACCTACGAACCAGGGAAACGGTCCTATACCGTGTTCGACCCCGCCGCGGGCCCGGACGACTTCTCGCTGTTCTCCGACTACAGCTATCAGCGGCTGTCCGCGTTCGCCAACGTGAGGATATTCGGACCGCTTTCGCTCACCGGGCTCGTCGATTTCTCTCCGGAGGACCATAAAAGAGAGGGTGACGATGCGACCGCCACCCTCTTATCTATCAGTCTGACGTACCTGTTCTAACCGAGGAGCGCTTTGAACTCATCCGTCAGTCTGGGCAGCACCTCGAACAGGTCACCCACGATACCATAATCCGACTTCTCGAAAATCGGCGCGTTTGCGTCCTTGTTGATCGAGACGATCACTTTGGATGTTCGCATTCCGACGAGATGCTGGATGGCCCCCGAAATACCGACGGCGAAGTACAGCTTGGGGTTGACCACTTTGCCCGTCTGTCCGATCTGGATAGAGTGAGGCACATAACCGGCGTCCACCGCGGCGCGGGACGCGCCGACCGTTCCACCGATCACGTCGGCCAGATCCTGCAGGATCTGGAAGTTCTCGCCGCTCTTCAGCGCCCTTCCGCCAGCCACGATGACCTCGGATTCCGTAAGGTCCTTGCCTCCCGCCGTCGCGCTCACCAGTTCCTTGACCTTGCCCTTTATCGCGTCCGCGCCGAGGTCGACCGCAACGGCGACGACTTCGGCGCCGATGTCGGCTGACCCGGCCGCCTCAGCGGGCGCATATACATTGGGACGGACCGACGCCATCTGAATGTCGGCGTTCGCTGTCACTTCCACGTACACCTTGCCCGAATAAACGGGGCGTATCGCCTTGAGGTTATCATCTTCGATCGACAGTTCTGTGCAGTCCGTGAACAGCGACGCGCCCGACCGTGCCGCCACGCGCGCCGAGAGGTCCTTACCCATGGCCGTCGCGCCGAAAAGCACCAGGCGGGGGCTGCTCCTGGCCATGACCGCTTCGAGGGCGATCGCGTATCCCTGCGAGGAGTAGTCGGCCAGCTCGGGGGCATCGACGGTGAAAATTTTATTGACGGCGTATTTTTTTGCCTCTTCCACCTGGGCATCCAGGCCGCTGCCTATCAGCGCGAGGTGGATCTCTCCGCCGGTGGATTGCGAGAGATTCTGGGCCGCGGCAATCAATTCGGCGTTGATTCCCTTGAAAACGCCGTCCCGGATCTCGGTATAAACGAGAACATTGCTCATAATGTATCTGGGACGAGGTCCCATTCCTTTCAGACTAAACGACCTTGGCTTCTTCTCTCAGCAGGCGGACGAGTTCCTTCGCCTGGCTGCCGGCATCTCCTTCGATCATCTTGACCGAAGAACGCTCGGGCAGCGGCTGGAATTTGACGATTTGCGACTGGGCGCCTTCGGATCCGACTTGTCCCGCTTCCAGTCCCACGTCTGCCAGGGCGATCTTCTTGATCTCTTTTTTCTTGGCTTTCATGATACCGGGCAACGAGGCGTAGCGCGGTTCGTTGAGTCCCTTTTCGCACGACACCAGAGCGGGCAGCGTAAGTTCGACGATTTCGTCGCCGCCCTCGACGCGCCTCGTGACGGTCGCGGTAGACTTGTCGTCTGACAGCGCGAACTCGACCGCTATCTGGGCCTGGGGGATGCCGAGATACTCGGCAATGGCACCCGGTGTCTGGGCGGCGTCGTAGTCGATCCCCTGCCTGCCGCAGAACACGAGGTCGGGCGACATCGGCTTGAGGACTTCAGCGAGCACGCGGGCGTTGCCCTGGCTGTCGCCGCCTTCGAATGCGGGATCATTGATATGGATCGCGTCGTCGGCGCCCATCGCCAGCGCGGTACGCAGCGATTCGACTACCCTGTCGGGGCCGAGCGAGACGACGGTCACGGTCGTATCGTCTTTCAATGCTTCCTTGATCAACAACGCCTGTTCCACCCCGTACTCGTCGTAGGGATTCATTACGAACTTGACTCCCTGCGTTTCGATGTCCGAGCCGTCGGCGTTGATTTTTATTTTTGCCTCGGTATCGGGTACGTTTTTTATCAACGCAACTAACTTCAAATCTATCCCTCCTTCAATCTAGTGAAGATTCTTCAAAAGTTGTCTCGATATGACGATTCTCTGTATTTCGCTGGTACCTTCGTAGATCTCGGTTATTCTGGCGTCGCGGAAGAACCGCTCGACCTTGAAATCCTCGGTGTAACCGGCGGCACCGTGTATCTGCACGGCCTGGCGCGCGGACTCGTTACAAACCTCCGAGGCGAACAGCTTGGCCATCGAGGCTTCCTTGGAGTGCGGCTTTCCTTCGTCCTTCAGCCTGGAAGCGTTGTAGACCAGGTGGCGCGCCGCCTCGATGTGCATGGCCATATCCGCGATCTTCCACTGGATCATCTGGAAATGCCCGATCTGCTTGCCAAAGGCCTCGCGCTCTTCCGCGTACTTGACCGATTCGTCGAGACAGGCCTGGGCGATGCCGACGCCCTGGGTCGCGATGCCGATCCGGCCGCCGTCGAGGGTGTGCATGGCGATCTTGAAGCCCTGTCCTTCCTCGCCGAGCATCTGTTCGGGGCCCACTCGCAGGTCCTCGAGGATCAGCTGTGTGGTGCTCGACGCGCGCAGCCCGAGTTTGTCTTCCTTCTTGCCGACGGTAAATCCCTTCATGCCGGGCTCGAGGACGAATGCGCTGATACCGCGTGTTTTCTTGACTTCGGTGTCGGTCCGGGCCATCACGATGAACACGTCGGCTTCCTGGCCGGTGGTGATAAAGTTCTTGGTTCCGTTGAGCACCCACCCGTCGCCGTCTTTCTCGGCGCCGCACGAGAGCGACGCAGGGTCGCTCCCGGCGTCGGGCTCGCTCAACGCGTAGGCGCCGATGAACTCACCCTTGGCAAGTTTCGGGAGATACTTCTTCTTGATTTCTTCGCTGCCGAAGTTGACGAACGGACCGGTGCACAGGGAGTTGTGTACCGACATGGTCACACCGGTCGACGCGCATACCCGATTGATCTCTTCGAGGGCGAGCACGAGACAGAAATTACCGAGGCCGGTACCGCCGTACTCCTCGGGAATCAACATACCCATAAACCCGAGATCGGAGAGTTTCTTGACGATATCGGCCGGGAACTTCCCTGTCCTGGACAGCTCGTCAGCCACGGGAGCGATCTCGTTATCGGCAAACTCCCGGGCGGTCTGCTGGATCATTTGCTGTTCTTCTGTCAGGTTGAACTGCACTGTGCCACCTTCCCGTCATCCGGCCTCCCGGGGCGGGGCTGCCGGTCCATTGTGTGTGGTTGATATATATAGAGATGGGACGAAATGCGCTATTTGCTTTAGAAACTACCACTAACGCCGCTCGACTGTCAATCGCAAACGCGACCGGCCAGACGCCATTGAACAAAAAGACGCCCGCCGGCGGGAGCCGGCGGGCGTCTCTGGAGCTGAATGAGGTCTCAGCCGTTACTTCATCAGGACGAGTTTGCGGACATCCTGGTAGTCGCCGGCGACGAGTTTGTAAAAGTAAACGCCCGACGAGACGCTCTGTCCCGCGTCGTTGCGGCCGTCCCACTGGCGCGCGTAAGAGCGCGCCGTCATCGACTCATCGACGAGCGTGCGGACCGCCTGGCCGCGGATGTTGTAGATCGTCAGTGTGACGTGGGCCGGCGCGCTGATGTCGAACGGAATCATCGTTACCGGGTTGAACGGATTGGGATAGTTCTGCCGCAGCGCGAAATCCTTCGGCGCCGGCTGCGTCTCGCCGACCCCCACAACGTTGTCGATCGTAAATCCGTCGGCGACGATATCCGTGCCGCCGCCGGGGTTCGTGACCACCACGTCGTAGAGCCCCGCGGGAGCACCGGTCAGGTCGATCTCGGCGTAGACCAGCGTCTTGCCGGTCCACTCCACCTTGCTCGCCGTCAGCGTGGTGGCGCCGTCGACCAGCTTGACCGTGCACCCGTGGACGAGTCCCGTGCCCAGGACGCCCAACAGTACTGGTTTGTCGTTGGACTCGCTCCCGGGTGTGAACATCGCGATCGTGGGCGGAAACCAGCTTCCCGTCCCCTGGATCGTGATCGGGTCGCCGTTGCCGCTGGTGAGCAGGACGGAGACGTTGGTCGCCGTCCCGTCGTAACTCATGCTGGTGGGCGTCGTGGCGTTGTTGAAGGTCGTCTTGGCCATGCTGCCCGGGTACGCGTCGCTCGCGTCACCGCGGTTGGTTTTGAATTGCAGGTGCCGGAGGCCGTCGGACTGCATCAGCTCGACGCCGCGCGGCACGATCCCCGGAGCCGCGTCCGATCCGCCCGTGTTCGACATGGCCGAGTTGGCCACGTCGTGGTCGATGTGCCAGATCGACAGACCGCCGCCGCCGTGGATGGCCGCGTCGGAACCGAGCGCCTGGCGGTTCTCGATGTAGAAGCACTCGGACGGGTCGGTCATGTCACACCACCAGCCGTCTTCCTTGAACTCGAAGTCCGTAAAATAAGCCTCGCCGCCGCCGTTGACGGCGACGTCGTCGAAGACGAACGGACCGCACGTCGTCGGGTTCTGATTGTCCTCGTCCGACCACCCCCCGTCCGAGGTGAACTCGAAGAAGAGCGTATATGTGGTCGGGCCACCCCCGGTCAGGTAGGGCGCGATGTCGATGTGGGCAGTAGCGTGGGGCGGGGGGGGCGCCGAAGTACCGTGGTAAGTCGCCAGCGTGTTGACCGTACCGCCGACGTCGATCTTCGCGTAGGTATAGTCATACCCCGTCTCGGAGTCGTACTGGTAACTGTAGTCGAACCACACCGGGCCCGGCGTGCCGTCGTACTCGAACTCGCACGACACCTTTTCACTCCAGCCATTACCGTAGCCCTCGCCGGCGGGCCACCCGCGCGCGGCCGCTTCGGCCGAAGACAGACCGCAGCGCATCGACTTCGAGCCGTTGATCACGCAGGCCGTATTGACTCGCCAGCGCTCGTTCATCACGTTGGCCCTCAGGACCGGACGGTTGAACTCGACGTTGGAGACAGCGTAACCGGTCGCGTTGGTCCCCATCTCCACGAGGTTGACCCAGCCCAGCTCGCTCTTGGACCACGCGCTCATGTGCGCCGGCTGTGTCACCGTGTTCCAGCTGCCCGACCCCATGAGCCCCCAGTGGCCGATACCCGCCGAACCGCCGTCGGTGTCGTAGAGGTCGGGGAGACCGAACGCGTGGCCGAACTCGTGGCAGAACACGCCGATGTCGATGACGGAGACGCCGTCACAGTTGTACGCCGGCTGCACCACGTAGTCGTTCACGCGGATGAATCCGCCGCCGGCCCGCGCGTCATTACTCGTCCAGTAGGCGGCGGAACCATTCTGGTAGAAGTTCGCCCAGTAGAGCGACCAGCGGTGAGACCAGATATTGTTTGCCGCCGCGCCGCCGCATTCCGCGCCTACCTCGGGGTGGACGAAGGCGGCGAAATCGACGAAGCCGTCGTCGTCACCCGAGTTGGGGATCCCGTCGGGTCCGTCGTTGTCGTACTGGCCGAAGTTGACCGACCCGTCCCAGGCGTTGAGCGTTTCGGTGATGAACTGGGCAATATTGCCGGCGCTACAGGAACTGTTGCAGCCCGCCGGGCCTTCGTAGTACGTGTCCGCCTGAGAAAGAGTGTGCCAGCCGTAGACAGACCCCGTCACGGTGATGTCGCCGTAAGAAATCTCGTTGTAGAACTGGGTCAGGGTCTGCGGCGGATTCGGGCCCGTAAAGAGTTTCTGGTCGAGGCTCGAGGCCGGATACGGGTTTGCCCCCGTGTTCGAGTACTTCGAACAGAATACCGGGACCTGGACGGTTCCGGTCACGGCCAATTCCTGGAGCTGCCCCGGCGCGAGCAGAGGACGATAATAAAAACCGCGCTCTTCGATGTAGGCTTCCCTGTTCTGCCTGATTCGCTCGACTTTCTGGATCCAGGCGTTTTGAAACCGGAACGCGTTGCGGTCATTCTGCATCATCTCGACCATGTGCTTCGGAATATCGACGCCGGGTTTCGGCGGATAGACCTGCGCAACGCTCAACATCGGAATCACGACGAAGGCGACTACAAGGATTGCGGCAACTGCCCGTTTCATTGTGTTCTCCTTGGGTGGATCGGAAAAGTGACGGGAATGAAAACAGCGGGACAGGACCGGGCGCTCGCGCCCCGCCTGTCTCCCGACTCGACACGACAGGAACAATTATACCTGATTATCAGCCCCTTCGTCAATCGAGAAAGCACGTTAACCTATTGTAAATAACTAATTTATAGAGCATGGCGGAAACAATGGGGAATCATGCGCCCCGGAGGGGAAATCGATTGCTGCGCGGCGATAGAGTACGGCCACCCGGGGGCGATGGTGTGTCGAGGAGGGTTATCGGCACCCCGGGTGGCCTGTGAAGCCCGTGTTACGAGCTTCTACTTCAAGAGCAGCATTTTTCGGGTCTGCGTGTAATTCGTTTCCACGAGACGGTAGAAATACACGCCCGATCCCACCGTCTGTCCCTGGTCGTTGCGTCCGTCCCATTCCACCGTGTACTTCCCGCCCGCCTTGTGATCGTTCACCAGCGTGCGCACACGCGCGCCGCGAACGTCGTAGACGACGAGGCGCACTTGTTGCGCCCCGCCGTCCGGCACCAGGTAGGTGATCCGGGTGACGGGGTTGAACGGATTGGGGTAATTCTGTGAGAGATCACCCCTCGTCACCGGAACGTAGATCGAACCGGTCGTATGGATTTCCTCGCCGCTGTCGGAAGCGGCCAGCCGGTAGACGTAGCTTTCGCCCGCCCGGGCACTCGTGTCCACGTAACGCAGCCCGCCGATGGCGTCCACCGCGAGCCCCGCCGCCATCGTGCCGAATGCGCCCGGAGCACCGGGCGCGGCGCCGGGCCCGGATACGGCGGCCCGCTGGACGTCGAAGACAAAACCGGCCGACGACGGAACGTGCCACTCGAGCGACACTCCCGCACCGGGAAGCATCGACGATACAAACATCACCCCGCCGATACCCGTCGGCACCTTCGAGCCGTAGAGCCCGTCGTTGTGACTCGTGTTCTGGTAACCCGGCCACGGCATGGCGTTGGAGTTGTAATTGCCTTCGCAGTTCCAGATGTACATGTTCTGGTCCCATCCGCCGACGACGATGTCGACGTCGCCGTCGTCGTCGATGTCGGTCACCGCGGGCACGGCCCGCATCGCGTCTCCGGTGGCGAGCGGAAAACCGTCGAGCAGGTCGCCGGAAGCATTCCACGCCTTGATCAACTGCGTTTCATCGCCCAGCAGTACGTCGATTCCTCCATCACCGTCGAGGTCAGCAACGGCGGGCGATGATTCGGTGTACGTCGTCGCACTGTACTGGACGGGCCAGCCCGGGAAATTTGAACCGTCGCTCTGAATGGCGTACAGGTAACCGTTGGCGCTGGGAATGAGTGCTTCCAGGTCACCGTCGGCGTCGAGGTCGGCCAGCGCGGGAGAAGGCCCGAAGAGGAGACTGTTCGGGTACCACTTCGACCACAACACGGATCCGTCATGGTGATACGCCCTGAAATCGCCAAGGTATGAATTGACCACGATTTCCAGATCCCCGCCGCCGTCGTTGTCGAGGTCGCCGACGGCGACGCCACCGACGCCGTCCGACGGGAGGGACACCGGCCACCCGGTCACGGACGTCCCGTCTTCGTTGAGCACGTGGACTTCGTCTCCCTGGGTCGCCACCACGATTTCTTTCCAGCCGTCCATATCGATGTCCGCCACCGCCGGCGACCCGTACTGGTAGACACACGCCGTGAAGCGGAAGAAAACCCCGTCCGTCGCCGGGTTGGAATCGCCGTCGCGGTATTCGTTGCCATCCGGCTCCCACACATACAACACACCCTTCTCGTCGAGGGCGATGACCTCCAGTACGTTGTCGTCGTTGATGTCGCCGACGACCATCGCGGCGCGGATGTTGTTCTCGACCGTGCGCGGCCAGCCGGGCAGCGTGTTTCCGCCACCGTCGAACACGAAGACCTGCTTCGAGTCACGGGAGGCGGCCACGATTTCCAGTCCGGGATTCGAATCGAGCCGCGCCAGCGCAATGGTCGAAACGAATTCGCCCGGCGCCGTGTTCAACACGCCCCAAGTCTGTGGATCGTCGTCGCCGTCGACGATTTCCAGACCCGTGTGGTGCCACGCGAGCACGTTGCTGTTGCCCTGCACGATCTCGAGGTCGCCGTCACCGTCGATATCGCCAACGACGGGTGAACTCGAAGTCGGCAATTTCATAATGATCGGAAAGTTCACCATCTGCGGCGGGTTGGTACTGCCGGCACCCTCGGCCGAGGGGAGGCTTTCGTTACCCGACGAATCGATCGCCGTCACCACGTAGTAGTACCGGAAACTCGCCGACAATCCGGTGTCGAGATAGACGGTATGCGAAACCGGGTCGGTGTTGGCCAGCGTGTAAGGCCCCCCCTGGGTTTCGGCCCGATACGCGTTGTAACGGACGACGTCGGCGCTCACGCTGGCATCCCAGCTGACGTTGAGCCGGTCGACACCCAGGCTGGGGTCGAACGACAAATTCGACGGCGGAACGGGCCGCCTCAACTCGACGGTGTCCACCCGCGCCCGGCCCCAGCTGTCGGTGACGGTGATCTCGAGATGATGTTCCGTCAGCACGTCCGCTTCGGACATCCGGAAGACACTGTTGTTGTCGGCCTCGTCCATCGAGGCAATGTCGGGATAATCATCCAGCGAGTCGGTAAAAGTAAACGCGCCGTCGAGATCCACGACCTCGGCGGTGAGCCCGTTGGCGGCGCCGGTCCCGAAGTTCTTGAGCCTGTAGAACAGGTCGAATACCTCTCCCGGTTGAATCAGCCCGTCGCCGTTACCGAGCGCCGAATCGTCTATTCTCAGCGTGACCAGGTCGAGAGACGGTGCGTGAACCACCCTCGCAAACGTGTCGTACCAGGTTGGCGGACCGTCCTCTTCGACGATCAATTCGAAGTCCACCCGCGACTCATCGGTCATGGCGGCGTCAAACGACACCCGGACGGCATCCGACGCCGTCTGCGTACCGCCGCTGCCGGCGACGATCCCCACGGCGGCAGTACTGTCGGTGATGGTGACGCCCGCTTTGTCCGTGCGGAGCTTCAACGTGACGTTTCCCGACGCCGAGGCCCCGCTGTTGACGACATCGAGCATCAGATCTACCGTCTCGCCGGCGTCGATGGCTCCATCGCCGTTCCCCGCGGTGCCGCCGGTGTTGTCGTCGTCCACCGTCAGCCCGTTAAAACTCACGTATGCCCCGCTCGTGCCGGTAACGGTGATGGTCCCGTCGTAGCGGCCGTGGTTCCGGCCGGTCACTACCACCCGGATCTCCCCCGCGCTCTCGGCCCGGAAATCGAAGGTCGCCTGGCCGGCGCCGTCGGTGGAAGCGTACTGGTAGTCGTCGGTCCCCTTGGACAGACATACCATCGCCGAATCGACCGGCGCCCCGCCGTCGGTAACGGTCACCGTGATCGAAGTGGTCCCCAGGCCCACCGACGCCGTGTGCGCCACCCCGATGGTATCCACCACGTTGGTCCATAGCGGCATTTCCGGATCCGACAGATTCGTATAGATATAGTGCGTCCACAGGTCGATGTTATCGCTCAGCATGGCCAGCGGCGTTCGCGAGAGACGGGACCGGGTGAACGTCTCGCCGATATGCACGACCCCCTGGTTGTACAGGAGGTTGTAGTACTCGTACATATAATAGGAAGACGCGTTGGGAAAAGCACTCTCATTGCAACCGACCGCCGAAACGCTGCCGCCGTTGGGTGCGAGCAGGAAGTGTTCGGCCAGGCAGAAGTAGGTGTACGCCACCGCCGTGCAATT
>CBDUWU010000021.1:0-24591 GCA_965371015.1 uncultured bacterium | reverse complement strand
CGGAAGCCGAGGCGGAAGCCGAACCGGAAACCGAATCAGGTGCAGAGGAAGAGGAGCCGGCGGACGGCGGAGCCGTTGTCGAAGAAGAAACAGAAGCGCCGGAGTCCGAAGAGGACAAAAAGGATCCGGCCTGACGGCCGGGTGCTTTGCCGGATGAATGGTTGAGCGGGAAGCCAGGTAAACATTAATGAGGATTCACGAACTAGCCAAGAAGTACAGCGTGTCCAGCGAGGAGCTGACCAAGCTGCTCCAGAACGCGGGTTACGAGGTAACGACGCATATGAGCAGCGTCGGCTTCGATATGCTCGACGCGCTCGAGCGGCATTTCAACTGGACTTCGCCCGCCAAAAAGAAGACCAAGGCCAAAGCCAAGGCCAAAGCCAAAGCGAAGAAAAAGGCTGCCGCCGCGGTCGAAGACGAGGCGGAAGCAACAACCGGTCTCAAGACCAAGGCTCGTCTCAAGACCAAGGCTCGCCTGAAACCGAAGGCAAAACCGGAGGAAGCACCAGCGGCGGCCGATACGCCCGACGACGCGGCGAAGGTAACTGCCGCTGAAAAGAAAACTGCGGCGAAGGCCAAAACCAAAACCAAAACCAAGACCAAGGCAACGGCGGAAAAAGAAAAGCCGGCGGCGGTGACGAAAGCCGGACCCGGATCGAAGGCTGCCGCTTCCGGTGCCGCCGAAAAACCGGCGGCTTCGGAAAAACCAATGATGTCCGCTGCCACGGCAAGGGCGCTGGAAAGACCGAAGCCCGGCAGGCTGGTGAAGGCCGCCGAGAAGCCGAAAGAAGTCAAACCCGCCCCGGTTGAGAAAAAACCGGCGAAGCCGGCGCCGCCTGAGGTAGTGAAGCCTCCCGTCGAGACAAAACCGATGGTGGACAAGCCCAAGAAGGGCGAAAAGAGACCGAAGAAGGGCCAGAAGGAAGCCAGAGTCGATCACAAGCGAAAGCAGCGCGTCAAGAAAACCCCCGCCGAGTTGGATGCGCAGAAAAGAGCCGTGCGCGAAAGTGTCAGGCGGACGCTCGCCAAGCTGGAGACGACCCGCAAGACCAAGCGGCGCAAGACCAAGACTTCGGGAGACGACGAAATCGACCTCAAGCCGGTCCAGGTGCAGGACAAGTCGAACGTAGGTCTTCTCGCCGATTCGCTCGGAGTGGCGCTCGATGATATCCTCGAGTGTTGCGAGGAAATGGGCGTTGCCGCCACGGCGAATCAGGAACTGGATAGGGACGTAATCGAGCTCATAGCGGAGGCGATGGGGCGGAGGGTGGAGATCGAGGCGGTCTACGGCGAGGCGCGGCTCAAGGAAGAAGCGGCGATCGACCCCGAGAAGCTCACGCCGCGCTCTCCCGTCGTGACCGTAATGGGGCACGTCGATCACGGCAAGACTTCGATTCTGGATCACGTTCGCAAGACCAATGTGGCGGCCGGTGAGGCGGGCGGCATTACCCAGCACATCGGCGCATACGAGGTCGAAACGTCCAACGGAAAGATTACATTCATCGACACCCCGGGACACGAGGCCTTCACCTCGATGCGGTCCCGTGGCGCCCAGATGACCGATATCGTCGTGCTCGTCGTGGCGGCGGACGACGGGGTCATGCCCCAGACGATCGAAGCCATCAACCATACCCATTCCGCCGAAGTTCCCATGGTGGTTGCCATCAACAAAATGGACGTGCCGGGGGCCAACCCGGACAACGTCAAGCAGCAACTGTCCCAGCATGGCGTTATTGTGGAGGGTTTCGGGGGCGACGTGGTCGAAGCCCAGGTATCGGCAAAGACCGGTGACGGAATCGACAAGCTCCTCGAAATGATCGTGCTGCAATCAGAACTCCAGGAGCTCAAGGCCGACCCGACGTCTCGCGCGCAGGGCGTCGTGGTCGAAGCAAAGAAAGAAGAAGGCCGGGGCATCATCTGCACCGTTCTCATCCAGCAGGGAACTCTCAATGTCGGAGACGTATTCGTCGTCGGGAGCGAGTGTGGCAAGGTGAGATCGCTCCTCGACCACCGCGGCAAGACCATAAAGAAAGCCGGTCCCTCTGTGCCGGTACAGGTTCTCGGATTTAACGGTGTACCGGAAGCGGGCGATTCGTTCATCACCGTCAAGAACGAACGCGAGGCGCGCGAAATCAGCGTCAAACGCCAGGACGCGCTCAAGTCTCGCGAAACTCAGCCGGCCAAAGCGCTCACGCTGGAAGACCTGTACGCCCAGATCCAGAAGGGCAATGTCAAGGAACTCGGCATCATTGTCAAGGGCGATACCGATGGTTCCGTGGAGGCGCTTCGCGACAGCTTGTCTCCGATGGCGATCGAGGAAGTTCAAGTGAAGATCGTACACAGCGGCGTCGGTACCGTATCGGAGTCGGATGTCGTTCTCGCCATCAGCTCCAACGCGGTCATTATCGCGTTCAACACCAACATCGCCCCCAAGGCGAAATCGCTGGCGAAGCTCAAGGGTATCGAGGTCAGGCGTTACTCCGTCATTTACGAGGCGGTCGAGGATATCGACGAAGCCATGAAGGGGATGCTCGAGCCCGAGATTATCGAGCGCGTGCTCGGCAAAGCCGAAGTCCGCAAGGTATTCCGTGCGTCCAGGCTCGGTACCGTCGCGGGTTCGATGGTCGTCGAAGGCGTTATCGAACGTAACGCGAGCGCCCGAGTGTATCGTGGCGAAGAAGTGGTGTTCGAAGGGAAGATCGCATCTCTCAAACGTTTCCAGGATGATGTGAAGGAAGTCGCGGAAAACTTCGAATGCGGCATCGGGCTGTCGGGATACGACAATATCGAAGTATCCGATGTCATCGAGGCTTTCGTAGTGGAGGAAAAAGCCCGCATCGTTTAGCCAGTCAGGCCGTTTGCCCCCGATGATCGTAAAACTCCTCACGGTAGAGTTGCACATACCGGGTTGCTCGTCGCTCAAGGAAAAACGGTTTGCCTTGTCGAGTCTCAAGATGCGGCTCCGACGCCGCTTCAACGTGGCCGTCGCCGAGGTCGACTACCATGCGAAGTGGCAGCGGTCTTCACTGGCAATAGTCACAGTGGGAGTCGACAGGAAGACGGCCGATAGTAACTGCGACAAGGTGTTGATTTTCATCGAACGAGACCATCGCGTCGAGATTACGGAGTCGAGCCAGGAGTATTGTTAGGAGCCGTCTGGATGAAGAGACCGTCGCACAGAATCGAACGGGTCAACGAGACGATTAAAATGGTGCTGAGCGAATTGCTGCTGAACCAGATCAAGGATCCGCGGGTCGGAATGGTGACGATTACGTCCGTGCGTGTCTCGAACGATTTTTCGTCGGCCAAAGTCTATTACTCCGTCATGGGGGATGAAGCCCAGCGGGCCGACACCCAGCGGGGGCTCAAGAGCGCGAGGCATTTCATGCGCGGAGCGGTTGCCGACGAGCTGAAGTTACGCAATTCGCCCGAACTACGGTTTGTCTACGACGACACGCTCGACCGGGCGATGGCAATCGAGGAAGCGCTCAAGAACAATCCTCCGAAGGACGATGACCCTGAGGACGAGCCGGAGACGGGTGAGTGAGAATGGAAGAATACAACGACCGGTTGTTCATTATTGACAAGGCGGTGGGGCCGACGTCTTTCGATGTGGTCGCCGCCTTCAAACGTGCGGCAAGCCTCCGCAAGGTGGGACACACCGGGACGCTCGATCCGCTCGCCACGGGAGTGCTCCTGATATGTACCGGAGTGGCGACGCGTGCCGTGGAGCACTTCATGGACCTCGAGAAGGAGTACGAGTTCGACGTGTGCCTCGGTGTCGAGACCGACACGCTCGATAAGGAAGGCAAAGTCGTGCGAGAAGCGCCTTGCCCCGATGTCGGGGCCGACCGCATTCGCGAGGTGGCCGCGTCGTTCGTCGGTGAATACGATCTCGAACCGCCCGTGTACTCGGCGCTGAAAAAAAACGGGCGACGGTTCTACGAAATGGCGCGGGCCGGCGAAGCTCCCGAGGTGGAAAGCCGCCGGGTCCAGATCTACGATTTCGAGGTGACCGGTATAGACCTGCCGGTGGTCGGCTGCCGGCTCCGCTGTTCGCGCGGTACTTACGTCCGGTCTCTTGCCAGGGACTTCGGCCGCCAACTCGATACCCCCGCGCACATCGATCGGATCGTCCGCACACGAATCGGGCCGTTCGAATGCTCGCGCGGATTCTCATCGGACAAGCTGTCCCGGAAGGATCTCTCCGGATTGGAAGGAATGGAAATGAGCCAGGCCCTCGACTTTCTGCCGGGAGTCGTCCTGGTGGACAAGGCAAGAAAGGCACTGCAGTACGGCATGTTGCCGGGCATCCGGGATGTTGCCGAGAAGTTCGGAGAATTCAAGGGGGGCGGCCCGGTGCGGATACTGGATCCTGACGGCGCGCTCCTTGCCGTCGGGCAGCGCAGCGCGGACCGTCGGCGCAATCCCATGCAGCTGGTCGATTCGTACCGCATGTATATAGACTCTTCCCCCAGGAAAGGCAACCGGACGGGCCGTTGAGTCCGGCCGTCGCGGGACAATGGGAATTCACCCCGAAGTGTACTCGCTCGACGAGGTCAAGGCTCTGGCGCCGCGCGCCGCCGCCGTTACGCTGGGGGTGTTCGACGGCGTTCACCGCGGACACCGGTCGATCGTCGAAGAACTCCTCAAGGCGGGTGATCACCCCGACATCGAGTCGAAGTATCTCATCACTTTCGACCCTCACCCCGTGGTGGTAACGCAGTCCCGCAAGGCTCCAAAGATTTTGTCCACTATCGAGGAGCGCCTTGACCTCCTCCAGGAATTCGCCCTGGACGGTGTGTTCGTGGTCGGATTTGACGACAAAATCCGGAATACGGATTATCGGGATTTCATCCGCCAGTACCTGCTGGAAGCTTTCGACATGCGTTCACTCGTGCTGGGCTACGACTGCCACTTCGGCCGGAACCGCGAAGGGGGGCCCGAGAGCGTGCAGGCCGAGGGCCGGCGCCAGGGCTTCGACGTCAGGATTGTGCCGCCTCTGATGGTCGACGGCCAGGTCGCCTCGAGCACCTATATCCGGTCGACGATTATCGGCGGCGACCTCCTTCTGGCCAACAAGGTGCTCGGGCACCCGTATTCGGTGTCCGGGGTCGTCGAGCGGGGGGCCGGCAAGGGCGGTTCGATCGGCTACCCGACGGCCAACCTCCGGATCGACCACCCGCGCAAGCTGTGGCCATCCGGGGGCGCCTACGCGGTCCGGGTCAAGGTCGGCACAGAGGTCCATAACGGTATGATGAACGTCGGCACCGCCCCCACGCTCAAGGGGGGCAAACCGACGATCGAGGTCCATATTTTCGACTTTGACCGGGATATTTACGGTGAAACCGTATTTTCGTACTGCCTCGCCCGGATGCGGGACGAGGTGGAGTTTTCTTCGCCCGCCGCCCTGGTCGAACAGCTCGGGCGGGACCGGCGCGCAGCGCTGGAAATTCTGACGAGAGAAGGGGATGGAGAGGGGCGCTAGCACAATTATTGCTTTACAGCGCCTGATTCGTATGCTAATTTTCCGTGGATTCGGCGGCTGGGGACTGCACCCGGCTGTCGCCATCGTGTCGCGTACCATTTTAAGGAGGTGTTTCGACGATGGCATTATCACAGGAGCAGAAACAGGAAATTATAGCCAAATATAAACTCCACGACAAAGACTCCGGTTCTGCTGAAGTTCAGATTGCACTGCTTACCGAGCGTATCAAAATGCTGACAGAGCATTTTCAAACCCACAAGAAAGACCACGCTTCCCGCAGAGGTCTACTCAAACTGGTGGGCCGCCGGCGTAAGCTCCTGGATTATCTGAAAAATAAAAAGATCGAAACTTACCGGGAGTTGCTCAAGCAGCTCAATATTCGTAAGTAGGCCGTAGCCCGGCTTCGTCCGGGTTCTTCGGACAAATCAGCGTTGAAAGGTGATTGCGGCGGCACCCGGACGGTGCGTACTTGTGTGCGGCGTCCGGATGCTGCCGGCGATCCAGCGCTATCACATCAACATGTCTGGCAGGTATCCATGCATACAGTCACACGAGAATTCGGTGGCCGGTCCATTTCTATTGAAACGGGTAAATGGGCCAAACAAGCCGACGGCTCGGTCGTTGTAAGGACCGGCGACACCATGGTCCTGGTGACCGCCGTGGCCGACACCCGGCGGTCGACGAGGGATTTCTTCCCTCTGTTCGTCGAGTACCGGGAGAAATTCTATTCATCCGGCCGTATCCCCGGTGGTTTTTTCAAACGCGAGGGACGCCCTGGCGACCGTGAAACACTCACGGCACGGTTGATCGACCGGCCGATGCGCCCGTTGTTCAAAAAACACTTCATGTGCGAGACCCAGATCGTCGCCCAGCCGGTGAGCTACGACGGCGAAAATCACCCCGACGTGCTGAGCATCGTCGGCGCCTCGGCGGCCCTGGGGCTGTCGAACATCCCGTTCGAAGGCGTCGTTTCCGCGGTGCGGGTCGGTCGCGTCGAAGGCAATCACATTGTCAATCCGACGACGACCGAACTCGAAAACAGCGACATCGACATCGTCGTGGCGGGTACCGACGACGCCGTCATGATGGTCGAAGGCAGCGCCGAGCAGGTGAGCGAAGCGGACATGCTCGCCGCGGTCAACTTCGGTCACGGGATGGTGAAAGAACTCAACTCGTTGCAGCGGGAACTGTTCGAGCAGGCGGGCACACCCGAAAAGCGTACCTTCGAGGTACCCGAGCGGGTCGAGGAACTCGACGCGGCGGTCGCCGAAGCGTTCACGGCCCGGGTCCGGGAGGCGCTCACGGTCAAGGAGAAGCTCGATCGTCAGAACGCGCTGGCCGCGGTCGACGCAGAAGCTTTCGCGAAGTTCGAGGAGCAGTACCCGGAACACGAAGGGTATATAAAGGGCGTTATCGGTGAGATCGAAAAGGTCGAGATGCGCAAAATGGTGCTGGAGACCGGGAATCGCGTCGACGGTCGCGGCTACACCGATATTCGTCAGATAACGTGCGAAACCGGCGTTCTGCCACGCGCGCACGGCTCGGCCCTGTTTACACGCGGCGAAACGCAGAGCCTCGTGTCGACCACGCTGGGCACCTCACGCGACGAGCAGATGCTCGACACGATCGAGGGCGAGAGCTGGAAGCGTTACATGCTCCACTACAACTTCCCCAACTTCAGCGTTGGCGAGGTCGGTCCGTTCCGCGGTCCCGGCCGGCGCGAGATCGGCCATGGGGCGCTGGCCGAACGTTCCATCCGCCCGATGATCCCGGAGAAAGAAGATTTTCCCTACACGATCAGGATCGTCTCGGAAATCCTCGAATCCAACGGGTCGAGTTCCATGGCGTCGGTTTGCGGAGGTTCGCTGGCGTTGATGGACGCCGGTGTCCCGGTGAAAAAGGCCGTCGCCGGCATCGCCATGGGCCTCATCGTCGAGGGTGACAAGATCGCGATTCTCAGCGATATCCTCGGCGCCGAAGACCACCTGGGCGACATGGACTTCAAGGTGACGGGAACAGCCGACGGGGTTACGGCATTTCAGATGGACACGAAGATTGCCGGGATCTCGGAAGAAGTGATGATGAATGCGCTCAACCAGGCCCGGGAGGGAAGGCTGCACATTCTCGGCATCATGAACGAAGCGATTCAGACGGCGCGAGATGACATTTCGCCGTACGCACCCAAGATCACCCAGCTCAAGATACCCGTCGACAAGATCCGCGACATCATCGGCCCCGGCGGCAAGATCATCCGAGGCATCCAGGACGAAACCGGCGCCGAGATCGAGGTCGAGGACGACGGTACCGTCAGGGTGTTCGCCGTCAATTCCGAGTCGGCAGACGCCGCCGTCGAGCGGGTCAAGCAGCTCACGGCGGAGCCGGAAATCGGAGCCACATACGAAGGCCCGGTCAAGAGCATCCTCGCGTTCGGCGCTTTTATCGAGATCATGCCGGGTCGCGACGGGCTGCTCCACATTTCCGAGATTACGCACCACCGTCTGGAAAAGGTCGAGGACGAGCTGGCCGTGGGCGACATCGTCAAGGTCAAGGTCCTGGAGATCAATGACGGCAAGGTCCGGCTCAGCCGCCGGGCGCTGCTGGATCCCCCGGCGGAGGGCGAAGGAGACGACCGTGGCGGTGACCGAGGCAGAGGCGGTGACCGAGGCCGAGGCGGTGACCGTGGTGGTGGCGGTGGTGGCGGTAAACCGCGTCGACGCTAGTCGATTTCGATAAGGACACAGGGCGGTCGGCGAATCCCCGGGCCTTCGGTTGTTATGCAGCCGCACAGGCCGCGGGGGTGGAAATTCGCTGACCGCCCTTCTCAACTTTACGGATAATATGACCCCGATAACACCACTTCCACCGGTTCGAAAGCACGTGCTGGATAACGGCCTGACCGTTCTCCACCAGCGCAACCCCGTGTCACGTGCCTTCTGTCTCGGCGTCTGGACACGGACGGGTTCCCGGGACGAACGCAAGGGCGAAGAGGGCCTGTGCCACTTCCTCGAACACATGTTGTTCAAGGGCACCTCGAAACGCACCGCATACCAGTTGTCCCAGGAGATCGAGAAAATCGGCGGTTCTCTCGACGCGTTCACGACCAAGGAAACCATGTGCGTCTACGCCCAGGTGCTGCAGGATCATCGCGCCGTTGCGTTCGACCTGATCGGCGATATGCTGTCCGGGTCCCTGTTCACAGACGAGCATATCAGCACCGAGCGGAACGTCGTGCTGCAGGAAATCAGCGATGTGATGGACGCCCCCGACGACCTCATCCACGATTTGTTCGCGGACACGGTGTTTCCCGATCACCCGCTCGGCCGGCCGATCCTCGGTTTCCCCGAGTCGGTGTCGTCTTTCGGCCGCGCCGATCTCGGCCGGTTCGGGCGACGAGTGCTGAGGGCGCCCAACGTCGTTGTGTCGGTCTACGGCAACATGCCGACGCGGGAGCTCCTCGACTTGTGCCGGCGGCTGTTCGATTTTCCGGCCGGGGCGGCCCGTCGAAATCGCCTGCGCCTGAGGGCCTTTTCTCCGCAGCGGCGGTCGGTGCGGCGGAAACTCCACCAGCAGCACGTCTGTATCGGCAATCGGACGTTTTCCTACCTCGAAGAGAAGCGATTTCCGCTGATGGTGCTTACCACGCTGGCCGGCGGCGGGATGAGTTCGCGGCTCTTCCAGCGTATCCGCGAGCAAATGGGGCTTGCCTACAGCGTCTTTACATACTCCGACCACTTGCGTGACACGGGTTTGATGGCGACGTACATGGCCGTGCACCCGCGCAACGCCGCGCGCGCGATCGACGCGGTCGTGCACGAGTACCGACGCATCCGCGACGGCGAGGTGACTCAGTCCGAGCTGGACGACACGCTGGAACAGCTGAAGGGCAGGATACTGCTCGGACTGGAAACGTCTACCGCCCGCATGATGCGGATGTCGCGCAGCGAGATGAACTACGGCCGGCAGGTCAGCGAAAAGGAACTCATCCGCCGAATCAACACGGTAACGCTGGACGACATTCATGACGTGGCCTCCCGCGCGCTGGACAGCGGCGACCTCACCGTCGTCAGTCTCGGTCCGTCGTCCGCGGGTATCAAGGCCGGCCTCCGGGCGGCAAAGCCCGCTCTTTGATATTCGTCCGGTCCCGGGAGGTCGTGCTTGCCCGCCCTCGTCATCATCATCATCGTCATTGTCTTAGCCGCCGTCTACCTCATCTGGCGCACCCGCTTCGGATACCCGACGGGTTCTCGGCCGGGCGTGCTCTGCTTTCACAAGATAACCGGACAATTCTGCTGGGAAGGGACGTGGACGACCCCGAGCCGTTTCTTTGCCTATATCGACCGGCTCCGGGGACTCGGGTACCGGTTCATCGGCGTAGAAGAATATCTCGCGGGCGGTTCATCCGGCCGCGGCCACAGGCGGGAAGTGCTGCTCACGTTCGACGACGGCTACGAGGAGCTGTATCACCTGGTGTTGCCCGGTCTCGAAGAGCGAGGAGTGCCATTCCACGTATTTCTCGTGACGGATTACGTCGGCTGCGATAACTCCTGGGATCTGTCGCTGGGCCGGCGGCCGTTTCGTCACCTCGACTGGCCCGGAATCGAAGAAATGGCGGGGCGGGGAGTGACGTTCGGGTCGCACGGCGCTTCGCACAATGACCTCACGCGCTTGTCGGGCACACAAGTGCGCTCGGAACTCGAGCGCTCGAAGACAGCGATCGAGGACCGGCTGGGCGCCGTGGTACGGACGGTCTCGTACCCGTTCGGACGGTACGACCTCAGGGTTACCCGGGCGGCGCGGGAAGCCGGATACGACGCCGGGTTCTCCCTCTATCCATCCCACCCCAACTCCACGTTCGACCCGTACGCGATCCGCCGTAACGGCGTGTATATCATCGACCCCGTAGGCCTGGTCGAGACAAAACTCGAACCGGGTCCGCTCTACTGGCTGGAGGAAATGAAGTGCCGCGCGATCAACGCGGTCTCGGTGTTGACGCCTCTTCTCAAGCGCCGGTCTGGTTCCGGGCCGACGCCGCCGGCCCCGGGTAGTTGACCCCGAACCGGGCGCGGTAATACAACCGCGCCGCCACCACCAGCGGAAGCAGCAGAAGAAGATACACGGGCCACGCGATGACGGCGGGGATGGCGATCAGAACCGTCGCCCACTGGACGGCATTCGAGCTGGCCGCGACGTCCCCCGAGCGCCGCGCGCGCAAGGCGGCGTGGACGAAGACGGCCGTCGATACCGCGAGAATCATGGGCGCGAGTCTGTCTCCAAACCTTGCGAGGGAGACGGCCAGGGCGGGCACGAGGCCGGCCGCTGCGAGAACCCACGCGAGGACGGCGGACGGCGCTGCACCGATTACCACACTGGTCGTGATCTTCCCGGATCTTTTGTCGCCCTCTACATCCATGATGGTCGTATGCAGAAACGTCGCGCCGACGAGGAGCACGTAGGGGAGAGCGAGCAGCGAAGCATCCGCCGCCGAGGGATGCCACGCGGCGAATCCGGCCACGTAGGCGATGCCGCCATAGCCGATCGCGTTGGCGAGAAGGTCGGCGAACGGACGGGCAACGAGGCGAAGCGGCGGCAGCGAATAGGCGAGCGACAGGACGACCGCGATCACGAGGGGCAGGCGCTGGGCGTCGTCGACGAACCGGAAGAAGTACGAAGCGATCAGAAAGGTAACGAGCGCCATGAGCACGACGGTGCGTACGGAGAAGATCCCCCGCGTGAGAAAGTGCCCCTTGTCGTTGATCCGGTCTGACTCCTGGTCGAAGACCTGGTTGAGGAGGTAGGCGGTGATGAGGATGGCGGTCAGGCAACCGATACCGTAGTAGAACGGGTCGGGCGCGTCCGGGACGAGGCCCACAGGACGAGACGCGACGCCGGACATCCGCCGCCCGGCCGCAGCGCCGAGAAGGTAGAAGCTCCAGGCGGGCACTAGTATCAACGGCCGCATGACGAACACGTAGTCGCCAAGTCTTATCAAAAACCGCTTCATACCACTCCTCATCCTCTCCACACCACAAAGGGTGCAGAGGGCAGGCCGACGGAGGGTGACCGGGTCGTCAAGCCGGTGCGCCATAATTGAGGGTCCAGTGGGCGCGCCGAGGTTACAAGGCGGGAGCGCCTGATGGGCGATCCTGCATACTGCCAGACTCAGCGCGGACGCCCCGCTCGCGGATCATATTATAGCTCGCGGGACGCTTCGCAGCCGGCCCGGGAACCCCTCTTCTGTTGGCTCCTGTGCAAAAAGAGAGAAAGGCTAGAGCAGAGTATAAGTCGTGCGTGCGGGCGTCAACTGGTAACGGAACGAGAACAGGTCCGTCATTTTCATCAGTCGTGGCGAAGCCAGCCCCGCGTCCCAGAGGACATCCAGCGAAGCCGGGTAACCGCCGTGCTGGGCGCGGTAGGCTTCGATCACCCAGCGCAGGTTTTCTTCCACCTGGTTGCGGGCGATCGAATTCGATTCGATCGACTCCATCACCGCCGTGCGGTGGGTCTCGAAGTTCTTGACGAATCCGTGCAATCCCAAAAACAGCGTCGCACCGAAAAACGTCAACACCGCGAGGAACGGCACAGGATTCCGGCGATCGGCCGCCTTGCGGGCCTGCTTTTTTTCTTCGGCGTGGTCCGACGGTGACGGTCGTTCTTCTTCGGTTGTGATGAATTCTTTGTCCGAGAGCAACTTCAACGATTCGTAAACCTCGAACAACGGTATCTTCGCACAGGCGATCAGATCGCGGATCGTCATGTTGTCGTCCAGTACGGAGAGAAGCATATTCTCGTTCGTCGAGAGTTCGGTCTCGTCATCCGTTGTCTTGTCGGAGCGGTTGACGAGCATTCGGTCGCTCGGGAACAATTCGAGCATCTGCGGGAATTCGTCGATTCGGCGCATGCTCTCCATCAACATCCCTTCGATACTGAATTCGTCCGCGTACTTGATCCCTTCGACCACGTCGAAGTTCGAGATGAATTTGTACGAGCATTGATCCCATGTCAGGATTTCGTGGAGCGTTTCCTGGATCTGCTTCATGAAGTGCCCGCGCACCTCTTCTTTCGACATGAATCCTTCGGAACTCAGGATGTCGAGGAGGTCGAGTTTCGACTGCGAACTGATCTGCGTGATCTTGATCAGTTCCTCGCGTGTCAGGACGGCGTACCGCGTGAGGTATTCCTTGAACGGATCCTTCGCCTTGCGCCGGCGGTCACGCGTAGAGATGATCATGCCCTCGCGGAAGAACACGACCGCGTTGCTGTCCTGGTTCGAAACGGTCAGCATCCCCGTCTTCTTCTGGACGGCGATCAACTGCAGGATTTCGGAAATTCCGAATGCCGAGAGGTTGCCTTCTAATGCCATTTCCTGTCCCCTTTATGCCGAAGCCCTGTTGGTACCCGGCGTGTCTTCCTTGCCAGTGTCCTTCTTCCGTGCGCGGATCGACGGCGAACGGTAATTACGAACTTCGAGGTAACGCCTGGTCATAAGCGTGCTCGCGTAGGCGAACACGATACCGGCCGCCGGGAGAATCCATTTCCACATTCCCACCGAAGTGACCAGGGAGTTCCAGTCTTTCACGACGAAGCCCTTTGTCCAAATCATGATTGCCGACACCGCGAAGATCAGCGTGAGCAGCACGCCGCGAGTGAGCCGGCCGTAGTAGATATCGCGCATTCCCGGGAGCCAGAGGGTCAACACGCGGATGCCCTTGCGGCGCCGCACCAGGACTCCCTGGCGACGCTGGCGGAGCAGTGCCTCGATTACCTTGTCCGACGACACGCCGTCGATGACGCCGGCGCACGACTCGCACAGGTAGGTGCCGCCGATGTCTTCGCAGCAGTTGTCGCACGTCAGTTCTCCGCAGTTGGAACACTGAAACGTGAGATTTCTTTTTTTGAAAACCGGCGAGAGGATCATCGCTATCAGGAGCGCGCCTAGCAGAATCCACGCGGACGACCGCGTCGACATCCGCAGAAGCGGCTGGAGCATCTGGCTCAGGAAGTCCGCCTCGAACGGTTCGCCTTCCATTCGGGATATCCGCCAGAGCTCCGCGTTCGAAAACTTCTTGGGGTACACCTGCATCAGCGGTTGCGCCGCTTCCGCGTATGACTGCTGGATGTCCTCGATGCCGGCGGCGGCTGCGTTCTTGAGCGCCGTCGACGATTCGGCCATCAACAGCGTCTTGATGTAGGCCTGGGCGAGGTTGTATTGACCGACCGCGTCGGTATCGTCGATTTGCGCCGCCTTGCGATAACCCTCCAGCGCCTTTTCGTACATTCCCTGGGAGTAGTAGACGTTGCCGAGGTTGATGTATCCCATGATGCCGGTCGGCTGTCGTTCGATGGCGTTGAGAAAATGCCAGGCCGCCGTCTCGTAGTTTTCCTGGCGGTAGTGGAGCAGTCCCAGGACGTTCTGTTTTTCCGCTTCGAGCCCGGGCACGTCGGTTTTTTCTACGGCGATGATCAACGCCGGGTCGCCCGGCCAATCCATCGCCTTCGAGGCAAGGTGCGTGAACGACGACGGGTCGGCGAGCGGGTTGAACTGTTTGATATTCGGCGAGAAAATGCCGAGCAGTATAAAGGGTACGACGAGCGCCATCGCCAGGAAGCGCTCTCGCTTCTGCATGAAATACCACGTCATCAGCAGAATCAGGCAGACCCCCGAAACGAATCCAGGCAACAGAGCGAACGGCATGAGGATGATCAACAGCGCTGTGAATCGCGGCAGGCCCGCGTTGAATCGCTCGTCGAGGAACTCGGCGATCTTGTGGGCGAGAAACGGCAGGTAACGGGCGGCGATCGTCACCATCGCGATCGTAGTGAGGATGACGAGCAACAGAACCGAGATGAGCAGTCCGTTGATCGCCAGCAGGCTCTGGCCGTGGAAGTTCGCCGCCAGGGCTTTGATTCCGAGAACTGCAAAATACAAGGCGTCCGGGTCGAGTTCGCGGACCTTGATGCCGGACATCGTGAAATAGGCGTCCGGAAAGCCCGGGTCGAGCTGGAGCGCGCGCTCCAGAAGAGCCGTCGCCTCGGGAAGGTTGCCCTCCCTGTACTCGTAAACCGCTGCTTTATATGTGAGTTGCGCTCCAAGGGGGAGCGTGCTGGCGCCCCACTGAATCTGTGTCCGGTTGTACCGGGCAAAGTTTTCCCCCAGCTGGGGAGGCGCCGTCGACGCCCGCGCGGAAACCACGAGCAGCGTCAGGAACATGCAGATTGCAAAGACCAGACCGGAGAATTTCTTCACGGTCAACTCACCCCGTTGTCGAAAGACTTGTCAATCGATTGAATCTTGCCCATTTACGGTTATAACTCGTTAGATAAAAACAACTTGGGCAAGAATCGTGCCGACTCCGCGACCGCAAATCCGGGTTTTCGTGAAACACGACACTTGTTATAAGCGACAGAAATTACTATAAGTAGGAGTTCTGGAAGTTATCACCGCCGTTATTAGAATCCCCCAGCTCCTGGAGAGGCCATGAGCGAGAAACGTTATATCTGCATAAATGAGTTGTCGCAGCACGTAGGAGAAACCGTCCAGCTCAGAGGATGGGTGTTCAACACGCGCTCGAGCGGCAGGATCCGGTTTCTGATCTTCCGAGACGGAACCGGGTTTCTCCAGTGTGTCGCCGCCAAGGACGACGTGTCCGAGGAGGGATTCGAGCTGCTGTCGTCGTTGACCCAGGAATCGAGCGTCGAAGTGGCGGGATCCGTCCGCGAAGACAAGCGCGCGCCGGGGGGGTACGAACTCACCCTCTCCTCCGTCGGACTGGTATCGGGAGCGGAAGGCTATCCGATCACTCCCAAGGAGCACAGCGCCCCGTTTCTCCTCGACCACCGCCACCTGTGGATACGCAGCCGCAAGCAACACGTGGTGCTGCGCGTGCGCCACTATACCGTCAAGGCGATCCGGGATTTTCTCAACGAGAGCGGGTTCATCAACCTCGACACCCCGATCTTTACGCCCAACGCGTGCGAAGGAACGAGCACGCTGTTCGAGACCGAGTATTTCGGCGACAAGGCTTACCTCAGCCAGAGCGGCCAGCTCTACAACGAGGCGACGGCCGCCGCGTTCGGCAAGGTCTACTGTTTTGGTCCGACGTTCCGCGCCGAAAAATCAAAAACGCGCCGGCACCTCACCGAATTCTGGATGGTCGAGCCCGAGGTCGCGTTTCTGCACCTCGACGGTTTGATGGACCTCTGCGAGGAGTTCTTCGAGTACGTCGTCGCCAGCGTTGTCGAGCACTGCGGCGAAGAGCTCGAGAAAATCCTCGAGCGCGACGTGTCGAAACTGAAAAACGTGAAGCGGCCCTTCGAGCGCATCCACTACGACGACGCGGCGAAATATCTGCAGGAAAAGGGGATTCCTTTCGAGCACGGCAGTGATTTCGGAGGTACCGACGAGACGGTGCTGACCGAGGCGCACGACAAGCCGATCTTCGTCCACCACTTTCCGACGGCGATCAAGGCGTTCTACATGGAGCCCGACGCCGCCGACCCCGCGTACAGCCTGTCGGTCGATATGCTCGCACCCGAGGGGTACGGGGAAGTGATCGGTGGTGGCGAACGAATCCACGACGAGGCCCTGCTCAAGAGGCGCATCGAGGAGCACAAACTGCCCGAGAAGGCGTTCGACTGGTACATCGACCTGCGCAAGTTCGGCTCGGTGCCCCACTCGGGTTTCGGTCTCGGCGTCGAGCGGACGGTGTCCTACATCTGTGGCCTTGGCCACCTCAGGGAGGCGATCCCGTTTCCCAGGATGATCAACCGCCTGATCCCATGACGCCGCAATATGAGGAGATTTCTGACTGCGCGGTTTGAGTATCCGGAGTCAATCTTCCTGTCCTGGCTGTGGGGTTCCATCGTGCAGCCGAAGCGACCACCACCCCACGTCGTGCCACCGGCCCAGCTTGAAGCCGGCCCCGGGAAAGACGCCGACCGGCTTGAATCCGAGCGATTCGTGGAAAGAGACGCTGGCGGGGTTGGGAAGTGCGATGACGGCGAGGGCGTTGAAATAGCCTCTGTTGCGGAGTTCGTCGAGGAGCCGGGTATACAGCGCGCGGCCGACCCCGCGGCGATGTTGTCCCGGCGCGACGAAAACACTCACCTCCACCGACCACCGGTAGGCGACCCGGCTGCGATGACGGACCGCGTAGGCGTACCCGTCGATTCCGGCGCCGGTATCGCAGACGAGCCACGCGTGGTCCCGGACAGCCGACGTAATACGGCGGGCAAACTCGGACTCTGCCGGCACTTCTGACTCAAAAGACACGGGCGTCTCTTTGACGAGAGGGGCGTAAATCGCCCGGCATCCGGCCGCGTCGGCGGGCGTGGCGGGCCGGATCGAAGGGGCCGATCGGGAATCGGCCGTCATGGCCGCCACCGGGCGACTCGTACGCGTCTTCGGTTGCCCGGCACGGATAATTTTGTTAGATTAGCTGCGGGAATCAATTGTCGACCCCTCGTTCACCTGGTCCGCATTTCCTGGATTCGAGCCGGGACAACTCACTATGAAAAAACAGATACTGGCCGTGTTGACGGTTCTTTTTGTGCTTGCTTCACCGGCGCTGGCCGAGTCTCCCGACGAAGTATACTCGTTCGCCGAACACCTCGACAAGGATGGGATGTTCGAAGCGGCCGCCCAGCAGTACCTCAAGTTTGCCCGCGAAAACCCGACCGACCGTCGCGCGCCGGCCGCGCTGGAAAAGGCGGCCCGGTGCCTGGTGGAAACCGGCGAGATCGAACGGGCGATCACGGTGCTCGTGGCGGTGACCGAAACGTATCCGCGCGACGCCGACGTCTGCGGCATCAAGATCCGGCTGGGGCGTCTCTACCTGAAGATCACCCGGTTCGAGGCGGCAGACAGGGAATTCACCGAAGTCATGCTGACCATGCCGGAGTGTCCCAGGGTGCCGGAAGCGATGCTGGGCAAGGGCGAGGCACTGATGGCGCTGACCAGCTACGACGCCGCGGCCGACGTGTTCTCGTCGGTCGTGGAGAATTTCCTCGAGAGTTCCGCAGCCCCGCGTGCCGCGTTCCACCTGGCTTATTGTCAGCGTAAGCTCGGCAGGGAAGCGCAGGCGCTCAATGCGTATCAGCGCGTAGCCACGGATTTCCCCGGCGACCCGCTGGCCGGCTTCGCGTCGCTGGAAGCGGCCCGCATGTTTGCCGAGCGCGGCGACAGCAGTGCCGCCCTCGAGTTTTACAGAAATGCCAAGCGGATGGAGACCAAGGTGTTTTTCGTGCCGGCCAGCGAGGAAGGCGCGGCGATTCTCGGGGCTTCCGGACGGCACGACGAGGCACTCCGCTGGTACGAAGAGCTGCTCATGAGAACCGACCTCGACGACGAACGTGCTGTGTATATCCGCGCTGCCGAAGCGGCGTACCACGCAGGTGAGTTTGATACGGTCCGCCGGCTCACCGACGAATACGCGTCGAAGTATCCCAAGACATTTTCGCCGCAGATCACGTTTGTCACGGCGCTGGCCGCGCTCGAACGGCGGGAATTCGACCAGGTCCTCGTCGATGCGCGCACACTGGAGACTCTCGCCCCGGGGACCGTGTGGGCGCACCAGGCGGCGCGCATTCGCGGCGACGCGCTCCTTGAAATGGGCCACGCCCGCGACGCCGTCGTCGAGTGGCGGCGTTTCGTCTCTCTGGCGCGCGACAGCCTGTCGCGCGTCCAGACGCTCGGCCGGATGGCCGAAGTCCAGTTTACGGTTGTGCGCGACACGAGTGCGGCGCTGGCGACGCTCAAGGAACAACTCGACGTCGAGCGCCGTGCCATCCCCGCGGAGATGCTCCGGGTGGCGGCGATATTCGAAGACGCGCGGGCATTTCAGGGCGCGCGCGACATATATACCGACCTGGTCTCGCGATTTCCGCTGTCGAGTGAGGCGGAGACGGCCGACGAGCGCATTGCGTTTCTCGACGAGTTCACGGTGACCGATTACGCGGCCGCCGCACGCGGGATGGACGCGGTCGCGTTCGAGGTGGCGCGCATGGACGACTGGGACGGGCTGATTCGCGTCATCGAAGCGCGTGTCGACGTGCTCAAGGACTTCGACGGCGCACTCACGCTGACGAGGCAGATCAAGAAGTCGTCGAAGAAGACGGCGCACTACCCGCAGATCCTCTATCTCGAAGGATTGTCCCTGGCGAGGAAGTCCCGGGTGGCCCATTTTGGCGGCCGGGAAAAAGAAGCCCGAGACAGCATGAAGAAGGCGAGAGAACCGTGGAACGAATTGACGCGCGACCACGGCGCCACCGAGTGGGCGGCGCGGGCTGCGTCGGAGAGAATCGTGCTGCGCAGCGAGGTGGAGGGAGTGGTCGATACCGCCGCCGTCAAACGGGTGCTGGCCCGATACCCCCAGCGCGCCGACCGCGCCGCTCTGACCACGCTGATGGGTGACTACTACTATGGACTCGGGAATGCCCCCGACAAAGCGTATCGTTACTACCGCGACGCGCTCGCCGTCGACCCGTCAAGAGCCGACGTCCGGCTTCGTTACAAGGCGGCCCTCGCACTGGCGCAGGGGGGGAAGTACAAGGAAGCGCTCGACGAATTCAAAAAGATCAGCAATGCGGACAACGGTCGCACGGGTATGCTGGCCACGTACGAGGCCGGACGTGCACAGCGCCGCCTGGGCAAATTCGACGACGCCGTGAATTCCTTCGACCGCGTCGCCGAACGCGATCTCCGGGGATCGTTCGGAGCCAACGCCGTGCTGCAGGCGGCTGATTGCCGCTACCTTCAGAAGCGCTACCAGGAAGCGGTCGAGAGGTACCAGAGGGCCGAGGTCCGGGCGAGCGGTGAACAGCGCCGCTGGGAGGTGTCTTACCGGATCGCGTTGTGTCTCGAGCAATTGGGGCGGCCGCAGGAAGCGCTGGCGCGGCTCGAGGACTGTATCGTCGAACCCGCCGGCGGCTCTCAGCGGTCCCGTGCCTACGAGAGCGCCTCGCGGCTGGCGGCGGCCGTGGGCGATCCAGCCCGGCAGGCGGCGATCCTGGAAACCTACGTCACGGAATTCGAGAACGACGAAAAAGCCCGGGCCGCCGGCCGGGAACTGGTGAGGCTCTATCTCAGGATCGGCGAAACGGACAAGGCCGTTGTCGTCGCCGACTGGATTGCCGACGGTGCCGGCAAGGACGACGCCGAAGCCAGGGCGCTGGTTGCGATGACGCGTTACCGGGCGGGACGATCGGGCGAGGGTGACCGCTACCGCGACGACGTCGCGAGGATTGCCGGCGCCGAGTCGCCGCTGCTCGACGAGATCAACGTGGAAGCGGCCAGGTACCACTACGACCAGAAAGCGTACGCCGAAGCGGTCAGGACGCTGGCACCGTTCGCCGGTTCGTGTGACGGCCCCGGTGCCTGCGAGGAAGCGCGTTTCGTATACGCGGTCGGCCTGATGGGGGCCAACCGGACCGACGAGGCGATCGCCGCTACCCAGGCGTTTTTCAGGGAGTACCCGGTGTCGAGCTGGGGGCCGGAACTCCACCTCAAGCTCGGCAACGTGCTGGTGAGGGAAAGCCGCGTGAGCGAGTCGCTGCTGCACTACCAGGAAGCGGCCGAGACGACTGTCGACAGCGTCACCGCGTTCCTCGCGTTGAAGAACCTCGGCGTGGCATACCAGGACCTCAAGCGCTGGCGCGACGCCGAGCGCGCGTGGACCCAGATACTCAACCGTTTTCCTTCATCGCCCTACGTGCCGGAGGCGGCTCTCAACATCGCACGTTGCAAGATGGAATACGGCGATTACGACGGCGCCATCCACGCCTATGAGCAGTCGCTGCCGCTTCTCGATAGCGAGGCCAAAGCACGGGCGTTCTACTGGATGGGGACCTCGTACGAAAGGCTTGGCGATTACCAGTCGGCCGTTGTGCAGTTCCTCAAGGTGTCTTACCTGGCCAGCGGGGGTGGCTTGTGGGTGGTAACGGCGGAGTTGAAAGCGGCCGAATGCTACGCGCGCATCGATCGCGACGACGCGGCCCGGGAGATCTACAACCGCGTAATGCAGAAGTACGGCGCGGGAAGCAACTGGGGCAAGCTCGCAAGGAAAGGTCTCGACGCCCTGGACGACGACGCGAACGAACAGAGCAGAAACACCGGCGGCTCGAATCAATGACACACGACAGAGATCTGGTTATCCGGGGCGCCCGGGAGCACAACCTCAAAAACATCAATCTCGATATTCCGCGCAACCGGCTGGTAGTCATCACCGGCCTCAGCGGTTCGGGCAAGTCCTCGCTCGCTTTTGACACGGTGTATGCCGAGGGGCAGCGGCGCTACGTGGAAAGCCTGTCCGCGTATGCGCGGCAGTTTCTCGGGCAGATGGAAAAGCCCGACGTCGATCGCATCGAAGGGCTCTCTCCCGCCATCTCCATAGAACAGAAGACCAGCGGACGCAACCCACGGTCCACCGTGGGGACGATGACGGAGATATACGACTACCTTCGCCTGCTGTTCGCGCGGGTCGGCAAGCCGCACTGCCACCAGTGCGGCCGGGAAATCTCGCAGCAGTCGATCCACCAGATTCAGGAACGGATCCTGTCGCTGCCTCCCGGTGCGCGAGTGATGGTTCTTTCCCCCGTGGTGCGGGGCCGCAAGGGTGCACACCGTAAGCTCTTCGAGAAGATCGAAAAAGAAGGCTTCGTACGCGTGCGAGTGGACGGCGAGATATACGACGCCGACGAACCGCCCGCCCTCGACAAGAAGAAAAATCACAATGTCGAGATCGTCGTCGACCGGCTGACGGTGAACGCGCGCCACGCCAAGCGCATCAGCGATTCGCTGGAAACGGCCAGCCGCTTCTCCGATGGTTTGATCATGGTGACGATGGCGGGTGGCAAAGAGATGCTCTTCAGCCAGCACTTCGCCTGCCCCTGGTGCTACGTGAGCTTCGGAGAGATCACGCCGCGCATGTTTTCGTTCAACTCTCCGTACGGCGCCTGCGAGGAGTGTAACGGACTCGGTTCGCGGATGGACTTCAACCTCGACCTCGTCGTTCCCGATCCCGCGCTGACCTTCGACCAGGGCGCGCTCGCCCCGATGGGCAAACTCAAGGGCGACTGGGGGCGCTCCCAGCTCGAAGCGCTCGGCGAAATGATGGGATTCGATCTCGATACCCGCTTCGACAAACTCCGCAAGAAGGCGCGCGAGGCCGTACTGAATGGGCTCGACGAAGAGATTACCGTCAAGATGAACTTCTCCAGGTATACGGGCGAGTACCGGACCAACTACGAGGGGATCATTCCGTGGCTGCGCCGCCGCCACCAGAACACGGCGTCCGACTCGGTGCGCCGGTGGATCGAAACGTTCATGACGATCACCCCGTGTTCCGGGTGCGACGGTGCGCGGTTGCGCCCTGAAAGCCTGGCGGTAACCATCGACAAGATGAACATCGACGGCTTTTGCCGCTTGAGCATCAAGGAAGCGAGCCGGGTGGCGGGAGAACTCGTGCTCGAAGGCAACGACGCCGTCATCGGCGCTCCCATTCTGCACGAAATTACATCGCGGCTGAAATTCCTCAACGACGTCGGGCTCGGCTATCTCTCGCTCGACCGCAGCGCGTCGACGCTCGCCGGCGGGGAGGCCCAGCGCCTGCGACTCGCCACCCAGATCGGGTCGCGTCTCATGGGTGTTCTTTACATACTCGACGAGCCGAGTGTCGGGCTCCACCACCGAGACAACGCCCGCCTGATCCGGACTCTGAAGGAACTGCGCGACATTGGCAACACGGTGATCGTCATCGAGCACGACCGTGACACGATACTCGCGGCGGATTACGTCGTCGATCTCGGTCCAGGCGCCGGTGTGCACGGCGGTGAAGTCGTCGCGGTCGGCACCCCGGAGCAGATAGAGAAATCCAGGGACAGCCTCACCGGCAAATACCTGCGCAAGCCGATGCACGAACTAACCACCGAATCGCGCCGGCGGAGCAATGGCGCCCGGATCGTCGTCCGCGGCGCCGGGGAGAATAACCTCCGGCGGATCGACGTGGAGTTTCCGCTGGGGATATTCACGTGCGTGACGGGCGTGAGCGGGTCGGGAAAAAGCACATTGGTGAACGACATCCTGTTTCGGTCACTCCACAGGCACTTCTACCGGAGCAACAAGCTGCCCGGGCGGCACGACTGCGTAGAAGGCGTCGAACACATCGACAAGGTGGTCGGGATCGACCAGTCACCGATCGGGCGTACGCCGCGCTCGAACCCCGCCACCTACACGGGCCTGTTTACGCCCATGCGCGACCTGTTCGCCCAGCTCCCCGAAAGCCGTATACGCGGCTACAAGGTGGGACGATTCAGCTTCAACGTCGCCGGCGGCCGGTGCGAGAAATGCCAGGGTGACGGGGTCATCAAGGTGGAGATGCATTTTCTGCCCGACGTTTACGTCACCTGCGAAGCGTGCAAGGGGCGCCGCTACAACCAGGAGACTCTCGAGGTGCTGTTCAAGGGACACAGCATTTCGGACGTTCTGGAACTGAGCGTGGAGGAAGCTGCCGAGGTGTTTTCGAAAATCCCCGCGATACGCCGCAAGTGCGAAACACTTGTGTCGGTGGGGCTCGGTTACATCAAGCTCGGGCAGCAGGCCACGACGCTGTCCGGCGGAGAAGCGCAGCGGGTCAAGCTCGCCGCCGAACTCTCGAAGCGCGGTACCGGCAAGACGTTCTATATACTGGACGAGCCTACGACGGGTCTTCACCACGAAGATGTCCGCATGCTGCTGGAAGTCCTCAACAAACTTGTGGACAAAGGGAATACTGTTGTTGTGATCGAGCACAATCCCGATGTAATATTGGCGGCGGACCACCTGATCGACTTGGGGCCGGAGGGTGGTGACGAGGGCGGGGATGTGGTCGCCACCGGCTCGCCTTTCGATGTGATGAACCGTCCAGAATCCCACACCGGCGAGATGCTACGCGACCTCGCCGGTGAGCAGTCGAATTCACGCCGGGCTGATTGAACACGAAAATGCCCTGCAAATCCAGGACAAATCCGACAGCATCATCATGACCGATCTCAAGAAAACACCGCTGCACGACGTGCATCGCGCGCTTGGAGCTCGAATGGTACCGTTCGCCGGCTTCGAAATGCCGGTCAGCTATTCGGGGATCATCGAAGAACACAAGGCCGTTCGCGAACGCGTCGGTATTTTTGACGTGAGCCACATGGGAGAGTTTGTCGTCTCGGGCCCGCGCGCTTTCGAATACCTCGACCACGCGGTGACCAACAATTGCAGTAATCTCCCCGCCGACGGCGTGCTCTACACGGTGATGTGCCGGTCCGACGGCACCGCCGTCGACGACCTGCTCGTGTCCCGTATCGCCACCGACCGCGCTCTGGTGGTCGTGAACGCGGCGAACATTGACAAGGATTACCGGCACATGGAAGCGCTTCTCCCCGCCGAAGGCGTGACGCTGGAGAACCGGAGCGACGATTACGGGCTCGTCGCCGTCCAGGGGCCGCGCGCCCGCGACGTGCTCCAGGCCTGCGAAACTTTCGCGCCGGTCAAAGACCGGTTGGCCGACGCCGGATACTATCGTTATTGTCGCGTGGACACGGCGGGCGGCGAGATCGTCGTTTCGCGGACCGGTTATACCGGAGAACTCGGTTTTGAAATTTTTGTCCCCGCCGGGAGCACAGCGGCGCTGTGGGAAGAACTCACACTGCACGGGGTCGATTACGGTTTGTCTCCGGTAGGGCTGGCCGCCAGGGACACGCTTCGTTTCGAGGCTTCATTCTGTCTGTACGGAAACGAGCTGGACGACGAGACGTCGCCGCTCGAGGCCGGCCTCAAATGGGTGGTCAAGTTCAAGAAGCCGGGTGGCTTTGTTGGCAAAGACGCGCTGATCGCCGCCAGAGAAACTGGACTGAAGAAGAAACTTGTGGGGCTCGAGGTCGAGGGACGGAACATCGCCCGGCACGACTACCCCGTCATGTCCGGGGCCGAGGTCGTCGGGCGCGTCACGAGCGGCTCATTTTCGCCGTCACTGGGAAAAAGCCTGTGCATGGCGTACATCGACACCGACCGGTCGGACGAGCAGGAATATACGATACAAATCAGAAAAAAACAGATCGCGGCGCGCGTGACGCCGCGCCCG
>CBDUWU010000020.1:0-24850 GCA_965371015.1 uncultured bacterium | reverse complement strand
AACGTCAGTTCCCGGACGACGCCGTCACCCCCGCGGTGCGCACCGCGGCCGCCCGATCCAGTGCGGATCGCGAAGCGATCGACGCGGACGGGGTAGCGGTGTTCTATCACCTCGACGTCGGTGATGCGCGTGTTGGTCATGTGGCTGTGGACCGCGTCGGCACCGTCGAAACCCGGGCCGGCCCCCGTGCCGCCGCACACGGTTTCGTAGTAGCTGTAGCGGTCGGTACCAAAGACCACGTTGTTCATAGTCCCCTGGCTGCACGCGGCCAGCCCCAGCGCCTTGATCAAGGTGTCGACGAGGCGCTGGCTCGTCTCGACGTTGCCCCCGACCACAGCGGGTGCCCGCGAAGGATCTTCGGGGAACTTCGGGTCGAGGATGCCCGGCGGTATCTTCGACGTTACCGCCCGCATCAGCCCCTCGTTGAGGGGGAGCGGCTCGTCGACGAGCAGACGCAATACGTAGATCACCGCGCCGTTCACGACGGCGGGAGTCGCGTTGAAACTGCCGGGGTGTACCCCGGCGGACCCGGACCAGTCGATGACGGCCGAATCTCCGGACACCTCGATGCGCACGCGGAGGGGGGTGCCGTCGTCGAGTTGTTCGGCGGCGGCGTATACGCCGTCGGGTATCTTCCGGATCGCGTCGCGGAGCTTTGATTCGGCGCGCGCCTCCAGCGCTTCCATGAAATGCCACACCGTGGTGGCGCCGTGTGCGCGCGCGAGTGAGAGCAGCGCGCGGGCGCCGCTGCGGTTGGCGGCGACGGCGGCCGCGAGGTCGGCGAGGTTCTCTTCGAGGGCGCGGGTGGGAAAGGGTGGGGCGGTGAGGAGGCGGCGGATATCCTGCCAGCGCGCTTCGCCGTGGCGGAAGAGGTGCGTGGGAGGGATCACGACGCCTTCTTCGGCGAGCGACGCCGCGTCTGGCGGCATGGATCCCGGCCGCGACCCGCCGATCTCGGCGTGGTGGGCGCGGTTGGCCACGTAGCCCAGCAGCCGCCCGTCTTCGAGGTGGACGGGAGAGACGACGGTCACGTCGGGCAGGTGCGACCCGCCGAAGCGGGGGTGGTTGGTGACGACGACGTCGCCCGGTTCCATCGCGATCGAGTCGCGGAGCGTGCGTACGCACAAGCCCATGGCACCGAGGTGCACGGGGATGTGGGGCGCGTTGACGACGAGGTTGCCGTCGTGGTCGAGCACGGCGCAGGAAAAGTCGAGGCGCTCCTTGACGTTGGTCGAGACCGCTGTGCGCCTCAGCATTTCGCCCATCTCGCGGGCGATGGAACCGAAGCGATTGGTGAAGAGTTCGAGGCGCACCAGCTCGGAGCGCCCTCGGGCCGTTTTTCCGACGGCGGTTTCGGTTTCGCCCCTGTCGCTATGGTCGAGCCTGAGTGCGCCGGCGCCGTCGACCTCGGCCGTCCACCCGGATTCGACTGCCGTCACGCTGTAGCGTTCGAAGACGAGGGCGGGACCGGCGAAGCGTGACCCACCGCTCAAGCGATCGCGTTCGAAGACGGTGCCTTCCACGGGCGGTGTGTTCGTGCGCCGCGCGCCGCCTTCACCCGCTGCCTCGTCCGAGGCATCGACCGGAGGCCGGGTCGAGGCTACCACGCGAATCGATTCGACTTCGATCGGCCGGCCCTGCTGCCAGTGTCCGAATATCTTCCGGTACTGTCCCTCGAATGCGCGCGCCGGGTCTGTTTTGCCGTCGTAGTCGACCTGCAGTACCGAGTCCTGCCCGGCGAAACGGAGGTTGACCATGCGGCGCCGGATTTCGGCGTCGTCGCCCGTTACTCCGGCAAGCCGGAGCGCCGCCATCGCCTCGCGACCGAGCTCGTCGATCCATTCTCGCAGAGTCCCGCGCACGTCCTCGAGGGGCTCGAGGACCTGTCGCTCGGCAAATCTCTCGACGGCGGCGTGGCCGAGTCCGAGCGCGGAGAGAAGGCTCACATCGCGGGGTATGACGACGCGTGTGATGCCGAGTAGCGCGGCCACCGAACACGCGTGCTGGGCGCCGGCGCCTCCGAACGCCACCATCGCGTAGTCCGCCGGGTCGTAGCCCTTGCGGATCGAGATGCGGCGGATCGCGTCGGCCATCCGCTCGTTGGCGATGTCGCGAAATCCGGTGAGCAGCTCGTCGCGCGCCGGGCGCACGCCGGTGCGTTCGCCGATACGGTCGATAAGCTCGTCGCACGCACGGCGCGCGGCGGTCGCGTCGATGGGGATGCCGAAGCGATCGCCATCGAGGCGTCCGAGCAGGAGATTGACGTCGGTGATCGTGAGCGGTCCCCCGGCGCCGTAACAGGCGGGACCGGGCGAAGCACCGGCGCTGTCGGGGCCGACGAACAAACCGGTTCCGTCGAAACCACACACCGACCCGCCGCCCGCGGCGACGCTTTCGATGGCGAGCGCGGGAGCGACGAGGTGCGCATCACCCACGCGGTGTTCGAACACGTAATCGAAGTCTCCTTCGAAACGGGCGACGTCGGTGCTGGTGCCGCCCATGTCGAACGAGATGATACGATCGAAACCGGACAACCGCCCTGCGCGCGCAGCGCCCACGACACCGCCCGCCGGTCCACTCAGCAGACTGTCTTTGGCGTGGTAGGCTCCCGGGTCCGACATCCCGCCGGCACTCGTCATCACCCGCACCGCGCCTCCGGCGACGGAATCGCGTACCCGTGAGAGATAACCGTCGATGACGGGGGCGAGGTACGCGTTGACGACGGCCGTCTGTGCGCGCGGCACGATTCTGATGAAGGGGGCCAGGTCGGACGAGCACGATACGTGCTCGAACCCTTTTCTTTCGAGCAGGGCGGCCAGCTGCCGTTCGTGCCCGGGGTTGGCGTAACTGTGAACGAGTGCCACCGCCGCGCAGCGGGTGCCGTCACGCAGGAGCCGCTCAATGGTATTCTCGAGGGTAATCTCGAGGCACCCTGTGCCTGTGTCGAGGGGGGTGACCACCGATCCGTCGGCGGCGATGCGTTCGGGGACCTCGACGACACTGCTGTAGAGAGGCGCGGGTTTGCGGATGTCGAGGTCGAACAGTTCGGGCCGCTGCTGGTCGCCGATCGCGAGCAGGTCGCCAAATCCTTCTGTTATAAACAGCGCTGTCGGCGCGCCGCGTCGTTCGAGGAGCGCGTTGGTGCCGCGCGTGGTGGCGAGGCGCATCGACAACGGAGGAAGATCGGCGGCGAGTACGGTGCCGGTGGCGAGACGCGCTGCCAGTATCGGCGCTTCCTCGGGCGACCTCACCTCGAACACAGTTCCGGCGGGGATGTTCCCGGGGAGCGGGCGATCGAGCGTGATCGTGCCGTCGCCGGGGTCGAAGGAGACGACACGCCGGGTGTCGCCGGCAGACCGGTTGTCGATGGCAGAATCGAGCAGCGAAAACTCGAACCCGGCGATAAAATCGCGGGGCGCCGCCCACGCGACGTCGACGGTCAGCCTGGCGGGTGCCGGCGCAGCGCACACAACGCCGCGCAGTGCCGCGCTGGACAGCACCTTCTCCCGATGTATCGTTCCGTTTTTGTCGACGGCGATGCAGTCGGTGAACGTTCCGCCCGTGTCGATCCAGATCTTCCAGTCCGGCATCGAGGTTCCTCCGGTAGTGTCGGTTCTGTCATTTATACGTCTTATGCGCTTTCGGGACAAGTCGAGTGTCGCCCGGTCGCCGACATCGCGCGGGCCTTGTTCCGTACCACGAGTCGTGATAGCCTCAGGCGATGAAAATTTACACGACCGCTTGTCCCCGCAACTGTTATAGCACGTGCACGATCAAGGCGCACGTGGAGGACGGACGATTGCGCAAGGTCGAACCCCACCCGGCCAACGAGGCGACACCCGAGGGCGCCTGTCTCAAGGGGTTGAGTTATGTCGAGCGCGTACACTCGCCCGACCGGATCCTCCACCCGCTGCGCCGCGGCGACGGAGGATTCCGGCGCATCACCTGGGACGAAGCGATCGACGAGATCTCCAGCCGGCTCGCCCTCTACCGCGAGGATCCGGGGCCCCAGAGCGTGCTCTTTTACAACGGGAGTGGCACCAAGGGGCTGATGAACGGCGTCGCGGGGGCGTTCTGGCGGATGTTCGGCGGGTTCACGACCACGTACGGTGACCTGTGCTGGCCGGCGGGGCTGGAGGCGACCCGTCTCACGCTCGGAGAGAACAAACACAACGCGCCGTGGGACATCGCCAACGCGGGGCTGATCGTGCTGTGGGGAAAGAACTCGGCCGAGACGAACATCCACCAGATGGTGTTTGTGGAACAGGCGCTGGAACGCGGCGCGAAACTCGTAGTGATCGATCCCCGGCGTACCGAGACGGCGGAACACGCAGACATGTTCATTCAGCCGCGGCCGGGGAGCGACGGCGCCGTAGCGCTGGCCGTCGCCGCCGAGATCATCCGCTCCGGCAACGTCGACCACGAATTCGTCGAGAGCCATGTTCACGGGTTCTCCCGATTTGCCGGAATGGCGTCCGACTACACGCCCGAACGGGCCTCGGCCGTTGCGGGAATTCCGGCCGGGTCGATCTACGAACTCGCCGACCTGATCGGCACGATCCGGCCGGTGACGATCAACACCGGCTTCGGAATGCAGCGCTACACCAACAGCGGGCAGACGCAGCGCGCGATCATCGCGCTCCTCGCCATCACGGGCAACATCGGAAAACCGGGAGCAGGCTGGATCTTCGCCAATCTGCAGAGCCATATTTTCGACGACGTCAAGGACCCGGTCGCGTTCTACCCGCCCGAGGTCCCCGATGGCGTCGCGCGCGTGTCGATTCCGACGGCGCGTCTCGGCCGCGGCATGCTCGATACGTCGGATCCTCCGTTGCGCATGATGTGGGTCGAACGCGGCAACCCCGTCACGCAGAATCCCGACACGAACACGGTGCTCGAGGCCATGCGTTCGCTCGATTTCAGGGTTGTCGTCGAACAGTTCATGACGGACACGGCGAGGGAAGCCGACATAATACTCCCCGCCAAAACAATGTTCGAGCAGACCGACGTGATCAACGCCTACTGGCACCCGTACATCCAGGTCAAGGACAAGGTCCTCGAACCGCCGGGTGAGGTGAAGCCCGAGTCGGAGGTGTACTGGCACCTCGCGCACCGGCTGGGGATTTCGCCGGAAGCGATCGCCGATGCGATCCCGGAACCGACCGACGCCGGGGTCGACGCGTGGCTCGCCCGAAGGCTGGAGCCGTTTCCCGAGCTTTCGCTCGCGCGGCTGCGCGAAGGGCCCGTCGTTACACCGGGACACGAAGAAGTGGCCTTCGCCGACCTCGTGTTTCCGACTCCGTCCGGGATGATCGAACTCGTGTCGCGGGAGGCGAACGAGCGCTGGGGTGTCGGCGATGTGTCCGGTTACAACGAACCCTGTGAATCGGTGGCGGGAGACGGGGAAGCCGGCCCAGTCGACGAAGTCGGCGGCCGTTACCCGCTCTACTTCATGACGCCCAATACCAAGAACCGAATTCACTCGCAGTTCAACAATCTCGATATGATCCGCCGGCTGAGCCCGGGGCCTTTTGTCCAGGTACATCCCGATGACGCGTCGACGCGGGGTATCGCCGACGGCGACACCGTGCGCATTTTCAACGACCGTGGCGAGATTCGCGTGCCGGCCCGCCTCGACTGGGCCATCAGGCCCGGTTGCGTGGCGGTGACCAACGGCTGGTGGATCACCGAAGGCGGAACGGTCAACTTCTGTTCGCCCGCTGTAGAAACCGACATGGGGCACGGCGCGGCGTTTCACGACAACCTCGTCGAGGTGAAAAAGGCGTGAGCCCGCAGAAGTCATTTCTCTTCGACGTCAACAAGTGTACCGGCTGCGCGGCGTGCCAGATCGCCTGTTCGATCGAGAATCACGTCGAGGCGGGCATCGACTGGCGCCAGGTCCACACGTTCAATCCGCGGCACGTGCCCGGCGTACCGTCTTTCCACCACTCGCTCGCGTGCAACCACTGCGTTGACCCTCCGTGTATGAAGCACTGCCCGGCGCTCGCCTACAGCAAGGACCCCGACACCGGCGCCGTTACGATTGATGCGGACAAGTGCATCGGCTGCAAGTACTGCTCGTGGGCGTGTCCTTACGACGCGCCGCGTTTCAACGCGGGCGCGGGCACGATGGAGAAGTGTACCTTTTGTTCGCACCGGCTCGACGAGGGACTGGAGCCGGCGTGCGTTTCGCTGTGCCCGACGGGTGCGCTCGGTTTTGGAGAATACGATCCCGCCGGCGAGACGGCCGTGCCGGGCTTTACGCAGTCGGAAATCGGACCGGCGATCCGATTCGTGCCGCAGCGCAGGTGGGCCGTCGCGAGCGCCAGATCGTCGGTCGTGACCGCGTGTGTTCTTCCGCCGGACCCGGCTGTCGTGGCCGCGGCGATGGCGCCGGGCCGCATCGACCTTCGTTCCGAGTGGACGCTGATGGTGTTCACGTTTCTGGGTGCGCTGCTGTCGGGGTGGTACGCGGCGGCGTTGCTCGCGCCGGCGCAGTCGACGTTCGCCCCGGTGAGGCCGCCGCACTCGCTCATCTTCGCCCTGGCCGGCGCCGCCGGCCTGGCGCTGGCGGCGTCGCACCTCGGCCGCTGGAATCGTGCGTGGCGGGCCGTGCTCAACTGGCGCCACTCGTGGCTGAGCCGCGAGGTGCTGCTCTTTCCGGCGTTTCTTGCCCTGGCGACAATCACGCTGGCCGATGGCTTCGGAGGGGGGACTTTCAACTGGATCGTCGCGGCGCTGGGTTTCGTGGCGCTGTTTGCGATGGACAGTGTTTACCACGTTACCCGTGCGCCGGGTCTCTGGCTGCACAGCGCGCAGGTGTTTCTCACCGGCCTGCTGATTGCGGGACTGTTTTCGGGGAACAGCATGGTGTTCGGTGTAGCGGTGGTGGTGAAGGCGTCTCTGTATCTCTGGCGCAAGTACAATTTCTTCCGCGCGCTTCGCGAGGCGCGGCCGTGGTTCACGCGCATTCGCGTACTGGCCGGACTGGCGGCGCCGCTGGCGCTGTGGTGGAACGGGGACCCGCGGTGGTTCCCGGTCATTGTGGCATTGGTGGCGGCCGGCGAACTCATAGACCGCGCCGAGTTCTATCTCGAACTGGACGCGCCGTCGCCGGCGCGGCAGATGGACGCCGACCTGGCGGATTTGTTTCAGCAGAAAGGATCATCATGAAGAGACTGTGGTTGTTGATTCCGTTGTTGGTGTTGTTCGCCGCCGCCGGGTGCGACTCGAAAAAGGACGGGGAAGAGGCCGAGTCGGCTGAGTCGGCCCAGTCGATGCAGTCGGAGGAGTCGGCGGAACCGGAGTACATTGCCGTGCAGCACATCCTGGTCGCGTTCGAGGGGTCGTTGCCGGGCAAAAACATCACACGGAGCAAAGAGAGCGCGCAGGAACTCGCCGGAAAAGTCTACGAGATGGCGAAGTCGGGCAAAGACTTCGACGATCTGGTGAAGGAGTTCACAGACGACGCCTATCCCGGTATCTACAAGATGGCCAACTTCGGCGTGCCCCCCGACATGTCGCAGAAGATCTACCCGCGCGACCGCATGGTGCAGGCGTTCGGCGACGTGGGATTTCCTCTGGAACTGGGCGGAATCGGGATGGCCGGGTACGACCCCCAGAAAAGCAAATACGGCTGGCACGTTATCAAGCGGGTGGAATGACCGTTAGCGGGTGACGTCGCCGATCTCTTTCCGGGCGTCCGGCTGCGGCGCCTTTTCCCCGGCCGGGATAGCGACTGGAGCAGGCTCGACGACCGTGCCGGCGACGCGGGCGAGTACGTCGAGGTAGCGCCGGGCAATCACACGGCGGTCGTAGTTGTCGATGACGAAGTTTCTGCCGTTGCGGCCCATCTGCTCGAGTCGCCCCGGGTTTCGCGACAGACGGTCGATCGATTCGACGAGCGACGCCACGTTTTCGGGCGGGATGTATTCACCGGCGCCAGCTTCCTCCACCGTCCTGCGGGCTTCGCCCCCCACGCCGACGAGCAGCGGTTTCTGCATACCCATGTACTCGAATATCTTTGAGGGCAGGACATCCTGGAAGAGGGGCGTGTCGCGGAGCGTCACGAGTCCGAGGTCGCACGCGGCGTAAAATCCGGGCACACGGGCCTTGGGTTGCTGGTCGATGAACTGGACGTTGGTCAGGTCCCAGTCGGCGGCGAGTTTTTTGAGATTGTCCTTTTCGGCGCCTTCCCCGACGAATGCAAACAGCAGGTCGTCGCGGTCCGACATCTCTTTCGCCGCTTCCAGTACCCGGTGGAGCGCGTGGGCCATGCCGTGGGTGCCCATGTACAACACGACGAACTTGTTGCCCCATCCGTATTCGTGCCGCACGTCGTTGTCGCGCGCCCCGGGCTCGAACACATCGGGGTTGATGCCGTTGGTGACGACGTCCATGCGCTCGAGTGGCAATCCGTAGCGCTGGTGGATCTGCCGCCGGTATCCTTCACCCACAGTGACGATCCGATCGGCCCGCTTGTAGAGGAATCGCGCCACGTCCTGGAGGCGCTTCACTACAAAATTGTGCTTCATTGCTTCTACGGCGAGTATCGACTCGGGCCAGAGATCCCGCACCTCGAACACGAACGGCACGCGCAGCGAACGGGCGATCGCGTAGCCCGCACAGGCGCACAACAACTGGGGTGAGGTCGCGACCACGACATCGGGGCGCGACACGCGCCAGCGCCCGATGCCGGTTGCCGACAACATGAACGAAGCGTAAGACACCATTCGCCTGACGATGCCTTTGTTCGCGGTCGCGTAAACGTACGTACGGACCACGTCAATACCGTCGATACGTTCGCGGCGGGTGATTCGCCACCGGTCTTCCGGGCGTTTGACTCCCGTCGGATGGTGTGGAAAGGCGGTCAAAACCTCCACGTTGTGACCGAGCCTCGCCCATTCGTGCGAAAATTCGTACGTGCGGTTGGCCGGCGCGCAAACTTCCGGCGGAAAATATTGTGAAACAAAGAGGATTTTCACGGTGCGTCAACCAGGGGAGGTTCTGTATTAAAAAAAGCGATTATTCCCGGATTATGCCAGTCCGAAATACCGGACGAAGCTTAGCACAATCGCCCGGAAGCGGCAACGGCAAGGCCGCAAAGTATATCCCTTCTTGTTATAACGCGTTACGTTCCCAGTAGCAAACAGCGTTTTTTGCCGGTTAAGGCGTTTTCGCCCGGGCACATTCGGCGTATAATCGCCAGTGATCGGTCCCGAAGCGACCGCGCCGGCCCCCCGGGGGAGGCAAGCAAAGGACGTCCTGATGAAATTGACCGGAGTTATCGCCGGGTTGGCCGTGGCGGCACTCATTGTGCCCGCCGCCGCCGAACCGGATGCGTCCAGCCGTCCCGGCGTGCCGGGACGGCCCAACGTCATAATTATCCTCGCCGACGACCTTGGCTGGGGTGACCTCGGTGTCTACGGCGCGCGCGCCATCGAGACGCCGAACTGTGACCGCCTCGCGGAGCAGGGAATCCGGTTTACCGACGCGCATTCGTCTTCGGCGGTCTGTTCGCCCAGCCGCTACAGCGTGTTGACGGGTCGATACGGGTGGCGGACATGGTTGAAGAACGGCATCCTCCTCGAGCACATGCCGCTGCTGATCGAGCCCGGCCGCCTGACGCTCCCGGAGATGCTCCGGCGCACCGGATACGCGACGGCGTGCGTCGGGAAGTGGCATCTCGGCTGGGGCGACGAGATCGATCCCGACTGGACCGGCGAGGTATCGCCGGGCCCGCTCGAAACGGGGTTCGACTATTTCTTCGGTCTCCCGTTCAGCCACAGATCTTCCGAGTGGCAGCGCGTGTACGTGGAAGACCGGCGCGTCGTCGGTCTCACCGCGGGCGAGAGCCTCGGCGATCTGCCAACGCTTCGCCGCGTCATGCGGCCGCTGGAAACTACGGCGAAAAAACTCACGTCCGTCGCCGAGGATTTCATTGTACGCAACAGCGGGCGCCCGTTTTTCCTCTATCTGGCTACGACCAACGTCCACGATCCGTGGACCCCGGACCGCGAGTTTCTCGGCTCGAGCGAAGCTGGCACGTATGGCGATTTTGTCGTCGAATTCGACTGGTTGGTCGGCCGGATCACCGGGGTCGTCGACAGTCTCGGGATCGGGGCGCGAACTCTGATCGTTGTGACGAGCGATAACGGTGCGAACGAACGGGCCAGCATGATGGGGCACGAGCCCAACGGAAAGTGGCGGGGAACCAAGGGAGAGATTTACGAAGCGGGGCATCGGGTGCCGCTCATCGTCCGCTGGCCGGAGAGGATCGACGCGGGCCGGGTGAGCGACGAGACCGTGTGCCTGAACGACTTCATGGCTACGTGCGCGGCGATTGTCGGTTATGAACTACCCGATTCGACGGCCGAAGACAGCTACGACTTTCTGCCCGTGTTGACCGGCGAGTCCCTCGACGGCCCCGTGCGCGAGGCCACCGTGTTCCATTCGGTCGTGGGGATGTACGCGATCCGTCAGGGAAACTGGAAGCTGATCGAAGGGCAGGGAGGGGGAAGCGTGCCGGTGCCCGAAGTGTGGTCGGTTGTTCGACTGGAGGCCCGGTTTGTCCCCCGCCGGGACCCGCAAACGGGCGCTTTCAGGGATGTGTGGTATGATTTCAGAATCGACGATCCGTCGCCGGACGAACCGCCGGGACAATTGTATGACCTCGAGAACGATCCGGGGGAAACCGTTAATCTGTGGGACGACCATCCCGAGGTAGTGGGCCGGCTGCTGACGCTTCTGGAGAGCTATCGCCGCCCGTGACGGGGTCGGCCCGATTCAACCGCGAGAGACTGACATGACAAATTTCGCCATTCGCCCGACCGCGTCCGACGACGCAGACTGGGTCGAAAAATTCACCATAGAACACTCCCGGGCGTCCTTCGTCGTCGCACACGGCGAGATCTACTATCCGCACGAACTCCACGGGTTCGTCGCCGAGTCGGGGAGCGACTGCCTCGGTCTCATCACCTTCCGGTTCGAGGGGCAGGAGTGCGAGGTTATTACCCTCGACTCTGTTCTGGAAAACCACGGCGTGGGAACGGCCCTCCTCGAGGCGGTGGCGGCAGAGGCGCGCGCCGTCGGTTGTCAGCGCCTCTGGCTCATCACGACCAACGACAACCTGCACGCACTCGGTTTCTACCAGAAGCGCGGGTTCGAGCTGGTCGAGATACACCGCAACGCGATCGAACGGTCGCGCGACATCAAGCCGCAGATCCCCCTCGTCGGTGACAACGACATCCCGTTGCGCGACGAGATCGAGCTCGAGGTCTACCTCGGTGACGACCAGCCGTCGAAGCACTGAGGCACAAATAATGCATTAAAACATTTGCCAGATCCGGACAAGGGAGTCTAGTGTTGTCCCTGCCAATGTATCCGGCTAAACAGAAGGGAAAGTTATGAAAATGCGAGTTGCTATGTCGTTGTGTCTGCTGGTATTTCTGGCAACATCCGTGGCGGGTCCGGTGTGGGGGGAAGGGGTCCGCGAACAGCGCCCCAACATCGTCGGCGGCGAGATCGGCGGCCGGGCGCCCATCCTTACGGTCAACTACGAGCGCTATTTCAACAACAAAATCGGAATCGGCGCGGGGATCATGGGGGCGGCGAACGACAACGGCTGGTTCGGAATCCTCCCGCTTTACCTGTCGCTCAACCCGATAGGCGACACCAAGAGTCTCTATCTGTCGGTGGGTATGAGTTTTATCGGGGGTGGCGAAAACCTCGATGATACCGCGTCCGAGAGACTATACACATTTGGTGTCGGCTTCCAGTATCAGTCGTTGGGCGGATTCATGGTTCGCCCCGCCTTGTACGGCATGGTTCCGTCGTCGTCGAGCGACGATTTTCTGCTCCTGCCCGGTGTGTCCCTGGGCGGTAGTTTCTAACGGATCACTCCAGCGCGAACAGACTGTTACCCGCGCAGAACAGGACTTTCTCTTCGTTCGGAACGGGGGTGCCAGGGGGCGCCCCCGCGTTGAACTTCCACAGGACCCTGCCCGACGTCAGTGATAGCGCGTAGACGTGGCTGTCGCCCGAACCCCAGTACAAAACGCTGTCCGCGATCGACGGATACGAGTAAACGGTCCCCCCGCTCTTGATGTCCCACAGACTCCTGCCGGTTTCGGCGTCCAACGCGTAAAGGTGACTGTCGGCGGTGGAGACGGCGACGATCCCGTCTTTGACGGCCGGGGATCGTGCAAGCCGGCCGTCGGTCTCGAACGTCCAGAGGACCGACCCGTCGCCAGTGTCGATGGCGAACAGCGTGCTGTCGTACGTGACGTGGTAGGCCACGCCGCCGGCAACCGCCGGCGACGAGAACCATTTGGACTTGATATTTCGATCGAACGACCACAATTTTCTGTGTGTGCGGGCGTCGACGGCGTGGAGGTTGCCGCCCCAGTCGGGGTAGAACACGACACCGCCGGACACGGACGGTGTGCAGCAGACGTCCCAGGCTTCTTCGAATTTCCCGACGGGCTTTCCTGTCTCGGTATCGAGGAGGTAGAGGGTCTTGTCGTGGCTGCCGGCCCACGCCACGCCGTCGTGGACGGCGGGGGCGCCGCAGATGGCGCCGCCCGTCTCGTAGCGCCAGATCTCCTCGCCCGTCGAGAGGTCGAGGGCGTAAACGTTGCCGTCGGGGCAACCGGCGAAGGCGGTTCCATCGGCGATGGCGGGGGCGTTGTAGAGCTTGGTGCCGGTTTCGAAGCGCCAGATGCCGGTGCCGTCGTCGAGGCTGACGGCGTGCACGACCCCGTTCTTCGAGCTGAAATAGACGGTTTCATCCGAAACCACGGGGTCGCCGGTGGTTTCGCCGTCGACGGTAAAACGCCATTTTTCGCCCGTCAGCTCGACGAGAGGCTGGGTCGCATATACGCCTGTGTGGGCGGGATTCCCGCCGTAGGTGAGCGCCGGCGGCGTCCCGGCGGTGACGGGGGCCGCCGCGAAGACCAGCCCCAGGGCCGCGGAGGCAAGAATGGAGAGGTTCATACGGGTTCCTCCCGGTTCGAAAACACTGGAACAATTTGCGATGATACTGGATCATACATTTAATGCAGTTCCGGGTTCCATCAAACGGAGTAACGAAAATGAAAGCTTCACGATTCAAAACCGCTCTTATCGCGCTGGCCGTCCTGCTGGTCGTGGCGTCGCCGGCCGGCGCCCAGGACCAGAAGTCGCCTTACGACGAAGACGTGCTCAAGGAAGCGCGGCACATCTACAACAACATCATGAGCCCGTATTGTCCCGGACAGACGCTGGCCAACTGCGGCAGCGGCGCGGCCGATATACTCCGCGCCAATATCCGCGAGCGGCTTGCCGCCGGTGAGACTCAGGAACAGATCCTGGCAACCCTCGTAGAGGAGTTCGGCGAGGACGTCCGTGCCGAACCGCCCAAGTCGGGATTCGCCAGCCTGGTCTGGCTGGGCCCGATCGTTCTGCTGCTGTTCGGTGCCGGTGTGATCACGGTATACGTGCGTCGCAGCATGGCTCGCCGGGCCGGACCCTCCGGTGACGGCAACGCGGAGATTCGCGCCCGGGTCGAAGAGGAACTCAAGTCACACAAGACCTGATTGGCTTTGCGGGAGGTATCTCATGTCCGACGGTGAAGGCGCTGCCCTCGGCGGTGGTCAATTCGGTGAGTTGAAACGGCGGTGGGCGTGGATGCTCGCGTTCGGAATCATGACCCTGGGCCTCGGTCTCGTCGGTCTGGGCATGGCGACATTCATAACGCTGGCCAGCGTGATGTTCTACGGCATCATTCTGCTCGTCAGCGGCGGCGTCCAGTTCATCCAGTCGTTCCAGTGTGGTGGGTGGAAGGCCAAGCTGTGGCACGCCCTGATCAGCCTGCTCTACGTCTTTGCAGGAATCGTCGTCATCCGCAACCCGCTGCTGGTGTCGGGGATATTCACTCTCATGCTCGCCGGTGCGATCACAGCGGTGGGGATCGCGCGGATCGTCCTCGCATTCCGTATGAAGGGCGAGTTCGGCTGGCTCTGGGTGATGTTCGGCGGCGTCCTCGCGCTGATCCTCGGGATCCTCATCTTCGCCAGATGGCCGGCGTCGTCGCTCGTTGTCATCGGTACGTTCATCTCGATCGAGCTGATCATCAATGGCTGGTCGATCGTCACGGTCGCGCTCGCCGCGCGTATGGCGTCGAAGCGCGCGTAGGCCGGACGGTCTTCGCCGCTGCTCGTTTATTTCTGCAGGCGAAACTGGAACGGGATCACCACGTCGACCTGTACCGGTTTCGCCTGCTGCTTTGCGGGCTTGAACGTGCAGCGGAACGCCGCCTTCACCGCTTCCCGGTCCATTGAATCGGTGACGTCCGACCACACGACCGCTGCGGCGATCACCTTGCCGTCAATATCGATTGTAACCCTCACAGTCACCGTCCCCTCCATCCCCGCCAGGCGCGCGAGCTCTGGATACACCGGTTTGACAAATTTATCCAGTTCCGGAGGCTGATCGAACGGGACGAATCCCGCGTTGGGCGATTTGGCAGGCCCAACCGGTTTCACAACTTTCGGATACTCGTCGGTCGGAGGGATCTTGATGTCCTGTCCTTTCGGGTCTGGATACGGATCCACAGGGTAGACGGGTTTGAGCACTTCTTTCGGTGGCTTTGGTATCTCCAGGTCGGGGACGTTCTGGATCACCATGATTTCTTCCGCTTCCAGTTGGTACGGCTTGAAGTGGAAGGGTGGCGTGAATATAAACAACAGCAGGTGGATGGCGACGACGATGAGGGCGATCCGGAAATACGGGCTTCGGTGGTGCGGCCGGTCGGAGCGGTGAGGGCGCTCGAGGGATACGAACATGGTGAACCTCCGTTCGTGAAACTCGGGCGTGGGGTACTTGTAGTGGTTGTGGGGAATTGGATCGGGTGGGGCGGTCACCAGAAATATACGGCGCGGTTGCCCGCGCCGCAATTTCAAATCCGCTGGTTTACCCGGTTGCCGTCAGCGGTACATCGACTTGATGCTGCCCCACGTCGAGTCCCGGACGGGGACGGGAGCGCTGCAGTTGATGGATGTCGGTGAAGCATCCGACGACGATACCCAGCAGCCGCAGCTGTATCCGTCAGAGTTGACCCATAAGTTTCCGCCGGATCCCACCAGTTTGTTCTGACCGCAGTCGACGACTTCGATCGTGCCCGTGATTGTGTTGAGGTCGGGGCAGACGGTCAGCCACGAACACGTGTCCGACGTACCGGTACAGAAGTACATGATCTGCAGGATCGTGATCGGTGACTGCAGACAGGCTCCGTAGGCGATGGCAATCCCTGCCCTGGGGTCACCGAGCATCAGAAAAGCTGACTGGAATCCTATCTGCGTGCAGTCGAATCCGCCGCCGGTATTGATACGAAACTGGCTGGCCGTGGTTCCCGGTGAATATCCGTGGGTGACGTACACATACTGCAATCCAGTCGCGCCGTCGACGAGGAGGCAGTCGGTGGCGCCCGGGTCGGACGACAGCATGATACTCCCGGCCTGCCCGAATGAGCCGCCCGCGAGTGCCACGATCAGTAATACGGTCAGAAATGCGGTCTTCATTTGTGCACTCCCCTTTGGGGTTTGAAGTGTTGTTATCATTATAGCATGATTATCACGGTTGGCAATTGGTTAGGTAGCAACAATTTATCGGGGTTTACTTGTCGGGCCCGCCCGGGTATATAATCGCGTGGTTGCGTCACACATAAAAGAGGTTTCACCGGAGGAATCATACTGTGAAAAATATACTCGTTATCTGCGCCGTTATCATACTGACCGCCGGGATGTTCGGCTGCTCGTCGTGGAGCCGCACCACTAAAGGCGCTGTCGGCGGGGCGGCGGCCGGGGCGGCCGTTGGAGGCGTCATCGGACACCAGTCGGGGAACACGGCGGCGGGCGCGATCATCGGTGCGGCGGTCGGCGGCGCGGCGGGCGCGTGGATCGGCCACTACATGGACGAGCAGGCCGAGGAGATGGAGCGTGACCTCGAGGGCGCGCACGTCGAGCGCATCGGCGAAGGCATCAAGATCACTTTTGAATCGGGTCTCTTGTTCGACGTGGACAAGGCCGCCCTCAAGCCGGCGAGCGAGGAAAGCCTCGAGAATCTGTCCGTCATTCTCAACAAGTACAAAGACACGGAGATTCTCCTCGAGGGCCACACCGACGCCACCGGCGGCGAGGAACACAACCTGGAACTCTCCCGGTCGCGTGCCCAGTCGGTCGCGATCTATCTGGAATCTCAGCAGGTGTTACCCACCCGCTTCACCATCATGGGGTACGGAGAGTCACAGCCGATCGCGACCAATGATACCAAGGACGGGCGGGCCGAGAACCGGCGCGTCGAAGTCGCTATTTTTGCTAACGACAAGCTGAAAAAAACGGCAGAGGACAAAGTCGAGGAATAAGCGCCGTATGCTTTGACATGCGGCGGCGGGTCGCTAACCCTGGCGAACGGAGTTCGACGTGTGGAGATTCAGCTGGATAGTCGTTCTGGCGCTGCTGTTGACAGCCTCCGTGTTCGGCGTCCAGGTCGTTTTTCTGGGAGACGCGCCGGACGACGATACGCTCGTCCGGCCTTCTCTCGAGCCGTCGGAGTTTCCCGACGATGTGATGAGGGCGGAGGCCCTCGCCGGGGGGAAAGGGTTCAAGGCTGTTTTCGGCGACGGCCGCGGGATGCCCGGCTATCCTGTAATCCTGTCGTGGTTCATCGGGGCATTCGGTCAGCCGTTCCTTGCCGCCCGTTTCGTCCAGCTCTTTCTCGCCGCGCTGGTCGTTCCGTTCGCGTTCCTTATACTGAACCTGCTTCTGCGGTCCCAGGGGTGGGCGTTGGCGGGCAGTCTGGTGTTCGCCGCGTGGGTACCGTTTTATCATCACGCCCCCGTGTTGACGGCGTATCCGCTGTGTCTCTTCTTATACGCACTATTCTGCTACCAGCTGGCCAGGCCGCAACAGGCGTACAACCGCAGTCACTTTCTTCCGATGGTCGTCCTGACCGTTCTTGTCTATTTCAAATCGGTCATGGCTCTGGTGTTTATTCCGTTTGCTCTCGTCATTGAGTCGCGGAGGGGAGGTGGCGCTCGCGGCGTTACTGTTCTGGGCCCGCTGGCGATCGTGATCGTCCTGCTGTTGCCCTGGTCGATCTGGGTATCGGTCAGAAACGGGGATTTCATCCCGCTGACGACGTCCTCTGGGTATCGCATGTACATCGGTACGGGTGTGACGGCCGCGCCCGATACGTCGGAAACGGCCGTCCTCGACCTGCCGTCAGCGTCGGCCGAGACGAACCGCCTGGGCGATCCGGGGCTGGTGGCCGCCGTCCGCGGGGAGACCGCCGGCCTGGAAGCGGCCGCCCGGAATCGGGTCTATCGCCGCAACGCGCTGAACGTCTGGGTGAGCCGGCCGTTGAAGACGGCCTCATACGGGGCGGCGAAGGTGTTCCACTCGTTCGGTTTCTCTTTCCGGCACGCCCGCGACTCGTTGATGGTCTTACAACTGGTGGTATCTCTGTTGCTGTCGCTGTTTTTGTGGCGGCGAAGGCTGCACCGGGAGTGGTGCGTTTTCATGTGGGGGGCGGCGCTGGTCGTGGCTCTCGAGGCCTTTGTTTTTATACCCGAACCGCGGTTCAGGACACTGGTATTCGATTTTCCGGCGCTCGTTGTAACCGTCGCCGGGGTGGCGGCGCTCGTCCGCGGCACCACCGGAGATCCGGAGCCGGGATCTCCGGAATTATAAGGCTATGGGGGATTTTTTTACTAGGTTATCCGGTTCATTCGTGCTAGTTTTACCCGCAAATAAAGAATCCATCAACACCAAACGTCTTACCAAGACTTAAGTCTATATAATTAAATAGCTTCCGAGCATCGAAGCATCTGGAGCGAGCGGTCGCGGTCGCCCCTTTTGGGGGTGGCTCTTTTTGCGGCGGCTGCGCAGAAGGGAGGTTCCCAATAGTAATGAGCGAGGAAAAATCATTCGTTATCGGCGTTCCCAAGGAAACGTTTCCTGGTGAAACCCGCGTGGGCCTGGTCCCCGGCGTCTTGAAACTGATCGACCGCCTCGGGGCCACGGTGATCATAGAAGCGGGCGCGGGATCCGCTGCGGGATTCGTCGACAAGGAATACGAAGAAAAGGGAGCCAGGATCGTGAGCCGCGACGAGGTGTTCGACAAGGCCGACGTTATCGTGCAGGTGCGAGCGTACGGCGCGAACCCCGAAGCCGGCAAAGCCGACCTGGCGAAGTTCAAGAAAGATCAGATTTTAATAGCGATGGCGGAGCCTCTGGCCGAAGCCGAACTGGCCCGCGAAGTGTCGGAGACGGGCGTCAAGCTGTTCGCGCTCGAGCTGGTGCCGCGTATCACGCGCGCCCAGAGTATGGACGTGCTCTCGTCGATGGCGACGGTGGCCGGTTACAAGGCCGTGCTGATGGCCGCCAACAACCTCCCGCGTATGTTTCCGATGATGATGACGGCGGCGGGCACTGTTTCGCCGGCCAGAGCTTTTATCATTGGCGCCGGCGTGGCGGGTCTGCAGGCGATCGCCTCGGCCAAGCGCCACGGCGCCGTCGTGAGCGCATATGACGTTCGACCCGCCGTCAAGGAGCAGATCGAGTCGCTCGGCGGCAAGTTCGTCTACATGGAGCTCGATTCGGAAGATGCTCAGGATTCGGGTGGATATGCCAAGGATATGGGCGAGGACTTTTTGAAGAAGCAGCGCGAGCTGATGACGGAAGTCGTCAAGGAAAACGACGTCGTGATTACCACGGCGGCGATTCCGGGCAAGAAGTCGCCCGTTTTGATCACCGAAGAAATGGTCAAGGGGATGCAGCCCGGTTCGGTGATCGTCGATCTGGCATCCGAGCGCGGCGGCAACTGCGAACTGACCAAGGCCGGGGAAGAGGTCGTTTACAACGACGTCAAAATTCTGGGCCCGATCAATATCGCGGCGACGGTGCCTTACCACGCCAGCCAGATGTACGCCCGCAACGTCGTCACCTTCATCCAGAACATGGCCAAAGACGGCGAGATCAATATCGACATGGAAGATGAAATCATCAGCGGAACGCTGGTTACCAGCGGCGGCGACGTCGTGAACCCGCGCGTTCGTGAAATCCTCGGTATGCCCTCGGGCGATGCCGCGTAAGGGAGGTAGAGGCAAATGCAAATCGATTTCGTAACCATTTTCACGATTTTCGTCCTGGCGATGTTCGTGGGGTGGGAGATCATCACCAAGGTACCCCCCACGCTGCACACGCCGCTCATGTCGGGGTCGAACGCGATCTCGGGTATCGCTATTATTGGAGCAATTCTGTCGGCCGGATCCGGTCACTCGATGCTGACAACGATTCTCGGCTCGTTTGCCATGGGATTTGCCGCCATCAACGTGGTCGGCGGGTTCATGGTGACCAACCGGATGCTCCAGATGTTTCGCAGAAAATAAACGTGGTGAATTAAGGACAATCATCGAAGAAGAGGAATAAACGATGTTATCGATCATTAACCTTGTTTATCTGATTGCGGCAGTCCTGTTCATCGTGGGCTTGAAGGGACTGGCGCATCCGCGAACGGCGGTCCGGGGGAACGCGCTAAGCGCCCTCGGCATGCTGATCGCCATCGCGGTTACGCTCATTGACCGCAATATCGTCGAATATCAGTGGATCATTGTCGGATTTGTAGCGGGCGGACTCGTCGGATTGATCGTCGCGATCAAAATCCAGATGACCGAGATGCCCGAAATGGTGGCGCTCTTCAACGGCTTCGGAGGCGCGGCGTCGCTCCTCGTCGCCGGTGCGGCGCTCACCGAGGCCGTAGCGTTGGGGCAGGGGGACGACCTCCAGCTCAAGGTTGCGACCGTGGCGTCTGGCCTCATCGGCTCGGTCACGTTCTGGGGCAGCCTCGTCGCCTACTGCAAGCTCAAGGGAGTCGTCATCTCCGGCGGCAATGTGACCCTGCCCGGCCACAAGATATGGAACGCCTTTCTGGCGATAGCTGTGGTCGTCCTGGGTGTGTACCTGGTAATGAATCCGGGTGAATTGTGGGCCTACTGGGCGATCGTCGGCATAGCGGCGGCGCTCGGCGTGATGCTCACCATCCCCATCGGCGGCGCCGACATGCCCGTCGTGATCGCACTGTTGAACTCGTACTCGGGTATGGCAGCCGCGGCGACCGGGTTTGTGCTGTCGAACTACGTGCTGATCGTGGCGGGTTCGCTCGTCGGCGCGTCGGGCATCATTCTCACCAAAATCATGTGCAAGGCAATGAACCGCACGCTCGGCCACGTGATCTTCGGCAAGCTGGAAGCGGCCGCGGACGGCCCGTCGGCGGACGAGGTCTACGCGGGCAAGATCAAATCCACTTCGGCGGATGAGATCGCCATGCTGTTCGACACGGCGCAGCGTGTCGTGATCATCCCCGGTTACGGGATGGCGGTAGCGCAGGCGCAGCACGCGGTGCGTGACATGGCCGGCCTGCTCGAGGCCAAGGGTATCGAGGTCGAATACGGGATCCATCCCGTGGCCGGCCGCATGCCGGGGCACATGAACGTGCTCCTGGCCGAAGCCAACATCGACTACGACAAGCTCAAGGAGATGGACGAGATCAACGCGACCATGGATCAGGTCGACGTCGCCATTGTCCTGGGCGCCAACGACGTGGTCAACCCGGTCGCCCGCACCGACCCGAGCAGCCCGATCGCGGGCATGCCGATCATTAACGCCGACCAGGCGCGTACTTGTGTCATGATCAAGCGCAGTCTGAGCCCCGGTTTTGCCGGCATCCCCAACCCGCTGTTTGCGGCGGACAACACGCTCATGTTCTTCAACGATGGCAAGAAGGCGATCACCGAGCTGATCACGGCCATCAAGGAATCGGACTAGCTTTCTACAGGGCGCCGGTCACAAGGCCGGCGCCCTTCTTCTTTCAGGCCGGGAATCATCATGCCGAGACATACCTTATGCAGGGTGACCGACGTTTTCGACGGGGAGATGAGGGCTTATGACGTTGGCACGCGCCGCGTACTCGTCGCCCGTATCGGCGAGAAGTGGTTCGCGGTGGACGACGTGTGCTCGCACGCCGAGGCATCGCTGGCGATGGGTGAACTGGATGCGGAGGAATGCACCGTGTCCTGCCCCCTCCACTCGGGCGTATTCGAGCTGGAGACGGGCGAGGGGATCGAATATCCCGCCACCGACCCGATAGACGTATTTCCCGTCGCGATCGAGAACGGCGAAGTCGTTGTGGACATCGACTGACAATTACGTATACTTGCTGGTGAAAGAATTCGGTTCTCCGGTGAGACATTCCCGCCCGCGCTCGCCGGTGGGCCGATTTTGTTTTTTTTCAGAGGAACCTGGATGAATATCGGAATTATCGGACTGCCCCAGACGGGCAAGAAATCGCTCTTCAGGCTGCTCGTGGGCGAGAATGCCATATCCGCGCACGCGGACCCGCGCCAGGTCCAGCGCGGTGTGGCCGACGTGCAGGACGCGCGGTTCGACAAGCTGTTCGGCGTTTACCGGCCGCGCAAGGAAACTCGGGCCCGGCTCGAGGTCCAGTTGCTGCCGAAGATCGAGGAAGACGTGATCCGTAAGGGGACGATCTTCAGGGACATGGGTGACGTCGAGGCGCTCTGCCACGTGGTCCGCGTATTCGAAGACGACTCCATCTATCACATGTGGGGCGGGCCCGACCCCGAGCGCGCTATCGAATTCGTCCGTTCCGAGCTGGTGCTCCACGATCTGATGTTCGTGGAGAAGAGACTGGAGCGCATCGAAGCCGACCTGAAGAAATTCAAGGATGAGAACCGGCGCAAGGAGCAGGTCCTTCTCGAACGATTCCGGGAACAACTCGAGACGGAAAAGCCGCTGCGGCTGCTCGAGCTCTCGCGCGAAGAACGCAAACTGGTCAAGAGCTATCCTTTCCTCACGCAGCGGCAGATGATCGTCGCGCTGAACGTGTCGGAGGATCAGCTGGCCGACGACGCGCTTATCCACCGGCTGGAAGAACGGTTCGGGGGGCTGGGCCTGTTGTTCGTCAGGGTCGCCGTTCGGGCCGAGGCGGACATCTCGGCGCTGGAATCCGAGGAGGAGCGCCGCGAGTTCATGGAAGAGATGGGGCTGTCCGATACGGCTCTGCACCTGCTCACGGCCAAGTTCATCGAAGCGGTGGGGTGGATATCGTTTTTTACCGCGGCGAGCTGTGAGCTGAGGCAGTGGTTCTGCCGGATGGGCTCGCTGGCGCCCGTGGCGGCCGGCAAGATCCACGGCGACATGGAACGAGGATTCATCCGTGCCGAAGTGGTACACTATAACGACGTGATCGAGTACGGTTCGGAGGAGGCGGCGAAGGCGGCGGGCAAGTACCACGTCAAGGGCAAGGATTACGTGGTGGAGGACGGGGACATACTGAAAATTTTGTTTAACGTGTAGGTGTTGTATCGTGGCTGTCGTCAAGCTCAAGAATAATCGCGAGAAATCGCTCTTAAACCGGCATCCGTGGGTCTTTTCTGGCGCCGTCGACGGCGAAGCCACCGGCGACTCCGATGCCGGTCCGGCACCCGGAGAAATCGTCGACGTCGTCAGCGCCGGCGGCCAGTGGCTGGCGCGCGGGTACTATAACGGCGAATCGAACATCCGGGTTCGCGTCCTGGAGTGGAACCGGGAGGTCGAAATAGACGAGGCCTGGTGGCACAGCCGCATCGCCGCGGCGGTGGCCCGGCGCGCCCGGCTGGCTGAGGACGGGGCGACGAATGCGTACCGCCTCGTTCATGCCGAAGCAGATATGCTCCCGGGGCTGGTTGCCGACCGCTACGGCGATTACGTGGTGGTGCAACTGCTGACGGCCGGCGCCGAGCGCGTGCGGGGAGTGATCCTGGATGCATTGACGGAGATCGTGGGGCCGGCGGCCATATTCGACCGCAGCGACGCCGACTCGCGCAAGCGCGAAAAGTTGCAGCCGTCGACGGGGTTGATCGCGGGCGAGGCGCCCGGCGGTGCGATCGAGATCACCGAGAACGGTCGGCGCTTTCTGGTGGATTTTTCTACCGGTCAGAAAACCGGATTTTACCTCGACCAGCGCGACAACCGCAATTTCGTGTCGGATCTGGCCGGGGGGCGCGACGTGCTCGATGCGTTTTCCTATTCGGGTGCGTTTTCCGTGGCGGCGGGACTCGCGGGTGCGAAGTCGCTCACACTCGTCGAGTCGTCGCGGACGGCGCTCGAGCTGGCCGAAAAGAATCTCGCCCTCAATGAAACGGGCGCCGATGCGGAACTCGTCCAGGGCGATGTGTTCGAGGTGTTGCGTGCATGGCGCCAGGAAGGCCGCCGGTACGGACTGGTCGTACTCGACCCGCCAAAATTCGCCCGCACGCGCGCGCAGGCCGACAAGGCGATGCGCGGGTACAAGGACATCAACATGCTCGCGATGAATCTCCTCGAGCCCGGCGGGGTGCTGGCGACGTTCTCGTGCTCTGGTGGTGTGGACGTTTCGCAGTTCACCATGGCCGTCTCGTGGGCCGCGCTCGACGCGGGCCGCGAAGTGCAGGTCGTGCGGCGCCTGGCCCAGCCGGAGGATCACCCGACACTGTTATCCGCTCCCGAAACCGAATACCTCAAAGGGCTCATCTGCCGGGTCCTGTAGCCGCCTCGCGGTACTTGATCTGGACCCACGGGTCTGGTATTCTTTCCTCGAGTTAAGCAATGCCGCGAGCGGCTCTTCTTCTTACCGAATCTTTTCCCCTCTGGCTTGCCCTATGCAGGACCGCACCGTTAGTCACTTACTCACTCGCCGGTTTCTACTGCCGGTCGCGTCGTTTCTTGCTCTATTCCTTTCTTCCTGTGATCAAAAGCCGCTGTCGCTGTCTCCCGAATCCAACGCGGGGTATTGGCGGCCGCTTGTGACGAGAGATGCCGACCTGGGGACAAACTTCTATAGCTTGTGGGGGTTCAACGACGGAACCATTCTGACGGCGAGCCTCGATGGAATGGTATCACGCTACGATGGCTCGACGTGGGACCAGGGTTTCGCCGTTTTCCCCAGTCCTGTATACGACATATGGGGAGGAGCGCCGGACGATATCTACGTGGTTACGGAAAGCGCGCTGAATCACTTCGACGGCGCACGGTGGTCGGAGGTCGGGCCGGGTGGACACGGCTTGTGGGGGTTCGCCTCGGGAGACCTGTTTGTGGTCGGCCGGGACGCAATCCGGCTCTTCGACGGCGTGTCGTGGACGGAAATCTTCAGACGGCCTGGCACAATATTCCATGATGCCTGGGGATCGTCTCCGGACGACGCGTACTTCGTGTCCGATGGAGGGATTTATCATTTCGACGGTGACTCGACGGTCTCATTGCCAGGTGCCGAAGGATACGTTGGTTACGGCGTCTGGGGATCGTCCGCAGCTGATATATTTTTTGTCGGCTCGGGCCGTCAGATTCTACAATTCGATGGCTCTGAATTAACGGAGATGAACGAGGTCCCGCCGTTCGACTACTACTGCGTGTGGGGGAGTGGTCCGAGCGATGTATATGCCGCGGGTTATGATGGCATGTCCCACTTCGACGGGAACTCGTGGGACCGGGTGGCCGTGGGATACGATCCCGGATTCTACTCGCTCTGGGGGAACGGACCAACCGAGGTTTATGCGGGGGCGAGTTATGGCCGGGTCTTTCGTTACGACGGGGTGGACTGGAGGTCGATCCGGGGATTGCCGCGTAGTGCCGTATTGGCCTCCGTTCCCGACGACGATCCGAGCAACATCGCCTCGTCGGAGTTGCTGGGAAGCCTGCTCCTCGATTCGCTTCGAGGCGACTACCAGCGGGCCAGAACTGAGCGAGCCGCATTGCTCGGCAGCGGCAAGGGCGAGGAC
>CBDUWU010000019.1:0-25004 GCA_965371015.1 uncultured bacterium | reverse complement strand
GACTTCGGCCGGGTCTCTCGTTATCTCGCTATCGTACAAGCGTGTTATTGAGTCCATCATTCCTCCACTGTGATGTGGTGTTCCTGTTATCGATCGTCGGCGTCGAGCGCCGCGCGCGCCGCGCGGATAAACTCCGGTGTCGTTCCGCAGCACCCGCCGACGGCTTCGATACCCGCCGCCGCTATACGGGCGGTGTCCGCGGCAAACGCCTCGGGGAGCTGCGTGTAAACCGGCCTGCCGTCGACCAGGGCGGGGTCACCCGCGTTGGGTTGCATGAGCACCGGCAATCGGGTCCACGTCCTCAAGTCGGCGGCCAGTTCGACCATCACGGGGCTGGTGATCGAACAGTTGACGGCGATGAAATCGGCGCCCGCCGCTTCGAGTTTGCCGACCGCGTCGCGGGCGGCGTCACCCATTACCGTGAAAAAACCGCGCGGCGTCTTGTTGAATGTAAGGCCTATGCCCACGGGCGTGGTCCGCTCTGGCCACGCGCGGCGTGCCGCGCCCAGTGCGGCCAGCGCTTCGCGGACGTCAAAAAAAGTTTCGCCGAGGACCAGGTCGACGGACTCTTCGACGCTCCCGAGTTGTCCGTCGAACTCGGCCTCGATTTCTTCCTGTGTCGCGGTGCCCACCGGCGGGAGCATCATACCGGTGGGGCCGGCGGAAAGCGCGACGAATCGCCGGAAACCGCCGGCACAATCGCGGGCCGCGTCACGCGCAAGCGTGATCGCCGAGTTGTTGATGCGGCCGGTGTCGGCGAATCCGTAGCCGTCGAGCCGGGACGGCGTGGCGCCGAACGTATTGGCGGTGACGACTTCGGCTCCGGCGTCGAAATACGCGGCGTGGATATCACGCACGTCCCCGGGCCGCGACAGGTTCCATCCTTCGGGCGCCGTCCCGGGTTCCAGTCCCCGGGCGATCAGCATCGAACCCATCCCTCCGTCGAACAACAGACGGCCTTGCCGGATCCGTTGGAGAAATTCGCCGTCGGTATTCATCTTATTCGTCCATGAGCCGGGTCGCCACCCGGACGGCGTCGACGGCGTCGGACGCGTACGCGTCGGCGCCGATCTGCGAAGCCCACACAGGACTCGTCGGGGCTCCGCCGACGAGAACGCGCGCACCGTCGCTCAGGCCCGATTTGTCGAGCATCTCCACGACGCGTCTCTGGCCCGTCATGGTGGTGGTGAGAAGCGCCGACATGCACACGAGTCGCGCGCCGCTCTCGCCGACGGCGTCCACGAAACTCTGGTAGGGGACGTCGGCGCCCAGGTCGATTACATTGAACCCGCTTGCCGAGAGCATCGTCGAGACGAGTGACTTGCCGATATCGTGGATGTCACCCTTGACGGTGCCGATCACAACCGTTCGCTGGTCGACGTCGCGTGCTCCGGACGACGCCAGCGCCGGTTCGAGTACTTCCATCGCCGCTTTCATTACCTCCGCGCTGAAAGCGAGTTCCGGCAGGAAATATTCGCCCTGCTCCCACAGTTCACCGGCGGAGCGGATACCGGCTGAGAAACCCTTTTCGATCGCCTTCATGACGTCGTATTCGCCGGCGGCCGTTCGTCTGGCCAGTTCGACGGCGCTGTCGCGATCGCCTTTCAAGACGGCCCGGGAGCATTCTTCGAGAAATTTGTCCATCTCTTGTCCTGTCGTGTCTCGGTGGTTTATCAAGCTGTCAGCGGTGCTCCGTCCAAGTGTATTCGACGCTGGATGCGCGTGTCAAGCTGCCTTGAAAAAAGGGGTTAACCGATCGGGTGTATTGACGGGCGAAGTCCGGCGGGCTACTATCCTGTCGTGGATAATCACGACGATCCATTCGATGCCGCGTACCGGCACTCGGACCGCTACTTCGGTGACGGTCCTGAAGAGCTTCTCGTCGAGTTCAGGGGAATCCTCGACCCCGGGCGCCCGGTGCTCGATGTGGGGGCCGGTCAGGGAAGAAACGCAGTGTACCTGGCGGAGTCGGGTTTCGAAGTGGATGCGCTCGACCCGTCGGCCGAAGCCGTCCTCGCGACGGCGGAGGCTGCCCGTCGCAAAGCGCTGGCGATACGGGTGTCGAAAATCGGCTTCGGAGAATTCGAACCGGCCACCGGCCGAAGGGCTTATGGAGCGATCTGTCTCTTCGGACTGATCCCGCTGCTCACCCGGCCCGAAATAGGTTCATTGGTCGATAAAGTAACGGGGTGGAGCGACGCGGGCACCGTCGTTTTCGTTACCGCCTTCACCGGCGCCGATCCTTCGTACGAGCATTGTTCGGCGACCTGGCGCCGCATCGGCAGGAATTCGTTTCAGGATCCCTCGGGAATTGTCCGGACATTCCTCGCGGCCGGCGAAGCGGTCGAGTTGTTTCCCGGGTTCGAGACCGTCCATCACCGCGAGGGACCGGGACCGGCGCACCGCCACGGGGACGGGCCCGTACAGCGCCACGAACTCGTCGAACTCGTCCTTCGCCGGTAACGTGCGCTCTCAACCGGTTTTTTTTGATTCTTCGTAATCCCTGCGCAACACGCGTCTCATTACCTTGTTCGACGCGGTGCGCGGGAGCGCTTCGATCACGACGACGTCGTGGACCTTGAACAGCGGGTTCAACCCGTCGGAGATCGCGCGTTGCATCGTCATGCGCAGTCCGAAGCGGTCGAGGGTGGCGCCGGCCTCGGGTACCGCGTACACGACGAGCTGGCTGGGTCCGCCCCCGGGGGGGGAGACGGCGATCGCGGCCGTTTCTTCGACGCCCTGCGCCCTTCCCACCACATCCTCGATTTCTGCGGAGCTGACCTTGATGCCGGCGAGATTCATCGTGTCGTCGGCGCGGCCGAGGGCCCGGTAGTAGCCGCCCGGGAGCTCCTGCTTTTCATCGCCGTGGCGCCTCAGGATCTCGCCATTCGGGCCCGGCGGGGTTCCCACGAAGTATACTTCGTGGTGATCGCGGTTCAGGAGCCGGGACGACAGACCGACGGACGGCGGCACGAGGAAGAGCTCCCCGATGTCGACCGGTTCCGAGTTTTTGTCGAGGATGACGAAGTCGAGCCCGAAGGCCGGGGTGGTAAAAGTCGAGGGGGAGGCGTCCTGTACGACGGTGCCGCTGATGTAGCCCCCTCCGATTTCGGTGCCACCGCAGTATTCGATCACGGGGCGGTATCCGGCCAGCGACATCAGGAACAGGTAATCTCCCGGGTTGGACGGTTCGCCGGTCGAACTGAATGTCCTGATCCGGCTCCAGTCCAGCCCGTATGCCGCCTCGGTGGCTTTCCACGCGCGAACGATCGCCGGTACCAGTCCGAGCATGGTGACGCCGGTTTTCTGAACGAACTCGCAGAACTCCCGGGACGCGGGCGATCCGTAGTAAAGCGCCATGGTGGACTGGTTGATCAGGCTCGCGTAGATGAGCCACGGGCCCATCATCCATCCCAGATTGGTGGGCCAGGCCACGACGTCACCGTGGTGGATGTCATGGTGGAGGTACCCGTCCATAGCACACTTCAGTGGTGTGGTATGCGTCCACGGGATCGCCTTGGGTTCCCCCGTCGTCCCCGATGAAAAAAGAATATTGGTGGTGTCGTCCGGGTCGCAGGCGACGGAATCGAACGCGTCGTTATCGCAAAGAAAATCGTCCCACCAATGGTCCCCGGTACGGAGGTCTAGTTCGTCGACATTGCGGTCACCGTCGACGGCCGGGACGACGATAACCATCTTCGCGCCCGCGTCCACCACCTTCTGGTACATGGCCAGCGTTTTTCCGGCGCGAAAGACGACGTCCTGGGTCACGACGGCGCGGGCGTCCGAAATGCGAAGCCGGGTTTCGATTTCGTGTGCCGCGAAACTGTCTGCGATCGATACTACCACGCAGCCCGCTTTGACGATGCCGAGATAAGACGCAACGGCTTCGACCGTCATCGGCATGTCGACGGCGACGGCGGCGCCCTTTTCCAGGCCGAGTGAGCGCAGCGAATTCGCAACACGGTTCGAGAGCCTGTCCAGCTCTCCGTAGGTCAGGGTCTGGACAACGCCCCCCTCGGCCTCCGACACGATTGCCGCCCGGTCGGGTGGGGCGGTGAAGCAGCTGTCGGCGATGTTCATCGTTGCGCCGCAAAGCCAGCGCGCGTTTTCGGGGCCGCCGGAATCGTCGAGGATCGTGTCGGGCGGCCGGTCAAAGCAGATATCGAGGGCATCGATAACTTGTCCCCAGAACTCTCCGCGGTTGTGGACCGACCACACCCGCAGATCCCCGAATGAGGCGTTCCCGGTTCTCTTGCAAAAAGCAGTGATGTTGGATTGCGCAATTGTCTCCGGCGACGGTCGCCAGGCCGGAGGCGGGCCCTGAGAGTGGTCCCAGTCCGAGTACACCTCGCCGAAAAGCAGCTGGTGCACGGAAAAGGGCACATCGGGGCGCAGAACAGAACCGGAAAGCGCGGCCCAGGCATCGGCCGGTGATGAATCGACCGGAATGGCCTGCAGTTTGCTCCATATAGTTTCGGCCTGATCCGGCGACGCGCCGGCATCGACGAGGACGGACTGGTCCAGATTGACGTTCATTTCTTTGCTCCCTGGCGGTTATGTGACAGTTTCAATAGAGGATAGCCCAAATTGCCGCCTGAACAAAAGGACGATGTGAGTTGCCGAAACTACTGGTAATCGATGACGACGAACAATACCGGGTAATGGTAAAAAGAATGCTCGAAGCCGGCGGTCACAAGGTGATCGACGCGTCCAATGCGTCAACCGGGTACGAACTGTTCGTCAGGGAGTCGCCCGACCTGGTCATTACGGATATCCTCATGCCCGGAACGGACGGGATCGAGCTGATCACGAGGCTCAGGGCCGAGAGGCCGGAAGTCCCGATCGTCGCCATCTCGGGGGGAGGGAAATGTCCCCCGGACTTGTATCTTACTTCATCACAGTATCTTGGCGCAACCAGAACCCTGCCCAAGCCATTTCGGCGCGCCGAACTCCTGTCCGTCGTAGACGAAGTTCTTGCGCCTTCCGCGTCTGAATCGGATTGACGAATCTTTTGTTTTCCTCCTAAGATGCGAATATATTCACCAGTTGACGCGTCAGCTATTTCTTAACTTTTAAGCGGACGTCTGGCGGGAGCCGCAGGTCTCGCTGGCGCATGAAGGTGAACGCCATGTTGTCAAACCACCGTTCGACCCTCTGGCTCATTGCCCGCCTCGCGCTATTGACCCTTTCATTGCTGCTGCTCATCGCCGGCCACCTGTGGGCGGACGAAGACAGCCCGCGAGACAAGATGGGGTTTATCGACATCCTGTTGTTGCCGCGCGTATGGGTAGGCGCGCTCTTTGGCCTGATGGGAGTTATGGCGCTGATGAAAGTCAGGCCCATCGAGACATTCAGAAACCTCGCGTTGCCATTGATCTTTTTTGTCTTCGGCGTTTTATACGTTCTGCCGCTCGGAGAATTCGCCAGGGGAATGGGGATGCACCCCAGCCCGGTCTGCGCGATGACCAAGCCGTTCGCCTTCGTCAACGCGGGCAGGGGCATCCCGATCGTTTTTTCGGCGATCCTGTTTTCCGTTGCTATCATGAGTCTCTTGGGGAACAAGTCGTTCTGCGGCTGGGTGTGCCCGATCGGTGCGTTGCAGGAATTCGTCCATCTGGCGCCGGTTCCGAAGCGCTTCAGATTCAAGTTGCCTTTCAGGTTCACCAATACGCTTCGCGCCGTGTTCTTTTTCGCGTTTATTGCGCTGACGTTTGCCGTCGGCAAGGACATATTTAATTACGTCAGCCCGTTTCATGCGCTCCACTGGACATTCCCCGTGCTGGAGATGGTCATCTTTTTTGTCGTGATGATCGTCGCCCTGTTCATTTTTCGTCCGTTCTGTTACCTTTTCTGTCCGATGGGGCTTTTGACGTGGTTGCTCGAGCGGGTATCGCTGACGCGGATCGAGGTCGACCCCGACAAGTGCACCACGTGCTACGAGTGTACGGAAAAGGCGCCGTGTCCGGCCATGGGGCCCATCGTCGACGGTCACAAATGGCGACCGGACTGCCACGCGTGCGGCAGGTGTCTCAACACTTGCCCTGAAAGCGCGATCAGCTTCACGACCAACAGAATGTTCAAGAAGTAACAGTGCTGACGGGAGGATAGATGAAAGTCAATGTGGATGATCTCGCCGCCTCGATCGAATACCAGGAAGGTGCGGTGGTCAGCCGTGTTCTGGTCAAGAAGGCGACGGGCAACGTTACCCTGTTTGCGTTCGACGCCGGCGAAGGCCTGAGCGAGCACACGACGCCGTTCGACGCGCTGGTGCACGTCATCGAGGGGGAAGCGTCGATAACCATCGGCGGCGACGATCACAGTGTCGGCGCCGGCTCGGCGGTGTTGATGCCGGCGGACGTTCCGCACGCCCTCGAAGCGGCGTCGCGGTTCAAAATGATTTTGACGATGATCAAATCGAAGGAATGACCCGGAGGTAACGCGTCCTCAACGCACGAGGACCATTTTCCGGGTGACCACAGACGGGCCGGCTGTCAGGCGGTAGAAATAAACACCGCTGGCGGCTGGCCTTCCGTCGTTCTGCAGCCCGTTCCACCACACGGTTCTCGACCCCGTCACGTTGTCTTCATCGAAGAGGGAAACCACTTCACGGCCGGCGACGTCATATACAGTCACCGTGGCCCGTACCCCGACGTCGGAAACGTGAAAGCGAATCCGCGTCGTCGGGTTGAACGGGTTGGGGACATTCTGTTCGAGAACAACCGGCAGCGGTGGGGGTGTCCCGGCCGGGACGGCCACGTCGACGGGTCCGGCGAGGTCGGCGATGAGCGCGGCGACCATGCGCGTCGACTGTTCCGCTAGAAACGGGGTGTTGTAACTCGTCCCGATCGAGTCCGCCCACGTGTGAATGTACGGGCTGTGTTCGTCGCTGTCCTCCCAGAGCATGATGGCGTCGTAGCCCGCGTCCCAGAATGACATGTGGTCGCTGCCGGCGCCTATCAGCGACCCGGCCACGGCCGGCGTTCCCGGTACGTAGGTGGCCGCCGCCATCAGCGCGCGATCGCGCAACCACTGGGAGGGGGCGTTTGAGATGACGTCGACGTCGAGAGTGTCGCCGGGTGCGAGGTAGCCGAGCATGTCCACGTTCACCATCGCCACGATGTCGTCGCCTTCGAGAGCAGCGAGTGCGGCAAAATATTCGCTGCCCGCCAGCCCCTGCTCTTCCGCGCCGAAGGCGACGAACACGATCGTGCGGTCGAACTCGTACCCGCTGAGGATTCGGGCGCACTGCAGGACGCAGGCGGTGCCCGACGCGTTGTCGTCGGCGCCGGGCGCTATGTAGGCGTCATTGCTCGTCGAATCGTAGTGCCCCCCGATCACGATGATCTGCCCGGGGTTCATCTTTCCCGGGAGTACCGCCACGACGTTGTCTTTGAGAAAATCGTCGAAGTGTTGAAAGTACACGCTGTCGAGCCCGAAGGACTCGAACTCGGCCTTGATCCAGTCGGCAGCCGCCTGGCAGCTGTCGTGACGGGCCCATCGGGTGATGAAGTCCTGGAGACGCTGCACATATCCGTCTATTACCGGGCCGGATACGGAATCGACGATTTCCTGGATCAAGGAGTCGGGCTCGGCCGCGACACGGGTCGCGGGTATGGGAGCGCGTCCGGTGGAGGGAACGACGGGGCGCATGTAGACGCGCTGTACGTCGAAGCCGGCGCGGGAGAGAAGATCGCCGGTGTCGGCGTCGCCCTCTACGACCGCCGATAACGGTGTGCTGTAGAGCAGCCGGATATCCCCCGTGGGGAACGGTGCGGGAGCCTCCAGGGGGCGGGTGATGGTGTAATAGACCTTCCCCGCGACGGAGTCGTCGAGGACTTGGTACCGCCAGCCGAGACGCTCCAGGACGGCGATATCGCCGGGGCCGGCGACGGCCACGAGATACCAGCCCGCGTCGCGAACCACTACCACGCCCTCTTCGAGCAGGCTGGCGGCGGCGCCGGGTGGCGGCGAGTCGATACGGACCAGCGCGCCGTCCGGGGGCAGGGCAAAGGCCGGCGCGGAAAGGTACACCAGGGCCAGGATTATCGTTGTGACAAGTGTTCTCATAAGGACCTGTAAACTACATGAAATATAGCAATTCCGGAACACGGTCACAAGCTTGTCGCCGGTAACCGTATAAGTCGGCGTAACACTGTATATTAGCGGGAATTAGGCTTGTGGCCGCCCGCCGGGATCTGATCCCGGCGGGCGGTACTGATCTAACTATAGAGCCCGTCGGGGTCGACCCGGGTTCTCAGAATGTCGAGTTCCTCCGGAGACGGGGGTGCGTTCTCCGTTACCTCATCCGCGACGAGGAGGTCGAAGCCGGTATTCTCGATCACCTGCTCGACGGTCACACCGGGGTTGACGGACAAGAGCTTCATGCGTCTGGTCTCGTCGTCGAATCCCAATAGCGCGAGGCTGGTGACCACGCGGTAGGGGCCCGTGCCCGCCGGCAGGCCCGCTTCTTCGCGGGCGCCGGGGCCCGTAAGAAATCCGGGCGTGGTCAAAAAATCGAGTTTCTCGACGAAGCGGCGCTTGTCGTGGGTCATGATTGCAATGAGACGCCAGCAGCAGCTGCCGACGTCGTTTCCGCCGCCGCTGCCGGGGAGGCGGACCTTCGGGTTGGCGACGTCGCCGATGCAAGTCGAATTGAGGTTTCCCCGGGCGTCGATCTGTGCGCCGCCGAGGAAACCGTATTCGATGAAGCCGCGCTGGGAAGTCTCCATCGTGTCGCAGATTCCGGAAGCGTGAACCGCCTTGTTGAAAGTGCGCATGTCGCCGACGGCGAGCGGCAACTTTTCGAGGATCGCCCCGGTGCCGCCGAATTCGAACACGGCGACCAGATTGGGTGCGTGCATGTTCTGCGCGAGGCTGGCCGCCAGCATCGGGATTCCGGTGCCGATGAACGCCGTGGCACCGTCCTCCATGACTCGCGATGCGAGGCAGACGAGGAGCTCGGACGCGCTGTAATCCCGGCTCATAACCAGCCTCCTCTCATGTTGAGGCGTTGGAGGCGGTCCCTGCCCACCTTCTCGATCAGCGCCGAATGGCTGGGGACTTCGTACACCCAGTCATTCATGTACGTCGCCATGCCTTCGGCTGTTTTCTGGAGTTCGATGTATTCGCGGTAGTGCGGTTCGTCGCGTTCGTAGTAGCCCGCCATCTCGCCGGGCCATGAACCGTAGGGCGCGTGTACGACGGCATCGACGAGATAGTAGGGGATGATGGTGCGGTCCGGCTGCTTGCGGATATAATCCGACGGGACGATCTCTTCGGCGCTGACGATGACGTGGCGGCTCGCTCGCGACATCTCGTGGGCGAATCCGCTGATTCCGTCGATCTGGCAGTTGCCGAATTCGTCGGAGCGCGCCACGTGAATGAAACCAACGTCGAGGTTGAGGGCGGGAACGAGCGCATACTTTCCGCCGGTGAATGGGCACTCGATCACCTTGGCGGCGCTGCGCTTGAGGGTGTCGGTACCGAGCATCGACCTGGCCGGCAGGAAGGGAACCCCCATGGCGGCAGCCTTGAACCGCCAGGTGATGGCCGCGTTACTCCACTCGGTGACGCGCTCGACCTTGCCGCTCTCTACGGCCCGGCGGACATTGGCGTCGACGCCGTATACTTCGAGCCCGATATAGCAGAAGTCGAGTTCCTTGATGCGGTCGGCGGCGAAGAGGAGGTCGAGCTCGTGTACGCCTTGACCGGCCACGCAGAAATTGGTTTTTCCAGAACGGACCAGAGCCCGGGCCAGGGAAATCGGGCACCTCACCGTACCGTAGAGCTCGAAGCCCAGATAGTCCCCGTCCTTGACGAAGCGGTCGATCGCTTCGGTTTCAGACATGAGTTTATTGACGAGTTTTGTCGATTTCTGGCGATTCCACTGCCGGAATCCTTCGGGATCCGGGGCCCGGAACAGGTCCCCCTCACCCTCGTATGTGATTGGTATTGATTTGGTTGCCACGATAGGCTTCCTCCCGATAGTGCGGTGTTGCGTGACACGGGCAAATGATGGAAAAATGAGTGACACCGGGAGGATATCACATTGTGAAAAATGTCACAATATCGAATTTGTCAGGAGTGGCTCTTGAGGACGGGTCCGATGATGCCGTATATTTTGTAGATGAACTTCCTTCGATTATTGCCCGTGATGCTCAGCTGCCTGGTGCTCGGGGCGCATTTCATGAGGGCGGGACTGCTGCCCTTGACGGTGATATGTGTCCTGGTACCGCTCGTCCTGCTGGTGAGGAGCCGCTGGACCGCGTTGGCGGTCCAGTTGTTCCTGGTCCTCGGCACTCTCGAGTGGGTCCGGTCGCTGATCGAACTCTACGCCGCGAGGCAGGCGGCCGGGTTGTCCGGGGGCCGGATGGCGGCCATTCTCGGGGGAGTGGCGGCCTTTACGCTGTTGTCCGCACTGGTATTTCGCGCCCGGTCTCTGCGGAACCGTTACGGAGCAAACTGACAGGCCACCGAAGGTCAACCGCCCGGGGGCGACCCTGTCGCTCCCGACGAGTGGCACTGGACGCAGAAATCCTTCCGCACATCGTGAGTCAACATGAAGACATAGTCCGATGAGTGGGGCTCGTGGCAGCTGACGCACGTCAACGGTCGTCCCGTTCTCGGGTCGTTGTACTCGGATCCGGTAGGGTGCGCGTGGGTATCGGCCTCCTCGTGACACGACGCGCAGAGTTCGCTGACGGTCGGGCCGCTCAATTCAAGGATATTTCTGTTGTGCACGTCGTGACATGTGTTGCAGCCGTTGTCGATCGCCGCATGCACGTACTTGCGCGTGAATTTGTTCCCGCCGTGACATTCATAACAGCCGGAAATATTGTCCCGCAGGGCGCCGTCGGAGGTGTGACATTCATTGCACGGCCTGGGGGGGGGACGAAAGAGAAGGCCCAGGTCCGTCCCCTGGAGGTTTGTCGTGCAGAAAAAAATACAGGACAGCAACAGCCCGGTCGCCAGGAATAGTGTCGATGCGTTTCGACCCGTTCCCACCCTGATTCTCTGAGTACGCATGGTGTGAATCTTAAGGCATCTGGCGGGAATAACAAGTGTATATACGGTGACGGTTTCGGAGGGAATCAAGCGTCGAGCGAGCGACGGCAATGCCGGCAATAGTCCGGGGCCTTGAGATCTACTTCGGAGACCGTGTTCGTTCCGTGCATCACGCAGCGGTAATCCGGACAGTGTAACAGGCCGGAGGTGTGACCGAGTTCGTGCAGACACTCCTTGAGGAGGCGTTCTCTGAGCGCAAGTTCGTTGCCGGGTAACCCGTAGCGCCGGTTGTCGAGGCGATGTGTGGAAACCACGGCGAGACGGCCGTCGAGTTGTGCTTCACCGAAGACGAACGTCAGCACCGGGATGAACAGATCAATGTCCGTAATGCCGATGATCCTGGATTGGCCGTCCGGCACGACCGATCGCATCTGCTCGAGCAGGAGGGTCGAGTCGTATTGCCGGCGCCGGGAATTGTACGCAAGGCCGAGGTCCGGAGTTATCTGGACGAGCGACACCTCGCAGCGGAGGCGTTCGATCATTTCCTCCCGCACGGCTTTGATGGCTTCTGCGGGCGGCCGGTTGATGGGGGCGATGAATACCGGGACGGAAAACATCGACGATCAGGGTTTCTGAAGCCCGTACTTCTTGATTTTGTTGTACAAAGTGACCCTGTCGATGCCGAGGATCGCGGCGGAGCGGGTGATGTTCCAATTCTGATCGCCGAGGACCCGTTCGATGTGTGACTTCTCCACATCGTCGAGCGAACTCTGCTTCGGTATCGCCGGCGGCTCATTCATGCGGAGGGGAAGATCAGACGCCTGGATATGATTTCCCTGACACAAGACCGACGCCCTTTCGATCGCATTCGCCAGTTCACGCACGTTGCCGGGCCATGTGTGGGCACAAAGCGCCTTCATGGCATCCGGGGAAACGGTGTCGATGCGTTTGTTCAACTTGCGGGCGTATCTCTTTATGAAGTGGCCGACCAGGAGAGGAATGTCGTCGGGGCGATCCCTGAGGGGCGGAACGACGATTTCGAACACGTTCAATCGGTAATAAAGGTCGTTTCGGAATTCTCCGTCGTTGACCATCTGTTCGAGGTTCTGGTTCGTCGCGCACATCACGCGAAAGTCGACCGATATGACCTGGTTGCCGCCCAGCCTCGAAAAGGTCTTGGTTTCCAGCACCCGCAGGAGGTCGACCTGCGTCTTGGGAGAGATCGTGCCGACTTCGTCGAGAAACAACGTGCCCCCGTTTGCCATCTCGAGCTTTCCCTTGTGGCGGTATACGGCCCCCGTGAACGCCCCTTTCTCGTGCCCGAAGAGTTCGCTTTCGAGGAGGGACTCCGTCAGGGCGCCACAATTGACGGGGACCAGCGGGAGGTTTCTGCGCGCGCTATGGTTGTGAGTCATCCGGGCGACCAGCTCCTTGCCCGTACCGCTCTCACCGCGGATGAGAACGGTCACGTCACTCTGGGAAACTGTATCTATGAGCCGGGTAATTTCGCGTAGCGATGAGCTTTCGCCGATAAGGATGTTTTCCGATTCGAGCTCGTTGATGTGATTGCGAAGCTGGTAGTTTTCCGCTTTCAGCTTCTGGTGTTCCACGGCTTTGCGAACGATCCGGCTGAGATCATCGGGGTCTATCGGCTTGGTCAAATAATCGAAGGCGCCGTGTTTGAGCGCCTCCACAGCGGTGTCCACGGAGGCATACGCCGTGATCATGATGACGACCGCGTGGGGTTCGATCTCCATGATACGACGTTGTAGTTCGATGCCGTCCATTTTCGGCATTTTGACATCGAGCAGAAAAATATCCCACGAACGGTCTGCCATCATCTTGAGGGCTTCGTGACCGTCACCCGCAGATTCCGCGTTGAAACCGTCCTTTCGAAACCATTCCCGAAGAGCGTTCCGAACGGCGGGTTCGTCGTCGACGATGAGTATGCCGGGGTTGGTATCAGTCATGTTTATAGTACCTTCACTTTGTCGGTTCTCTTCGTTGGCGCGGATCACGACGGGACATCGACAGCGCCCGTGTCCCGGTCGACGTGAATCCGGGGAAGCGCTATGGTGAGCGTCGTTCCCTCGCCGGTCGGCGAATTAACCCGGACGGACCCATTGTGCCGCTGCACGATTCCATAGACGATTGCGAGTCCGAGGCCGAGTCCCGCGTCGCCTTCCTTGGTGGTGTAAAACGGTTCGAAGATTTTGTCAATCGACGCTTCCGGAATACCCTGACCCGTGTCGACAAACTGAACCTCGATGTGATCGCCGTCGCCTGCGGTACGAATCGTCAGCGACCCGCCCCCGGGCATGGCTTCCACTGCGTTTATGCAGGGTGCGATGATCGCCTGCTGGATCTGGTGCGCGTCGCAGACAAGATTATCGTCGGCCGCCTCGAACTGGCGCTCGACCGTTACGAGCTGCATCTCGAAATGGTGGCCGAGGAGAACGAGCGTCCGGTCGATGATGTCATGCAAGTGCTGCGGTTCGTATTCGCCTCCGGTGTGTCGGGCGAAATCGAGCAGCCCTTTCACGATATCGCCGCAGCGACTCGATTCTTCCTGTATCACACACAGGTATTTCTTGATGGAATCACGATCCTCTGTTTCGGGGGTTTCCGTGCTGATCTCCCGCAGGATGAGTTTGGAATACATCAGAATCCCGAACAATGGGTTGTTGATCTCGTGGGCGATGCTGGCGGACAGCTTGCCCAGCGAAGCCATTTTTTCCATCTGAATTATCTGCGACTGTGCCTGTTGCAGTTCATTGGTCTTTTCCTCGATCCGGTCTTCCAGGGTCAGCGCCCACTCTTCGAGTTCGCCTCTCGCTGTTGTCAGGTCCGACGCCATCTGGTTGAACGCCGTCGCCAGCTCTCCGATTTCGTCGTTCGAATTGATGGCGATCCTGGCATCGAGGTTCCCGGACGAAATCCTGGTCATCCCCTGGCTCAATTTTGAGATGGGCTTGCGGATCACGCGATAAATAAAGAGTCCGGATATCGACGAGATGACGATCATCATCAACAATGAGGATGCGATGAATTCGGTTCGGATTTTTGCGACCCTCTCGTGTACCGATGCGAGCGACATCTTGACGTCGAGGACCCCGAGTACGGTCTGGTCGGGGGTGTGGGCGTGACATGCGGCGTTGTAGCACTCCGGCTCGTTGCGGATCGGGTTGATGAGCCCGAGAACAGGCCCCACGGTTGCGGACTCGTATACACGCATCCGGTTTTGAGCCGGCGCGGACTCGAGGGGGGAGTCCGACTGGTGGCAGATGATACACGCCTCGGCATGCAGGTCGACCTTGGTGCCGACGATCGATGAGTCCGTGGAAAATATGATTTCGCCGGTCTTGTTGTATATGTTGATGCCGACGAAACCGGGTTCGCTGCCCAGCGTGTGGATCGTCTGGTGGACGTCTTCCTTGCGATTGAGGAGCATGCTGTAGCGAGTCGACCTCACGATCAGATCGCTGGCGCGTCCGGCTTCCGTGTACACGAGGTCGGTGAGGTTCGTCGAAATGGTTTTTATGTCGATGTAGGTGTGGATGCTGAAAATGAGCAGCATCACGAACAGTAGGAGCACGAACAGCTTGACACTCAGGTAACGCAGCGGCGTCTTCATGTATCCCGCAAGATTGGACGGTGATGATGGCTTGTTAGTTGACCAATCCCTATCATAGCAGAATTTTCTTCTGGACCAGCCTCCATTCTTCATCGTTCAGATGATCAGAAAGTCCCCAGGCCGGAGCGCCGCCATCGTGGGCGGTTTGTCCAACGAGTCCATTGTGTGGCCGCAACGTGGTCAGCAGGACCTTGACGCGGTCGACTTCGCGGTCGAACCACTTCAGGGCAGCGCCGCCGATGCGCATGTCGCCGAAAACAGATTCCGTGCTGTCCGGCCTGATCCGGCAGAGCCACTCGTTCGAAAGCGGATCATCGTGGGCCGGTACGTTGTGCCCGGGATAGTGCGTGTTGACGTCTTCGACGATGCCGTCAATCGGAGCCGACACGACGAGGCGACGACGGCCGCGGCGCAGCGCGACGATTTCCTCACCGGTTTTGACGTGCTCTCCCGAACGGAGGGACACCACTTCGTCGACCTCTCCGATCAGCGACCGGGCCAGGTCGTCGATCCCCACGGAAAATCCGCCGCTCTCCTGGAGGATCAACCAGGAGTGTCCGGGCGAAAACAATACTCCGGCGGGAATACGAAACGCCGGCGCCGAAGGCGTCCGGCTGGCGTCGGCATGCTTGCGGTCCGGGAGTGCCACCATACGCTCCCGGGAACGTTCTCCACCCCGGCTCCAGATCGCCTGGATCGTCAGGGTAGCTAACAAGGCTAATATGAACGTCAATGCGACCATCTGTTTCGTCCTCCTGTTCCGTCCGCGCTTTGCGCAGCGTGATGATTTCTTTAACAACACATAACGCAAGTATCAAGCCGCGTGCTACCGCCGGAAGCGGGGCTGTGTAACTCTCTTTATGATAGCATGATACGTGAACGGGCACCGCGGCCGTCCGGTTGCGGCGTCCGTTGGTTGGACGAGCAAATGTTGAATAGTTCAACATGCTCCGGGGACATCTTCATCGAACGCATTAGTTATCAGCAGGTACTGAGCCCCAGCGAGTATGTAGAGAATATCATCAGATGTTTAAATATTCTACATTCGACAGGAAGTCGTTTGAGATAGATCAGTTAACAATAGGATATTTTAAGAGAAATATCGGAGTATTTTGTAATAATCGCTTGACTGGGCGTGTGGATTATGTAAAATTATTCTCAATTGCATAGTTTTACATAGATATGGACGAGTTTGTCCATATTCTTTTATTTTGTAAGCATTAGCACCATCAATTTGTTGATCAATAATCTTGAATTGTCCGTAGTCGAGGTCCATGATGCCAACGACTCAGTTCCACTGGCTGGGACTTAACCACAAAACCGCACCCGTCGAATTACGCGAATTGTTCGCTTCGCCGGTAGTCGATCCCGAACGCGTGTTGTATCCAGACTCACCGCTGGATAACGAACAAGCGGGCGGCAACGGGAGCGAACCGTCGGGCGGGTGCCCCTACCACACCAGGAGCCGCACCAGCGGTGATGTGATCCGCGACAGAAGCGCCAACGGAGACCGCCCCGCGCGCATCCGCAGGGCCATGGCCCGGCGCCCGGCGAACGGAGCGTTCGTACCGCTGGTAGAGGTGACGGTATTTGCCACCTGCAACCGGATGGAATTGTACGCGTGCGTGGATCCTGAAGCCAAAGATCCCGAGAGCCTTTTGCTCAAATTTCTCAGCGTGGTATATGACGTCGATCCCGGTCGGTTGAACGGCCATTTTTATCATTACACGGGAATGGAAGCGGTTAGCCATCTGTGCCAGGTGGCGGTGGGGCTCGACTCGCAGGTGCTGGGTGAGACCCAGATCATGGGGCAGATTACGGGCGCTTACGAAAATTCGCTCGAAACTATTGCGGCGGGTCCGTTCATTCACGCCTTATTCAGGGCGGCGATCCATGCCGGGAAACGCTGCCGGACAGAAACGACGTTCAGCCGGAATCCGGCGAGCATGAGTTCGGCGGCGATAGCCACCGCGCAGGACAAACTCGGGGATCTCAAAGACAAGAATATCCTGGTCGTCGGCCTCGGTGAAATGGGGATGCTCACGCTGCGGGCGCTGCACGCGCGGCAACTCATGAATGTCAGCGTTGCCAACCGTTCGCCGGAAAAAGGCGAGCACCTCAAGAGACACTGGAACGTCCGGATCTATCCTCTCGACCAGCTGTCCGAGGCGATGTTTCGCGCGGACGTGGTGATTACATCCACCGCGGCGACCGAACCGGTGATTGGAACTGATCTCGTACAGCAGGTATTGGCGCGCAGAGGGCCCGGTAAGATGGTCATCGTTGACATCGCGGTGCCGCGTGACGTTGACCCTGGCGTGGCCGACCTCGACGGCGTCCACCTGGTCGACGCCGACGCGCTCAAGGTGTCGCTCGACAGATCTCTGGAAACTCGCAAGAGAGAAATCCCCAAAGTCGAGGCGATCATCGCGGAAGAAGCCGCCAAGTGTGAGATCGAAATTCGTGAATTGTCAATGAGGCCCGTCATCACCGACCTTCGCGACAAAGCCGAAACGATTCGGCGACTCGAGCTCGAGCGGACCCTTCGGCAGATCCCGCACCTCGACCCCAAGACGGTGGAACACATTCAGTATATGTCACGGGCGATCGTAAACAAGATTCTGCACGCACCCACGGTACGCTTGAAGCGTAGCGCTCGCGCTGGACTCCACAAGGACTACTCAACGACGGTCCGTCATTTGTTCGACCTCCCGGAGAACAACGAAAGTTGAACTCGATGAGTAAAAGGTTCGTGGTCGGCACGCGGACGTCGGCACTCGCCCTCTGGCAGACTCACCGCGTGATCGAAATGCTCCAGTCCGCGCGGGCCGGCGTTGAATACGAAACGCGGCATTTTACCACTCGCGGCGACAAGACCCTGGACAAGCCGCTGCCCGAAATTGGCGGCAAGGGGCTGTTTACCCAGGAACTCGAAGAAGCCCTGCGCCGGGGGGAAATCGACGCGGCGGTACATTCACTCAAGGACCTCCCCGTCGAGGACTCGGAGGGTTTGACGCTCGGGGCGATTTCAACACGGGCCGGAGCGGGGGACTGCCTCGTCGCGCGCGAAGGCTGGACGTTGACGACGCTGCCCGCGGGGGCGATCGTCGGGACGAGCAGCATCCGGCGGCAGGCGCAGATCCTGGCGGTGAGGCCGGACCTCGACGTCCGGTCCATCCGGGGAAACGTCGAGACGCGAATCCGCAAAGTGCACGAAGGGCAGTACCACGCCACCGTGATGGCCCGCGCCGGACTCGAGAGACTGGGACTCGCCGAAAACGTGACGGAGTACTTCGAATTCGACGTGATGCTCCCGGCTCCGGGACAGGGAGCTCTCGCGGTCCAGTGCCGGGCCGGCGATACAGTGGCTCTCGATTTGTTGTCCACGATCAACGACCCCGGGGACAGGTCCGCCGTGACCGCCGAGCGCGAGTTTCTTGCCGGGCTCGGTGGCGGGTGTTCGGCTCCGGTCGGAGCGTACGCCTGCCGGGCGGGTGGCCCGGGTTCGGATGAACTCGAAATCACAGCCGTTGTAGGATCGCCCGACGGAAAAAACCTGATCCGGGTGGAGGGTAAGGGGGTCGACCCGGTGGAGTTGGGGCGCCGTGTTGCGAAAGACGCGATCGGGCGGGGCGCCGCCACAATTCTCGAATCGATCGCGAAGCCCGAAGGAACGCCGCTCGCGGGCAGGAGAATAGTGGTTACGCGGGCGCTGGAGCGGTCGGCATCGTTTTGCCGGCGCCTGGAAGCGCTGGGAGCGGAGCCGGTCGTAGTGCCTGCGATTCGCATTGTTCCCGTGGAAGACGACCTGCGGCTTCGCCGCACGATAGCCGGGATGGATGTGTACGACTGGGCGGTGTTTACGAGCGCAAACGGTGTCGAGTACTTCTGGCGTGCACTCGAGAAGATCGGCGCTGACGGGGCGATACTGGAACGGGTAAAAATCGCCGCCGTCGGAACGTCCACCGATGCGGCTTTGCGATCCCGCGGCGTCACTCCCGATCTGGTGCCGGCGACATTCACCGGCGAGGCGATTGCGCACGAAATGAACGACGTCGATGGAAAACGCGTCTGTTTGCTGCGCGCCCGGATCGCGGGGAATGACCTCCCCCGTATTCTTTCTGAGAGGGGCGCCAGAGTCGACGAAGTCGCCGTCTACGACAACGAACCGGCGGACATCGACGAAGACGCCGTGGCGGAATTGCGACGAGGTGTGGATATGGTGACTTTTACCAGCGGGTCGACCGTTTATAATTTTGTAGCCGCCCTGCGAAAGAATTCAGACAATGAGAAATTATTAACGGCGATGCGTTACGCCTGCATCGGCCCGGTGACCGCCGAATCCGCCCGCGAAGCAGGTATTCCCGTCGCGCTCGTCGCCGAGGTTTATACGACGGAGGGCCTGATAGACGCCCTCGTCCGGTATTTCAACAAGGAGAACAAAAATGACGGATAAGCGCGGAATCGTCGATGAGTTGCTGAAAACTCGCGTCGATTCGAATCTCGTTCATCGCCCGAGACGGTTGCGTCGTACGCCGGCTATCCGCGCGATGGTTCGTGAAACGACGGTGACGACGGACGACTTTATTTACCCGCTGTTCATCACGCACGGCAACGGAGTTCGGAAGCCGATTTCCTCCATGCCGGGTGTGGATCAGTTGTCCGTCGATCAACTCGCCGCTGAGGCCGAGTCGATCGCGAGCCTGGGGATTCCGGCCGTCATGCTGTTCGGAATCCCGGCTTCGAAGGACCCGGTCGGTGTCGAGAATTTCGACGAAGATGGCATCGTGCAGCAGGCGGTAAAGGAACTCAAAAAGGCAGTCCCCGAACTCGTGGTAGTGACGGACGTATGCCTCTGCGAGTACACCGACCACGGACATTGCGGCATTCTCAACAGTGGTGACGCCCCCTTGCACCGCGGCCTCGAAGAAGGATACGTCCTCAACGATGAAACGCTCGACGTCCTGGGCAGAGTCGCCGTATCCCACGCCGCCGTCGGGGCGGATATCGTGGCGCCGAGCGGCATGATCGACGGGATGGTCGAAGCGATCCGGAATTCGCTCGACGAACACGACTTCTCCCAGATTCCGATCATGTCCTACGCGGTAAAATATGCTTCCGGGTTTTACGGGCCGTTTCGGGATGCCGCCGACGGGGCGCCGAAATTCGGCGACCGCAAGACCCACCAGATGGACCCCGGCAACGTCCGCGAGGCATTGAAAGAATCGGCGCTCGACGTCGAGGAAGGTGCCGACTTTCTCATGGTGAAACCGGCGCTTGCGTATCTCGATGTGATCAGCCGCGTGAGCGATGCGTTTCCCGAAATCCCGATGGTTGCTTACAACGTGAGCGGCGAATACTCGATGATCAAGGCCGCTGCGGCCAACGGCTGGATAGACGAACAGAAGACCGCCATGGAGGTGCTGACGGCGATCAAGAGGGCCGGCGCAGACCTGATCATTACTTATCACGCCAAAGACGCGGCCAACTGGTTGAAGTAACGGGCCGCACGAAACGGAGAACTATCAGATGACGAACAATGGTCAAAGTGCCGTGCCACAAAGCGATTCCCGGCCGGAAACGGCGGGCGCGTTTCTGCGCGCGTGCAGGCGCCAGCCCGCCTCTTACACTCCCGTGTGGCTGATGCGACAGGCGGGCCGTTACATGAGCGAGTATCGCGCGCTTCGGGCGAAACACTCGATGCTGGAGATGATCAATACTGCCGAACTCGCCGCGGAAGTAACACTGCAACCGATCGACAAGTTTGGTTTCGATGCTGCGATAATATTTTCCGACATCCTGCCTCCGTTGATGGGTATGGGGCTCGACCTGGAGTTCGTCGAGGGGCTGGGGCCGAGAATAAAGAACCCGGTCCAGACCGGAAAGGACGTCGAAAAGCTCGCGACGCCGCCGCCGGAGGAGTCAATGGCGGGAACGCTGGAGGCGGTCCGCCTGGTGACGGCGGAGCTCTCCACGAGAAACGTACCGCTCATCGGCTTTGCCGGCGCGCCCTTCACCCTGGCCAGTTACGCGATTGAAGGGGGAGGCACCAAGATATATTCGAAAGTGAAATCGTTGATGTACGCCGCCCCCGAAACGTGGGACCGGTTGATGAACAAACTGGTCGACGTGCAGTGCGCGTACATGCTCGCGCAGGTCGATGCGGGCGCGTCGGCGCTCCAGTTGTTCGACTCGTGGGCTGGTTCGGCCCTCGGCGTGCAGGACTACGTGCGTTACGTCAAGCCTTACAACACCCGGTTGCTGGGCCGGTTGACGGAAGCCGGCGTCCCGCTGATTAACTTCAGCACCGGAACGGCGTCTTACATCGAAGAAGTCGCCGCGTGCGGCGGAGACGTGATCGGCGTCGACTGGCGGATGCCGATCGACTGGTTCCGGGAAAAAGTCGGCTACGACAAAGCCGTCCAGGGCAACCTCGATCCGATAGCGCTGCTGGGCACGTGGGAGCAGCTGAAGAGCCGGGTCGACGACATCCTCGACCGGGCGGCGGGACGCCCCGGCCATATATTCAATCTGGGACACGGAATCCTGCCGCAGACACCCGTGGATAACGTTAAACGCCTGGCGGACTACGTCAGGGAACGCACGCAGGGCAAGTAGCCGGCCAGCGCCTTGTTTCCAGATCATCACACAGGAGAATGACAGTGTCAGCGAACGACAAATCAAAGTTGCTATTCGAAGAAGCCAGAAAGATTCTGCCCGGCGGGGTCGATTCGCCCGTCCGGGCGTTCAAGGCCGTGGGCGGTCAGCCACTTTTTATCGAGCGCGGCGAGGGCGCCTGGCTGGTCGACGTCGACGGCGGACGGTACATTGACTACGTTCTTTCGTGGGGACCGTTGATCCTCGGGCACGCTCATCCGGGAGTCGTGAAGGCGTTGACGGAAGCCGTGGCAAAGGGAACAAGTTTCGGCGCTCCGAGCGAACTCGAAACCCGACTCGCGGGGATCATCGGCTCGATGATGCCGAACATGGAGATGATGAGATTCGTCAACTCCGGAACCGAAGCCACGATGACGGCTCTGAGGCTGGCGCGCGCCTTTACCGGCCGGTCGAAGATCGTGAAGTTCCAGGGCAACTACCACGGTCACGCGGACATGCTGCTCGTCAAAGCGGGATCCGGCGTGGCGACGCTGGGACTCCCCGATTCGCCGGGGGTCCCTCCGGCGACGGTGGCCGACACGTTGACGGCTCAATATAACAACCTCGATTCCGTGCGCGCGTTATTTGAAGAGTGCCCCGGCGAAATCGCCGCGGTGATCGTTGAGCCCGTCGCGGGGAACATGGGACTGGTTCCGCCGGCGCACGGTTTTCTCGAAGGACTGCGGGATATGACGGCCGCCGACGGGGCCTTGCTCGTTTTCGACGAGGTGATGACGGGATTTCGCGTGCATCCCGGCGGGGCGCAGACCCTGTTCGGCATCGTTCCCGACCTGACGACCCTGGGCAAGGTGATCGGTGGCGGGTTACCCGTGGGGGCCTACGGAGGCCGGCGGGATGTCATGGAAATGATCGCGCCGGCGGGGCCCGTCTATCAGGCCGGAACGCTTTCGGGTAACCCGCTGGCCATGACGGCGGGGATCGAAACGCTCTCGCGTCTCCGGGAAGCCGGCGTCTGGGAATCTCTCGAAACAACTGGCGGACGTCTCCTCGAGGGACTCACTGCGGCGGCGAAGTCGGCGGGAATCACGGTTCAGCCGGCCCGGGTCGGTACCATGTTCGGGATGTTCTTCTCCGACACCCCCGTCGTCGACTGGAATTCGGCGGCGAAGTCGGACCTCGACAGGTTCACCGCGTATCACAGGTCGATGCTGGAACAGGGAGTTTATCTGGCTCCCTCTCAATTCGAGGCCGGTTTCATTTCGACGGCCCATGGAGACACCGAAATCGAAAAAACCGTGGCCGCGGCGGAAAAGGCGTTTTCGTCTTTGTAGTGCGCCCGGAAGGAATACACAATGAAAGTTGACATCGATATACTGACGAAATACGGGCGCCCGGGGCCGCGCTATACGAGTTATCCCACGGCGCCGCAGTTTTCCTCGCGCTTTGGACCGGCGGAGTATCGAACCGAGATAGAAGAAACCAACAAGGCTGGCGACCTGTCCGATCTGTCCCTCTACTTCCATATCCCGTTCTGTAACACGCTCTGCTATTTTTGCGCGTGTAATACGATCATCACGAGCAACCTCTCGAAGATCGCCGAATATGTCGAATTGTTGAAACGCGAAATCGAGCTCGTCGCCGGCATGGTGAATTCCAACCGCAAGGTCGTTCAATTCCACTGGGGCGGCGGCACTCCGAGCTATCTCTCTCCCGCGCAGATCGACGACCTGTTCTGTTTTATCAAGGACCATTTCCAGTTCGCGGACGACGCCGAAGTCAGCATGGAGATCGATCCTCGGGATCTCACCCCCGAACATCTCCCGGCGATCAGAAAAACGGGATTCAATCGAGTCAGTTTCGGTGTCCAGGATCTCGACGAAAAAGTCCAGGTTGCCGTCAACCGCGTTCAGCCGATGGAGCTGAACCGGCGCGTGGTAAGCGAGAGCAGGGAGTTGGGTTTCGACTCCGTCAACATCGACCTCATCTACGGACTTCCGTACCAGACGCTGGACAGCTATTCCCGCACGCTCGACCAGGTACTCGATATCAACGCCGATCGGATGGCTGTGTTCAATTATGCACACGTGCCCTGGATGAAAAAACACCAGAGTTTGATACCCGAAGACGCCCTGCCCGCGCCGGAAGTGAGGCTCGAGATACTCAAGATGGTGATCGAGCGTCTCACCGAGGCAGGATACGCCTACATTGGCATGGACCACTTCGCGCGCCACGACGACGACCTCACGCGGGCCCTGAATGAAGGGTCACTGCACAGAAATTTCCAGGGGTATACGACGAATGCGGGCACCGAGATCTACGCGATGGGGATCACCGCGATCAGCCAGCTGGACGGCGCGTACGCCCAAAGCGTCAAATCTATTCCAGAGTACCGCGAGATGTTGGAGAAGGGGATGCTGCCCACGGAAATCGGTCATCGGCTCGACGACGACGACAAACTCAGGCGGTACGTGATAACGGAGCTTATGTGCAACAACCGCGTCAAGAAAAGCGACGTCAAAGAGCGCTTCGGAGTCGATTTCGACTCGTACTTCGGGGATTCGCTCGCGAAGTTGCAGGAGTTCACAGCCGATGGCCTGGTTACCCTGCACGACGACCGCCTGCAGGTCAGCGAAGACGGACGTCTCGTTATTCGCAATATAGCGATGGCGTTCGACCGTTACCTTTCGGAATGCGACCCGGACTCGAAGCAGAAATTCTCACACACTGTATAGGACAGGGATGAATCCGAACACCGGGATTCTTATCGTCAATCTGGGGTCACCCGATTCGACGTCCGTAGGCGACGTGAAGAGGTACCTCGGGCAGTTTCTCATGGACAAGTACGTCATCGACGCGCCGTGGCCCGTGCGCAAGATGATCGTCAGTGGCTTCATCCTTCCGTTCCGGCCGAAGCGAACGGCGCACGCTTACCGTAAAATCTGGTGGGGTGAAGGATCTCCTCTCGTCGTCATCACACAGCGGGTCCGGGACTTGCTCCGGGATCGGATTGAAAATCCGGTAGAAATGGCCATGCGCTGCGGAAACCCGTCGATCGAATCGGGGCTGAAATCCCTCACCGAAAGGCATCCGGCCATCGACAGGATCCGTGTGATTCCGCTGTATCCTCATTACGCCATGTCGACGGTCGAAAGTACAGTTGTCGAGACGAAAGAGGTGGCCGGGCGCTTGGGGATCGACGCGGCCCTCGAATTCGTCAATCCGTTTTACGACGACGCTGCCTATATCGACGCTTTGTGCGACAGCACGCGGAAGCACCTCGACGAGGGGTACGACCACCTGCTGGTGAGTTATCACGGTCTGCCTGAGCGCCATCTCAAGAAAACCGATCCGACCGGCGGCCATTGTCTCAAGTCCGGCGATTGCTGCGACAAGCCTTCATCCGCGCACGTTGTCTGCTACCGGCACCAGGTATATCGGTCGACGGACTTGTTCGTCGAACGAATGGGCATCCCGAAAGACATGTACACAATCTCTTTTCAATCCCGACTCGGCAGAGATGCCTGGCTGCGTCCGTACACTGTGGCCGAAGCGGTCCGTCTGGCCGAATCTGGTATAAAAAATCTCCTGGTGATCTGCCCCTCTTTCGTGTCGGACTGCCTCGAAACCCTCGAAGAAATCGGAATGGGCGTGAAGGACGAGTTCATAGCCGCGGGGGGGAGGGATGTTCGCTTGATCCCGTGCCTGAACGCAAGCCCCCGCGGGAGCGACGCTGTCGTCCTCTCCG
>CBDUWU010000018.1:0-25208 GCA_965371015.1 uncultured bacterium | reverse complement strand
CCCTTTTGGATACCATGATACTAGCAGTATTTAACGGTATTTGTCAAGACCTTAAGCGACCCCCACGCCACCGCCGAAACGTCCTCTTTCGCCCGTTTTCCCCATCCCCGGCGGCCTCCGGCGCGCTGTCCGGCGCGTCGTCCGGCGCGTCGTCCACACCACCCTGCCGCCCACGACCCCCTTCACCTGAAGACGCCCCATATTTATCCCCTATCACGAGCGCAGTCGTCGTTATCAATCCGAACCACATCCACATGATAAACGGGTAGATATCATCCCGCTGATGATCCGTTCGAAGTTGTTCAATCAGGAACACCACAAGAACCACGTGCAATATCTTGCTGATGTCTCCCAGCGTTGTCCCGGACAGCCCCGGCCGCTTGAACGCCAGAGAATACTTCCATACGCCAAATACCACGGCAAGGAATGCGAGGAGGCCCAGCGATCCGATCGTGTAGAAATAGAAAATGTAAGCGTTGTGCGGCCACATCTGTCGCTCGACCCCCTTTCTGATTTGATAGTACGGACCATGTCCCACAAGTGGATGTTCGAGGCCACCCTTCAACGCAGGTTCCCAGGTGCCGACGCGGTTTTCGGGGACGAATCCCTTCATTTCTGTCGACAGGAGTCTGGCGGAGAGCGACGTCGCATATGTGTAACGCGTAAGCAACGTCTCTGTCAGAGCAAACATCCCGGCGACGACGGCCAATATGACGACTATTTGTGTCAAAGACATCCGGTTCCTGAACAAAAACAGAAAATACGCCAACCCCACGACGAATCCCAGAAATGCTCCCCGGTTGGCAGTCGAGAACAGCGCGATGACGGTCACCACCGCGACCCCACCCCAGAACAGTTTCTCCGCGTAGTTGCGAGACCGATAAATGTGGTACATCATCAAGAACAACATCTGGGTGCCGAAGTCCGAGAGTACACCGTGAGAGCCGAACGCTCCACCGACGCGTATACCCTCGATCCGGCGTGAAAACTCGCCTCCCCCGCCAGTCGGCGTGAATCCGATCCACCCGGGTATGATCGATCTGCCCGGGGCAAAGAGCTCTATCACCGCCGTTATCATCACGAGACCACAGACTGCGCAGAGCACCTTGGTGAGCCTCACGATCTTCTTCTCGTCGTCTATAAAAAACACGATCATGTAGAAGTAGGCAACGGTCGCAAACGTCCGCCACAGGATTCGAATCCCCGACGTCAGTTCGAGCGTATTCTCAACGTTGATCAGCGACAGGACGGACACCAGCAGGAAGAGCCCGATAGCAAAGTCGACTTTTGTCCGGTGAACAATGAACTTCGACTTCGTCGACGACGAGCGAATAGCCCAGATGAGCGGGATTATGGTCATGAGAATAGAGTTGGTACTGCCGATCGACACGCTGCTCGGGAACGGAAAAACAATCGTAAACAGGTATACGGAATAGGCCATGTCGAAACGCAGCATCAATGCCATCAGCCCCATCAACACGGAGAGTTTTATCACCCGGCGGCTGGGATCAATCGCTTGCTGCGCGGCCATAATCGCCGCGACGGAGACCAACACCGCGGTGGGAACGACCTTCAATATCAGGTCCGTCGTTCGTCTCACGGCGGGGTTGTGTCGGATGGCTCCGAATCTCATGGTCGTTTCTCCCGGCGACTCGAGCGGGGATCGTCCATCCCCACGGACAAAAACCGGGTCGCTACTCTATATATCCCAGCGCTCTGAGGCGTTTCAAAGCATCTTCTGAAAGTTCTACGCCACGACCCTGCTGCAATTCCGCAGCACTTTGAAGATACTCGTCGAGGATTGACTTCAGTCGTTCGGCTTCCATCGGGTATCGTTCGCGAACGTCGACCAGACCGAGTGGATCCTCGTCGAGTTTGAACAGTTGATACGTACCGGCCGTGTCGACATACATCATTTTCCACGACCCCTTGTTTATGGATGTGCAGAAGTCGCCTTCGGCGATCGAATAACCTGCCTGCCAGTCGCTGTCCCCTGTCAATATACCCGCCAGGCTGGATCCCTGTCCGAATTCCGGAAGAACGCCGCCGACTTCTTCCGCTATTGTCGGAAGAATATCGACGTGCCTGGCCATTCCATCGTAGAAACGTCCGCTGGCGCCGCCGTCCGCGGGAGGGATACGGCCGATGACCAATGGGACCCGTATGAGCGATTCGATCAGCAAGTTGGTATGATACAACGATCCGTTTTCCAGGAACTCGTCGCCATGATCAGATGTGAAGATTACCAGCGTCTCGCGGTCGAAGTGCATCGATTCCAGTTCATCGAGAAGTCGGCCGAATTCGTCGTCCGTGTACCTGATACACGCGTCGTACAAGTCGATCAATCGAGTCAACTCGTCGCGCGGGAGATCGATCGGTGGCGGCCTCCTGACCATGGCCGCAGTTTTCGCGAACAGAATCGACTTGTCGATCTCACTGCCGTTCGAATTGAACATCCTCTCGTATTCCGAAGGGGGGTCGTAAGGATGGTGTACATCCATGTAGTGGACAAAAAGGAAAAACGGTCGGTTGTTGATCCGGTGCAACCATTCGATGCCCGCGTTTGTCACCGTGGTCGCGTCAGGGGCGTGCGTCGTGTGGGCCGGCTTCTCGAGAATTCCCATCCGGGCAAGCGCGCGGTAGATACTCAGGCGAAAACGCCCGGTGTCGAATTCTTCCACCCGGTCGAACCCCCTCGTCATCCCAAACGATGACTTGAGATACGGGTTGGACATCAACCCCGCCGTGTTGTATCCCGCATCACGACAAACTTCCGCGATCGTGGTTCGGTCCTCTGGTAACGGCACATTCAATTCGTGGAAGCCGACGGCGCCATGGAAAGAGGGGTACAATGATGTGAAAAGGGCCGGCATCGCAAGAATCGTCCGGTTCCCGTGCGAGTATGCGTTTTTGAATACGATTGCGTTTTCGGCGAATTTTTCGAGGTTGGGACTCGTCTCCCGGCGGTAGCCGTAAGTCGACAAATGATCGGGCCGCAAAGCGTCCACCACGACGAGAACGATATTCGGGGATTTGTCCGAATTCGCTTTCCGCTCGGGTAGCCGCGACGACGCGAGCTGGGTCAAACCGGCGGGAACGACGAACGCAAGAAACGCGATAATCGCCGCCGTGTTTCGAGCGAAATCGCGACGGTCATCCGCGACAAAGCGAAGCAGGAACCGGCGGCCGAGGTACGCCAGCCCCACCCACGCCAGGAAGGCAGCCACGAGAGACACCATCATCGTTGACGGCAACTGCTTCAGACCTTGCACGGACTCCGCGCGAATGATGAACAGCGCCATAAAGACAAAGCCCAACACCGGCCCGGCGCCAGGCACCGTACCATCAGCACGCTTCAATTTTGACGAAAGCGCCCCAACGAGCCCTGAACAGACCCCCAGACCAGCACCGAGCACCCAACCAACCGCCGTATAAACCGCCAGAACCGTCGTCGTACTCGCTCCGAAATGACCACGAGACGTCCCTCCGGACCACACGGCTTCGACGAAGAACAACACCACGGCGAAGAACACGCCGAAGCTCTGCCCGACCAGGAACTGACGCCACAGCAGGGGGCCGAGAGATGGACGGTAATTCGGGTCAGACATAGTTTGTTTCCTCCTGTATACTGAGCAATTTATGAACGTTCCGACCCACTTTATGACAGACGTCGCTCACGATCGACCCGATTGTCACACGTTGCAAAGTCCGTTCCTTAGTGGATCATCCGGTGAGAAGCAGATACAGCAGCGGCAGCATGATTTCGTGGTGCCCGGTGATGGCGTACGACTCGCCCGAGCCCTGGAACGGGCGACCCAGGACGTTTTCCCGGACCCGGTACTGGGGCAGCATATCGAAGCTCGCCGTGGTGACGCCGGAGGGGCGGTGGCCCAGGTTGTAATTGATCGAAACGGCCTTCAGAAAGACCTCCGGGAGAATGACGGCGGAGCCGAACACGATAATGACGCCTCCGTCGAACGCGTTCTCGACACGTCGCGTCAGTATCCGGAAATCCTTCATTGTCAGCTCGCCGGCGCGCGCCGCCGGAAACGACGGGTGCTGGTGGGTGATATCTGTACCGAACGACACGTGTACCGTCGCGGGGATACCTTGTTCGGCGGCCCGGTGGAATACGCTGACCGCCTTGTGCGGAGCGTCTTTTTGCGCGATGTAATCGCCTACTCCCGTGCCGAGCCCGTGGCCCGTTTCCCACGCATAATTGCACGCGGCGGAATAGTGGTCGGCGGTTTCGGCGGCCATTCCGAATCGTCCCGCGAGAAGTTCTTCTTCGACGTACTCCGACGTCTTCCCGAAGAACGCCAGTTCGAGGTCGTGGATTGTCGACGACCCGGTCGTCGCAACCGTCGTGATAAACCCGGAGTCGATGAGGGCGTTGAGGTAGAGCGAGAGCCCGCACTTGATCGTGTGCGCGCCGATGAGCCAGATGATTTCACGGCCGTCGGCCTGGGCCGAGCGCATGGCACCGACGAGTTTCCGGAGCGATTCGGCGGCGAGAATGCCGGGCATCATCGCGAGCAGGCCGTCGGCGCCGATCACGCCGTCCTTCCCGATTACGGCGGCCGGGTCTACGATATCGTCTACCGTGATCTTGGACTTCCGTCCCGATATCGGTACCGGTTTGACCCGCCCGAGGTCGGTTTCTTCGAATTTGTTTTTCATTGGTCGTACTTGCCGGACAGTTTGTACTCTTTCAGCACGGCCGACACCGAGCCGATGACGACCTTGCTCTTCATCAGCACCGGCATCTTATACCTATCATCGGTCAGCCACACTGTCAATCGGCCCTTCTGCGTAAATACCGCCGGCCCGCGCAGAACGGGTTCGACGACGAAGCAGTCGAACGTCCCCGCATCGACGGTCACCGTCTCCTTGCCGATCACCTTGATGACGAGAGGGTAGTTCTTGCCGTCGGTATGGTTGGCGACCGAAATCGACTGCCCCACCTCGAGCGGCAGCGTCCTCGCGTAGTACAACGCGCTCAGCACGTCCTGGGTGCGGGGCGCGATCGGGACCTCGTGGTCGGCGTACTTCGCCACGTGTTTGTGCTGGTCGAACTCGACGACTTCATCGCGTTTGAACTTCCCTTCCCGGATGTGTTTCTCGTAGCGGAGCGAATACAGGTGGGTCGTGTCGATGTACGATTCGAACCGGTCGCGGACCTTGAAAAAGGCGGAGAACACGCTGTTGGTCCTCGCGTTGGAGACGACCCGGTAACAGGCCGCCGAATCGATCAACGCGATGTTGCGGATTTCGAGGGACGCTTCCCCCGCGTTGACGATCCCGTACTGGACCGAAAATACGAGTTTTTCTCCCTCGCCGAATCCCACGTATTCCGGCATCAGGTCGACGTCGTTCGAGTCGGGCAGCTCGTCCGCGTAGAGCGAGTCGTAGTAAAGAAAACGTACTGTGTCAGGTGCCGCGTCCCCGGATTCCTGGCTCGAGGGAACCACCGTACCGGACATCGACACGGCGATGGCCGCCGCGAACGCGGCGATCAGATTTCGTCTACTCAATGGGCTCCACCTTCCCCCTCCCGGTTGGGCCCCCCGCTCGGGCTGGATACCAGTTCACGGTAGGCATCCAGAGTCTTATACACCGTTTGACGGTAGTCGTATCCCCTCGATTGCACAAGTGCTGTTTTTGCAAGTTGTTGCCTCAGGTCGGGGGCACGGAGCAGGCGCGCGATCGCCCCGGCGAGCGCCTCGGGATCCCGGGGCGGCACGAGCAGCCCGGTCACGCCGTCATCGACGATGTCGGGCACGCCGCCCGTGCGGGTGGCAACGACGGGGACCCCCATCGCCTGGGCGTCCATCACCGACGTTCCCAGCCCCTCGAGGTAAGACGAGAGGACGAAACACGTAAATGTGGAGAGGATCTCGAGGGGGTCTTCGCGAAAGCCCGTCAGAATGACGCGGTGGCCCAACCCGGCATCCGAGATCTGCGCCTCGAGTTCTCCGCGCAGCTTGCCCTCCCCTACGATGAGAAAGAGCGCCTTCGGGAATTGTCCGGCAAGGATTTTCGCCGCGCCGATGAAGTCGCGCTGCGACTTGTGCGGGGCGAGTGCCGCCACGTTGCCGACCACCATGGTATCCTCGTCGATACCTAACTCTTCCTTGACGTAACTGTTGTCGCGCACGCGTTCGAACTTCTCCAGTTCGATACCACTGGGAACGAGACGGATCCTCTCGCCCTCGATCCCGCTCTCGATCAACACGTCGCGCACGCCGTTGGATATCGCCAGGTAGACATCGGCGCCGTGACGATACTTCATTCCGCTCAGCCGGTTGGTCGCCACGGCAAAATCGACGCGACGGCTGACGACCTGGAACGGTCGCGCGTCGCGCGCGAGCGCGGCACACGCCATGAACGCGATGCTGTGGGCGTGCGAAGCGTGCGAATGAACCACGTCGTAGCGGCCCCCGCGGATCACGCTGCGAAGCCGCCACGCCGAGACCAGGTCCATGCCGCCGCCGATGGAAACGGCGTGAAACGGGATATCGAACTCCCGCGTGCGCTTCTCGATCTCGCTGCCGCGAGGAGCCGCCAGCTCGACGGCCACGCCCTCGTCCAGCAGACCCTTGATGAGGAGGCGCAACTGGCCCTCTCCGCCGCGCCACGTGCGCTCGGAATCGACCATCAGCGCGCGCAGCGCGCGCAGACCGCTGCCTTGTCCGGTCATCCCGTCTCACCGCCCTTCCCCCGCCGTCGGCGCGTCCGCCCCCGGTACTCCCACGCCTTGGCGAACAAGATAAAGCACTCGTACGCACCGAGCAGGCAGTACATGAGCCCTCGTACTCCGTCGCGAAATCCGACCTTCACAAGATACCAGCGCCAGAACCGCAGCCCGGGTTGCACCAGCATGCGCAACACGGCGAGGCGCCCCCCCGAGTCGACGTAGGATTGCGCCGCTACCGTCGTGTCACGATTGATGGCCACGAAGTGCAGGTGGAGGTCGCGGAACTCGCGGCGAACGATGGCCCCGTCCAGCGCGCCGACGTGCCCGTTACCGGCACGCGCGAACAACCGCGGGACGTCCCCGAACGACGCGGCGGGGCTCTTCATGATCCGGCCGAGATACTCGTTGTCGATCCGGACGGCGAATCCGCACACTCCCTCTTCTTCGACCGCCGCGATGGCGTCCCGCAAATCGTCGTCTACGGATTCGGTAGCGTCGAGTGACAGCACCCAGGTCGTATCGATCCTCGTCAGCGCCCAGTTCTTCTGATCGCGCGCCGACTGAAACGGGCGCACGTACACGGCGGCGCCGAACTCGCACGCGATTTCGCGGGTGCCGTCCGTACTGAATCCGTCCACAACCACCGTCGGGCCGAAACCGCGGACGCTCTCGAGACTTTGTGCCACGGTGGCGGAATCGTTACGGCTGGTGATGATGACGCCGACGTCTTCGAGTTTCAACCCTGCCCTCCGTCGTTTTCGAGGCCGAGCCGGTGCAGTTCCTCCAGCACCTCCGCCGGCCGGATGTCGGACAGACAAGGCGCTCCGATTGGACAGTCGTTCAGCCGGCACGGCGAACAGGAATATTCCTTCCACAGGTAACCGTCACGATCGGTCCCGATGTGCCATTCACGCGGGCTGGTGGAACCGACAATCGTGACGGTGGGCACGCGCACGCGCACGGCGACGTGTTTGAGCCCGGAATCGGTCGTCACCAGAAAGCTAAGGTTTTTGACCAGCCCGGGCAACTCGGCCAGCGCCGTATCCGGCCCCACCCGAACGCCGTCGCCGGCCAGGGCGGCGATGCGTTCGGCGACTTCTTTCTCTCCGGGCCCCCACAAGATGGCGACCTCGCGGCCCCGCGCTACCAGCGTCCGGGCCAGTTCCACGAAATGCGCGACCGGCCAGCTCCTCGTCTCCCGGTCGATTCCCGGGTTGAATCCCACCACCCTGCCGGCGGCGAGGTCCTCCTCCAAAAAACCCGCACCGGCGAGGAGCGCCGCCCCCCTCTCGATCGCGGACGGGTCCACGATCATCTCGGGCAGCGCGGCCGGCCCATCGGGCGCGGCCCCTGCGTGGCTGGCCATACGCATCGCCGACTCCGCTGAATTCAGTGCTTCGGCGCCTCCCCGCGGCACAACGACATTGTACGCTGCCTTGCGCACCTTGACGTCGTAGCCGACCCGGATCTTTGCGCCCGACAGCCAGGTCAGAAACGCGCTGCGCGTGTTGGAGTGGAAATCGAGAACCACCCCCGCCTTCAGCCGGCGAAGATCACGAACGTAGCGGAAGTACTCGCGCAGACCTCGCAGCCCCCGGGCCTTCGGCGGCGACGGCAGCAGACGGTCGATGTACGGTTCGTTCTCGACCAGCGGATGGTAATGCGTATCGATCACGTAGGTTATTTCGCGATCGGGAGCGGCATTTTTCAACGCGCGCAGCGCGTCGAGCGTCGCCAATACGTCTCCAAGGGCGCGCAGCCGCAGGGCGATCAAATTATCCTGAGACGAAAGCGTCATCGTTCCCCCGGCGAATCGAGCCCGCGGCCCGACATGACGACGCGCAGCGTGTCCGCAACGGCGTCCGGCGTGAGCAAGTTGAGACAATCGGTGTGACCCAGCGGACACTCATGACGGTGACACGGCCGGCAGTCCATCGGAACAAACGCGGCGGCGAACGGGCCGGAAGATTCGTACGGAAACCAGATGTCGGGCTCTGCGCTCCCGAAAATTCCGACGGTAGGAGTCCCCACCGCGACCGAGAGGTGCATGATTCCTCCGTCGGAGACGACGACGCCGTCGAGCAGCGACAACGCCGCCGCCACGGCGCGCACGGGAAGCTCCGGCAAGACCTCCACTCGATCACCCGCCAGCGCTTTGAGTTCTTCGGTGTGGTGCGCCTCTCCCGGGCCCGTGAACGCCACCACCGTCGCGTTCCAGCGGTCGGTGAGCAGATCCGCCAGCCCGGCAAAGGACCCCACCGGCCAGCGCTTCACGTCCCATTTACCGCCCGGGTGCAAGCCGATCCGCGGCCGGTCGGGCCGCCGCGTTTCGATACCCAGGGCGCCGAGGAGACCGTTGGCCAACTCGATTTCACCGGGTTCGAGCGCAAGGGCGGGCATCGCCGGAGCGGCGTCGACGTCAAGCGGCCGCGCGTACGCCATGTGGTGTGCGATCGCCGAGCGGATCTCCGGCTCCACGGTCACCGGGTGCGTATAGAGCCTGCGCCGGCCACGGCGGTCTCCGCCGATACGGACACGGGCGCCGGTAAACCACGAGAGCCATGCACTTCTCGGATTGGAGAACAGGTCGATGACGGCGTCGTAACGGCGCGCCCTGAGCCGCCGCACCAACCGCAACGAGGTGAAGGCCCCGCCATCGGAACGAACTTCGAACACGCGGTCGAAACGAGGGTCGCACTTGATGAGATCGAACGCGGGCCGTCGGCAGAGATAATCCACCGACGCGGCTGGAAACCGTTCGTGAATTGCGTCGACCAGCGGGAGCGTGAGCATCACGTCTCCGAGGTAGAGCAGGCGCGTCACGAGAATGCGTCCGCCATCTTCGAGCCGTGAGATGGCTCGCTCGAGCCGGGAGTCGGAGTCCACCGTCACCGCCCGCCGTCCCCGCCGTCACAGGCGATGGCGACCTCGATTCCCAGCCGGCGGCACGTCTCGCGCTCCGGAATCGTATCGACGGTGAAGGCGGAATCTCTGACGAGACACGCGGGCTTCAAGGATTCGAGGATCGGGGTACCGTCGCCGTCTCCTGTCACTACAACGGCATCGATTGCGCGAACGCCCGCCAGTACCCGGGCACGATCTTGTGCGGGCACGACCGGCCGGTCGGAACCTTCGAGCTCGCGGGTGCGGGCATCGTCGAAAACGGCCGCCACGAGAATGTCCCCGTGTGCGGCCGCCGCCTCGAGGTAGCGGACGTGGCCGACGTGGAAGGGGTCGAAGCAACCGATCGCCAGCACGACACGCGCTTCCGGTCTTTCGGCCGGGTCGGGCATCATCGCGTTGACGAGCGCGTCGACGCCGTGGACTATGGGCGCGGCTTGTGTTTTCATGATTTGTCGAATTGTCCCCGCGGATTCTAACGCCACCGGGGCGGAAGCGCTATAAATATCCCTCGACCGCGGTTAGTACCCCCTCGACCGCTATTCCGTCAAAACACTCCAGTTGCGTGGGACAGGTCTTGCGGAAGCAGGGAGAACACGCCACCGGGTGGCGGATGACGTCGACGGCGGGCCCGAGCGGCGCCGTCCACTCGGGCGATGTCGAACCGAAGAGCACCACGACGGGTGTGCCCATCGAAGCGGCCAGATGCGGCGATCCACTGTCGTTGGCCAGGACCACCGCCGCCCGCGACAGGAGCGACAGAAACGCCCCCAGCGGGGTTTCGCCGGCGAGGTTGAACACGTTATCCACTCCGGCGCTGATGCGGCCACACAATGCCCGTTCGGCGCCCGTCCCCGCCAGCGCCACCGGCGCGCGGCCGGCGAGGGCCCGGACCGCTTCCCGGTACCGCTCCCACGGCCACGACTTGGCGGGCCCGTAGGTCGCTCCGGGCACGACGACGGCAAAGGGCCGACCGGTACGGGCGGACTCGAACAGCGCGTCGAGTTCGGCGTGTTCCCGCTCTGAAACACGGACCGGCGGCGGTTCGAAGCGGGCGGGTACGGCGATGTCCAGCGCTGCCAGCGCCGACTCGCCCAGGCGCAGATAGCTCCCGGAAAGATGTTCGTTTCGTGGCTGCACCGCGTCGAACGCGCCCTTCGACAAAAGGGCGCCCCGGCCGTCGGCCCGGTAGCCCACGCGGAACGGAACCCGCGCCAGCCACGGCCCGATCGATGACGAGAGCGATGGCGGCAGTAACACGACGGCGTCGGGCCTGGTCCGGGCCAGATATCGGGCACGGCTCCCCACGCCCCTGGTGAAGGTCCGCCTGGGGAGCACGGCGAGTTCGTCCACTTCCGGCATGCCCCGGTAGACCCGCGCCGTGGATGCGGGAGCGACCACCGCCACCGTCGCGTTCGCCGCACCCAGCATGCCTACGAGCGGCAGGCTCATGACGGCGTCGCCCAGCCAGTTGGGAGCGATGACGGCTATCGATTTCGTGGTAGTCATTCGGGTACGGTCGACGGATCGGGTCATCCGGCAAGGCCGAATTGCAGGTCGTACAACCGGCGGTAAATGCCGTTCTGGTCGATCAACTCGGAGTGGGTGCCGCGTTCCTTGACCCGGCCATTCTCCATCACCAGGATTTTGTCCGCGTTCTGGATCGTCGAGAGGCGGTGCGCGATCACGAACGTGGTCCGTCCGCGCAGGAGCCGCTCGATGGCCTCCTGGACTAGCATTTCGCTCTCCGTGTCGAGCGCGCTGGTGGCCTCGTCAAAGATCAGGATGTCCGGGTCGCGCAGTAGCGCCCGCGCTATGGCCAGGCGCTGGCGCTGTCCGCCGGAAAGCTGGGTGCCCCGGTCGCCGATGATGGTGTCATAGCCGGCGGGCATCCGCGAGATGAAGTCGTGTGCGTTGGCCATTCGGGAGGCGGCGATCACGTCGTCGATCGGAAGGTCTTCGAGCCCGTAGGCGATGTTGTTCCGCACGGTGTCGTTGAAGAGAATGGTGTCCTGTGTGACGATCCCCATGAGCGAGCGTAGCGACCGCAACCCCATGTCGCGCGTATCGACGCCGTCGAATGTGATCCGGCCGCCCGTGGGCAGGTAGAATCTCGGAATGAGGTCGACGAGAGTCGTCTTGCCGGCGCCGCTCGGCCCCACGATGGCGACCACCTCGCCGGGTTTGACGTTGAACGACACGTCCCCGAGCACGGGCTCGCCCTGAAGGTACTCGAAGTCAACGCTGTCAAACTCGATCGATTTTCGGAAAACCGCTTCGTTCCCGGGCAGGTCGAGCGGCTCCGCCGGCACGTCGAGGATCACGAACACCCGGCTCGCCGCGGCGCGGGATTGCTGCACGACGTTGTTGAGCTTGCTGAGGTTCTTGACCGGTGTGACGACCCAGAGCATCGCACCCACGAAGAGAACGAAGTTCTCCGGCGGGATGTGGCCGTCCAGCACCAGCGATCCCCCGTACCACATGATCACAACCATGGACAAGGTTCCGAGCATCTCGGACGTGGGCGACGAAAGCGCCCCCCACAACTGCATCCTGATGTACTCCTTGAGGTGGGCGAGGTTGAAACGGTCGAATCGCCGCTTTTCGTAGTCCCCCTGGTTAAATGCCTTGACGACGCGCACGCCCGTGATCGCCTCTTCGAGGCTGGCGGTCATGTCGGCCATTCCCTCCTGGGCCCGCAGAAGCCGGTTCTTGAGCTTGCGGCCGATCAGTCCGACCAGGATGACGTTGATCGGAATAACGGTCAGTGACACCAGGGTGAGTTTCCAGCTGACCAGCAGAATTATCATCACCGCGATGAACGACATCAGCGTGTTGCGAATGATGCTGGCCACCACACCGATGATAGCGCCGCGCAACAGATTCACGTCGTTGGTGAGCCGCGAGATGATATGACCCGCCTTTTCCCGGTCGAAAAACGACAGCGGCAGGTTTTGTATGTGAGCGAACACGTCCTTGCGGATCCGGTACAACACCTTCTGCTCGAGGTATTCGGTGAAGTATGTCTGCGCATAACCGAACAGGTTCTTGATAATAACGAGCAGCAGCAGGAGTTTGCAGAACCGGATCAGCCGCGACTTCCGGTCGCCCTCGTACATGAATTTCTCGAAATGGCTCTGGGCCGATTCCTTGACGCGCTCGAGTCCCGCTGGCAGTGGTATCCCCTGTGAATCGGACGCGTCGACGGACTCTTCGGCCTGGATGACGGCGGCCGGCTGCTCGTCGTAAAGGAGAATTTTCAGAAACGGGGGGATCAACGTCAGCGACACACCGCTCAAAGCGGCGAACACGGTGATCGTGACCAGCAGCAGGACCATCCGCTTCCAGTAAGGCGTGACGTATTTCAAAAGCCGTGCGTACGTGCTCATATAAATAGTTCGTCAGGGTCGTTGATGAAATCGGGCAGGGGCAGCGGCTAGATTTTCTCGCCGGTCAGATGCAGCAGGGTGTCGATCTTGGAGAACACCTCTTCCAGGGACATTTTCTGCCCCTTGACGCCCTGTATGATCTGAACCCACGACGCGCCCTTCGGGAACCAGTTCGATTCGTCATGCCGGGTGAAAAACCCGATCGACGGCAGCTTCATGCCCACGGAAAAATGGAAGAAGTCTGTGTTTCCCGACAAGAGTAAGTCCGCACGGGACAGCAAAGCAAGGGCTTCTTTGACGTTTTTTGGCGTGAGGTCGAACAGATCGACGTTGAGCGATTCCTTGAATCGTTCAATGCTCCTGGCGTCGAGGTTGTTGGAAACCACGAGAACCTTTGCCGGGTAACGCGATGCGATCTGGGTGACGATCTGGCCGAATGACCGCTCCGCCAGGCGGTGGCTCCCCTTACCGATGCCGGGGTCGACGGCGATCAGCTTCTCGTTTGTGTCCGGCTTGCGGAAGTGGATCATCTGGTTGGCCCAGCGGATGTCCTGGTCGGGCAGACGCCATCCCGGGAGCGCATCGCCGGAGTGGAGGCCGAGCGCTGTGAGGTAACCGATGGCCCTCTCGGATTCGTAGCGCGATCCCGATCCGCGGCGGAGTTCGCAGTTGATGAAGGGATACGTGAACTCCTGGGCGAATCCGACCCGCAGACGGGCCCGCGTCAGCACAGCCAGGAGCGAACGCGCGAAGCTGAAATCACGGCCCAGCAGGAACGTGATGTTGAAGTCCCGCGATTTGAGGCGCTTGAGCAGCGAAAAGTAGGTGGTCGACATCAGGGACAGGTGCTCGCGCTCGTACGTGATCATCTCATTGATCTGATCCATCGTCCGGATCAGCTCGCTGTTGCCTTCGCGCACGAGGATAGTGATCCTCATACCCGGGAACCGATGCTTGAGGTGGTAGATGACGGGCGCAAAAAACAGCAACTCGGTGAGATCACCCGAATCGACAATCAGCACCCGCGAATCGTTGCCGATATCGCCGGGCAGAGAAAACGCCTGTTCCCCGACCAGACGGCCGAGGAACGGCGTAATCAAGCCGATCATCGCCTCTTTTCTGGGAGAAATTGTCGTCGCGCTCAAAAACCTGTCTCCTTGGATCAACCCCCGACAAAGGTGCAAATTGGGGGCCAATCAGTCCCAGATAAGGGTCTTGTCGATTGCTTCGCTCGCCCGGGACATGGGGTGGATCGTTAGATCTTTCTTTATCGATTCCGGTATTTCGTCGAGATCGCGCTTGTTCTCCCTGGGGAGCAGAATCGTACGGATACCCGCCCTGTGCGCGGCGATCACCTTGTCCTTGACCCCCCCGATCGGCAGCACGCGGCCGGTGAGCGTGATCTCCCCCGTCATGGCGACGTCGTTCCTGACCCGCTTGTCGAAGAGCAGCGAGGCGATGGTACACGCTAGCGCCACACCGGCGCTGGGCCCGTCCTTGGGTACGGCTCCCGCCGGCACGTGGATGTGGATGTCGGTGTGCTCGAAGAACGCCGGATCCTCCGCCTTGGCCGCGTAGTTGGCTTCGACATAGCTCATCGCCGCTTCGGCGCTTTCCCGCATCACGCCGCCGAGCTGCCCCGTCAATTGCAGCCGGCCGTTGCCCTTCATCTTCAACGCCTCGATGAAGAGAATCTCGCCGCCGCTCATTGTTTTGGCCAACCCCGTGACAACGCCGACGGTCGGCTTCTTGGCGGCGATTTCGCTCGAGTACTCTTGCAGTCCGAGATACCGGGAAACGTTGCGCGGGGTGATATTCACCTTGCGCTTGTTGCCCGACGCGATCCGCCGGGCCATCTTGCGGCAGATCGAACCGATCTTGCGCTCGAGCTCACGGACACCTGCCTCCCGCGTGTAACCGCGAATGATCTGGCGCAGCCCCTCTTCGGTCATCTGGAGCAACTTGGGCGGCACCCCGTTTGCGTCCAGCTGTCGCGGCAGCAGATACTGTTTTGCAATCTCGACCTTATCGTGAGTGATATAGCCTGGAATATCAATCGTTTCCATACGGTCGAGTAGCGGCCGCGGAATCGTATCGAGCATGTTCGACGTCGTTATGAAGAGCACCTTGGACAGGTCGTACTTCACGTTGAGATAGTGATCCTCGAATGTATCGTTCTGCGCGGGGTCGAGCACTTCAAGGAGCGCCGAAGCCGGGTCTCCGCGAAAGTCGCTGCCCAGCTTGTCGATTTCGTCGAGCATGAACACAGGGTTGATCGACCCCGCAGTACGCATCCCCTGGATGATCCGGCCGGGAAGCGCACCGATATAAGTGCGCCGGTGCCCCCGGATTTCGGCCTCGTCGCGCATCCCGCCCAGCGATATCCGGACAAACTCGCGTCCGATGGATCGCGCGACGGACTTTCCGAGCGAGGTCTTCCCCACCCCGGGCGGCCCGACAAAATTGATAATCGACCCTTTCATGGACTCTTTGAGTTTCTTGACCGACAGGAATTCGAGGATACGTTCCTTGACCATGTCGAGGTCGTAGTGGTCTTCGTTGAGGACCTTGGCCGCCTTGTCGATGTCGAGGTTGTCCTCGGTAGCTTCGGTCCAGGGCAGGTCGAGTATCCAGTCGATGTAAGTCTTGGAGACGGTGTACTCGGCGGCGCCGGGTGACATTTTCTGGAGTCGGTCGAGCTCTTTGAGCGCGACCTCGTGGGCTTCTTCGGACAACTGGGCCGTCTCGATCTTCTCCCGGAGCTCTTCGGTCTCCATCGTACGGTCGTCGTCTTCGCCCAGCTCGCGGCGGATGGCCTTGAGCTGCTGGCGCAGGTAGTATTCGCGCTGTTCGCGGTCCATTTCTTTTTTGACGTCCGCCTGAAGTTTCTTGCCCAGCTGCAGTACCTCCATCTCGTCGATGAGGTACTTGGCCAGCAGCTTCAGACGTTCCGTCACATTGACCTCCTCGAGGAGGCGCTGCTTGCGTTCGAGGTCGATGTTGAGGTTGGTGGCGACGACGTCGGCCAGACGCCCGCCCTCCTTGACGTTGTCGATAATGATCTTCAACTCGTCGGTGAGGTGCTCGGAATCGTCGATCATCTGCGAAAACGTCCTGACGACGGTCTGCATGTAGGCCTTTTCGGTGTCTGTATTCTCTTCCTCGTCCTCGAGCACCTCAACGCGGCCGCGCAGGTAAGGCGCCACCTGCGTGGTCTCCACGAGGCGGATTCGTGAAATCCCCTGGGCAAGCAGCCGCATCTCGCCGTTGGGAAAGCGGATCATCTTCTGGATATGGATCGCCGTGCCGACCTTGTATATATCCTGCGGCCCGGGATGTTCGGCGTCCTGGTTCTCTTGCGTGAACGCACCGATAATTTTGTGCTCGGCGAGGGCCTCGTCGGCCAACCGAAGCAGGTTGGGATCGCGCAGTATCAGCGGCACCATCATCAACGGAAAGACCACGGCATCGTTGACGGGCAGAATGGCGAGTTCCTTGGGGATGTTCGCCATCTGAACCATCAGGTCGTCGAAATCGAGCTGGTTCCCGATTTTCAATTGTTGCTCCTTGTTATATTACAATCGCCCCGGCCCGGGCGGCTATACTGCAGTTCTTCACGGATCCAGATTCTTCCTCTCGACACGTGAACTGCAGTATCAGCCGCCGAACGGGAGTCGTTTTCTACTCAACGTCGATCTTTTTTGCGCCTTCGTCCGTCTTTTCAAAATCTTTCTTCAAACGCACTTCCAGCAAACCGTTCGCGTAGTGTGTCGACAGGCTGTCGCCGACGACGGGAACCGGGATCCCGATCAGGCGCTGGAACGGCCCCACCTGAATTTCGAGTGAGTGGAAATGTTTCTTCCCCGCCGGGATGATATCTTTGCGAACGCCGCTGATGCGCAGCACATGGGCGTCGGTGAACACACTTATTTCCTTACGGTTCATACCGGCAATATCCATGATCACGATGAATTCCGTCTCGGTGTCGAAGACGTCCATGGGCGGCTCCCAGCCGAAACTGGTTTTCATCTTGATCTGGTGTTTACCAGGTGTGTGGTCCGACATCAACATCTCGAGCAGCTCCCGGATGTTCTCGATGTCGTTGAACCTCACCAGGGGCGGTTCGGGCGCGGTCTTCTGAATCATATGTTATTCACTCCCTGCTCGATTGAGCGGTCTAACGCTAGATGTATGCAGTCGTTAGGCCTTCCGGCACCTCGACAATAGGCATCAGGGCCCCGTCTGTCAAGGAATGACCTCTCCCCCGTTCACCGCGGCGGACGAGATCGACTCCGGCCTTCGGGATGAGCGGGCCGACGGACGAGAGGCCGCACACCGGCAGCGGGAGTGGTTGGGGGGGTAGAAAGTGAAGCGCCGCCGCCCTCAAGGAGGCGGCGGCGCATCGTACGGTGGGCCATACCGTAACCGAAACCAGTTCAGCGGCGGGTCGAGCCGAGGCCGGCAGACGATGTCGTGGGTGTCGAGACCGCCGTCGCGCCGTCGGTGCTCGTCCACTGCGACAACTCTCCATTCTTCGTGAAGTGCCGCGCCATCTGCCAGTTCGACAGCGCCCCCTTTTCGAAGACGAATGTGTAGCGCGTCCAGTTCCCTGACATTTCATCCTTCTCGTAGAAGGTCCAGTACTCCAGCTTCTGGTCTTTCGACATTCGTCTCGTTTCCGGGATTCCCCACGAAGCCGAAACTTCCAGGTAATTCATGCCCCTTACCACTTCGCCCCTCGTGATGTACTCGTTGTACACACCACCCGGATGGGCGTGCAGGTAGTCTTGTCTCATCTGGAGTATCGAGTTGTCGTCGTTGATCGCTCGCGGAGTGTGCGAGCAAGCAAGAAACAAGAGCAGAAGACAGGACAAAAATACGAAGCTCCTCGTCCAGTGCATGGCGTGCCTCCTTGTGGTGCCGTGTCGACCCGAGATGTATTGTCTACACAAAAAAGCCACAGCCGTACTGTGGTTTGGGTCCTGGGGGTTCACGGCTACGAACCTCTCCCTGACCTGTTCGAAGACAGATGCACAAAACGGCCCAACCGGACCTTAATTTCCTCCTTTTTTTGCGTCGAGGCGAATCACCTCAACCCCTTCGAATTCCATAAGTTGCGTTTTGTCGTAGTGGAGCTCGAGTTGCCCCTTCACGTATCCATCCGCGTCATCCACCCAGGGGCGTGCACGGATATACCACAACGAATTGCACCATGCAAACAACTCGTCGAGTTGAACGTCGACACTTTCGCGTGGCCATCCCGGCGGATTGAACACGCCGTACACGGACCCGGATCCCTCGTAGTAATGTTGCACGATTCCCCGTACACTCGGCGCCACAATGCACTCTCCAGTTTCGAGATGTTCCTCCACGTACCTCACCGCTCCGCGAATGTCTTCACGCCCGTACCTCGAATCAAAATAATACTTGCCGGTCGAAGTGAGCAGCGTGGCGATCACCAGTCCCGCGAGCACGGCGCCGTATCCGCGTTTCAACCCGCCGCACCCGATTGCGACAAAGCAGAGAAAGGCCGGAAAGCCTACGAGGACGTACCGTACGTTGAACGCTTTTGCATTCTGCCAGTTGAGCACGTAGGTCAGAACTACGGGGATCAGCAGATAGAGGAACAACTCCTTCGACGGGGCTCTTCCACGGATGACGCGCCACGTCCCCCGCAGAAACAGTCCCCCGAAAAGCAGCGCCACCCACGCCAGGGCAGTGGCGTGGTGGCGCAACACGTAGCCCATCGTGCTGCCTCCGTGGAGTTCCCGGGTGGATGGCCCCAGCGAGAACCCGACGCTGTACGTGTACACGGCGTACGGCAGCGCCAGCGGCGTCACGGTCGTCTCGCCGCGAAGCCGCTGCGTCTCGTCGAGCTGGCCGGGCCGGACCGGCGTAACCAGGTCGGAGACGTCGATGATCTCGTAGATGCGGTACACCCAGGGAGAGAGCATTATCAGTACGGCCAGGCACACCGCCCCCCAACGGATCAGCGTACGGCGCCCCGGTCCCTTCCTCATGAGATAGATGACAGATTGCGCGCCGAAGAGAAACGCCGCCGAAAAGTTGGAGAGCGCGGCGAGCACGATCGCCACGACGTACCCTGTGAAGTCGCGGCGGCAGCCCCGTAAAGAGTATCTTTCGAAGTAGTAACAACTCATCAATCCGAAGCAGAGGAGGAACGAGTAGTTGCGGAGTTCCTGCGAATAGTAGACGTGCAGCGGGTGGACGGCGAGCATTACGGTGGCGATGCGGGCGATGTTCCTGCCCAGCCACGATCGTGTCCACAGGTAGAAATAGACCACCGCGCCGGTGCCGGCCAGGGCGCTTGGCAGGCGGAGCCAACCGTCCCCCGTGCTGACCAGCTGGAACAGATAGACGACAAAAGCGTGCAGCGGCCCGTGGATGTTGTACTTGAGGTAGCTCCATATGTGGAGCCCCTCCTTGGGCATGCTTACTTCGAGCGTGAGCAGTTCGTCCACCCAGAGGCTCTGGTGCCCGAGACGGTAAACCCTCAACAGGAGCGCCACCACGGCGAGAGAGATCATGAAAACGCGGTCGTACCGGCCCGTGTTCTGATCGGTCGCGGTCATCTGCTCGCTGTTTCCTGTGATATACTGGGTACCTGCAACATACGGGAGGGTATCGGAATGTCAGCGCGACTCTACATCGGACCCGCCGGGTGGTCGTATCCCGACTGGAACGCGACGGTGTATCCGCCGAAGAAACCAAAAGGCTTCGATCCGCTCGAATTTCTGACATCTTACTTTAACCTGATCGAAATCAACAGCACATTCTACCGCGTACCTGCCGTCTCGACCGTCCGGAGCTGGGCCGAACGCGTCGGCGGCGCGCCGGACTTCCGCTTTACATTAAAACTCCACCGCGATTTCACCCACGAAACCGGCCCGGTCGACGAACGCAGCGTCGATGTGTTCAAACGATCCGTCGCGCCCCTGTGCGACGCCGACCGCCTGTTGTACATCCTGTTGCAGTTTCCGTGGTCTTTCCGGAACACGGCTCCCAACCGCCGGAGACTCGAAAGGCTCATCGACGCGTTGAGGCCATTCCCTCTCGCCGTCGAAGTGAGGCACGGCGGCTGGGCCGGTGGCGGCGCCGTCGATTGCCTCTCTCAAAGGGGCGCCGTCGTCTGCGCCATCGACCAGCCGCCGGTCGGTGATTCTCTCGAGTTCACCCCCCTCGCCGGAGGCGAGGCCGGAGGCGAGGCCGGAGGCGAGTACTTTCGGCTGCACGGCCGCAACAAGTCGGAGTGGTTCCGCGCCGGTACCAACCGCGACCTTCGTTACAACTACTTCTATTCACACGGTGAGCTGGAGAAGCTGGCCACACCCATCAGGGCCGCGACGGAGACGGCGCGTCAGGTGGTCGTCGTTCTCAACAATCACTTTCGCGGCCAGGCGGTCGCGAACGCGCTCGAACTCAAATCGATGCTGACGGGAGACAGGGTGGCGGTGCCGGAAACTCTGCTGGGCGGCTTCCCGAGACTGGGGCCGATCGCGTTACCAGATCCCAACGCCCACCCCGAGGAGGGCTGGCTTTTTGACCCCGAATCAACGCCCGAAAACGATGAGTAGGAGGAATATGACCATTGCGGCGAGACCGCCGTATTTGATGTTGTTCGGAAGCTCACGAATCCGGTCGACAAGACCCGCCACCGGGATATGGTTATCCACCGTGGCGGCGAGCGGGTTGTCCGGTATCCGACCTCCCTGCAGGTCGGCGAGGCTGATCGGTTCTGTCTTGTTGAAGCTCAAGAGACAGACCGAACAGAACTTTGCCTCGGCGTCTTCGTCCCACCCGCACTTGGGACATTTGCGCGTCGCCGCGGCCTTGCGGGTCCCGGCGGGCTGATGCTCGCCGCGTTGGTTGATCGGGTGGTGCTCGACCGTTTTACCCAGGTCGGGGTCGGTCTCCGGTGTCCCGGGTTCCGGCTCGTCCCTGACCACTTCGAACTCGTGGTCCTCAGCGGGCGACCGGAAAGAACTGGATTCGCCGGCGGCAGAGTCCCGCCCCGACGGTCCGCTCCCGGCGCGCCGGCGGTCCGCCGGTACCTGGGACCCCGTCGACTCGTCGATCGGGTGGATCTCGATGCGCGCGATGCCACCCAGCTGGTCGATTACCCTTGCCAGTTTCTTGGCTTTCTGGATCGAAAGCCGCCCCCCCACCACGGCGGGCATATGGTTCAAGATCGCCATCACCCGCGGCAGCGGCGAACGGATTCGCATGGACAATTTGAGTGCGAACGACGGCGCAGTCTCACGCGAGAAGTCAATCGACTCGAGGTAAACCTTGTAGTCGGCGTCCGGGTCGTACTGTATCTTCGCCCCGCCATCGCTTCCGGATGCCCCGGCAGCGGCTTCTTTCGGCGGCTGCCGCTCCGCGGTCGGGTCTTTCCCGTCCAGCCTCTTCAACATGTCCCGGGCCCGTTCGTTGCCGGGGTCGAGAAACAACACCTGCCTGTAATAGGCGATGAGTTCGGCGCTGCCCGTGCCGGCCTCCGGCTCGTCTTTTCGCAGGCGTTTGAGCTGGGAGCTCCGGAAACCCTTCAGGTACTTATCGGGGTCGGTGACATAGCGCCCCAGTGTCCGGCGATCGCGTTTGAACCCGGCTTCGTCGATCGCCTCCTCCAAGTCGAGGACGGCCTCGGCGATGTGGGCGTAACGATCGTCCGTGTCTTTGCCCAGCATGCGGTCAACCACCGAAGAGAACTTCTCTCCGATGAGCGGGTTGATCTGCGAGACCGGCTCGGGGACGAACGACTGGATATTATCCACGACTTCCGCGTAGTTGCGTCCGTCGAAAGGACGGCGGCTGCACGCCAGTTCGAAGGCGACGACACCAAGTGAGAAAATGTCGCTCTGGGTGCCGACGGTGTCTCCCCGCGTCTGTTCCGGGGACATGTATGCGGGGGTCCCGATGATCTTGCCGTGCTGGGTCACCGAATTCATCTTGTCGAGGGCCCGGGCGAGTCCGAAATCCGCGATCTTGACCCCGCCGTTTCGGGTGAAGATGACATTGGCGGGCTTGACGTCGCGGTGGACCAGATTGGCAGCGTGGGCCGCTTCCAGCCCGTAGCAGACATTGAGCAAGACGGCACAGCAGATATCGGGGGGAATCGACTGATTTGCCTCGAGGAGTTCCTCGAGTGTTACGCCATCGTAATATTCCATCACGATATAGTGCGAACCATCCGATTCGCCGTAATCGACGACGTTTACGATGTTATCGTGCTGGACGCTGGCGGCCGTCTGGGCCTCGCGCTTGAACCGTTCGATATAGACCGAATCCTGGGCGAGGTGTGGAAACAGCACCTTGATGGCGACCGGTTTGTCGAGCGACACCTTGCGTGCCTTGTACACCGTTGCCATACCGCCGAGAGCGATCTGTTCGAACGAATCGTATCCTTCGATTTTTTCCGTTGCCTGCATGGATGATCTCCCCGGGCGCCTGCCCCAGGCGCCGGAAACGGGTGACGATTCCATGAGATGCACGGACCGTACCACTCGGGCAAACAAGAACGCCCGGCTGACAAGATACACCAGCCGGGCGCTTTAACCCATTGATATGTAACGTGTTATTACGAGGCGCTACGGCGCCACCGCGATGTCCGGATCGCTCTCGAGGTACTCATCGGTCACCGAAGTCACCCCAAATGCGAGACCCATGACGGAAAACGGAGCCGTCCAGGTAAACGAGGTCGTCAGCGACGTTCCGATGCTGTCCGGCGGGCCCAGACCCGTGACGAGGTATATATAGTACTCGCGAACGATGCCATCGGGGTCGTCGATGCTCCACGTGAGGTCATATTGAGTGCCGCCCCCGGGGTTGTCGACCTGCAGGCCGGTGGGCTGCGGCGGCGCGGTGAGGTCGAATTTCGGCGGAAAGTCCTCGCGCTTCTCGCAAGCGAACAGCACGAAAACACACAGGATCAAGAGTATCGCTTTTTTCACGGCAGTAAGTCCCTTGTTTTTCTAGAAACTGAAGGTCTTGAAGACCCGGACGTCGTCACCCTGCATCTCGAACTGGAGCACGCCCGCCGAGCTCTCGTCCGGTGCCTGCTCACCCGTATCCGTTTCACTCATCAGAATATCGATGAGGTTAACGGTATAGACGGCCAGAAACGACACCATGAAGACGTTTCTCCACGTCTGCCGGGATTCCGATACGTCCCACGCTGTCTGCATGTCGTTGTACGTGTTGGTAATCGAAGAGTACGGGACCACGATTCCCGACTCGAGCTGGACGCCGTAACCGACGTAGATCTCTCTCAGATCGTTGTACCGCATCGACGCCTGGTTGTAATGGACCTGGGCGAGGAACCAGCCCACACCGGTGACGACGGCGGCCCCGGCGAATATCACAGCCTTGCCGTAGTGGCCTTCCTGAGCCTGGCCGGACCCCGGCAAGAGGATCGATCGGGCCGTGCTCTCGCCTTCTGCCAGCACCGGACCGGCGAACGCTATCATCAGCGCGACCGTAACCGCCGGGCAAATCCAACGTTTGAACGAACGCTGTCGCATATTACTCCTGACCTTTGACGGGGGTCTACGATAAGTGCCTTTATGAATATTACGTTACGGAGCCGCAGCCCAGAATGTTACGCTTATTCGCCAGAAACCGCAATTTTTTTCTCTACGGTGCCGTATCCCGGCCGCCGGGTCACCAGAGTATCCTGCCCCAGCGCCCGGAGCATCACGATCGACCCCAGAATGACACCGACGTACATCACCACGACTCGCCACAGGACCACGTAGACCATCAGGAGTTCCATCGGGAGTATCTGCGCCATCAGCACCGCCGAACCCAGTTCCGCGGCGCCGGTACCGCCCGGCGTGGGGAAAAAATAAACGGCGAGCAGGATGAGTATCTGGATGGACACGACTTCCCAGGCCTCGGCCGACACACCGAGCCCGCGTACGATGAAATAGGCGACAAAACACTTCAACCCGAATACGACGGCGGTGAGCACGAGCGAAAGTACAAGCGCCGGAAACCGGTTTCGGAGGTAGTACACGTTGATTTCGTGAATCTGGGCGGAGGCCGCGATAATCCGGTTGGCCCGGCTGCCCGGGTGGAGGAAGTGCCCGCGGCGAAACAGCGAGAGGAAATTGAACGTCCACCTGAGCAGCGCGCGGAGCCACACGGGCTTGGCGATGAAGAGCATGAAAGCCGTGCCGCAGACGAGAAACACGATAAATCCGTAACGAAACAGATACCGTACGGTCTCGTCGGCGATCGACGTATTCACCCCGGAAAAGGTGATCGCCCCGGCGGACACGACAAAGAACATTATGGTCACGACGAATGCCATGAGGCTGGCGGACATCGCTTCGAGCAGAGGGAGCCCGTTCTTGTAGAGAAGGAACACCTGCGCGGGGCCGCCCCCCATCTGCGAGGGCGTGATCGCCCCCATCGCCGTATTGGACAGGGCCGCCTTGATTGAGGTGCGGAGGCTCACCTTTGCCGACAACCCCCGGGTGAGCACGTAAACACGTACTCCCCCCCCAAACCAGTCGGCCGCGGCGATAAGAAGCGCCAGTAACAGATACAATGGTTCGACGCGCGAAAGCGCCTCCGCCATTTTTCCCCGGTCGGTGAACATGAAAATCACCGCGATCGACGCCACGCTGAGACCGAAAAATATTTTCAGCCCCTTTCTGATCGTGGCCCGGTCGAAACGCGAATAGCGGCGGTCGCGCTCCGACGGATCGCCGGCATTCTTGTCGGCGCCCCGCGCGATCTGATCGGGCCGATCGGTGGGATCGTTTGGTGTCGAGGAATTTGGCATGGTGGTATCTGGCGGAAATTATATGGATTGATTATTTTACTTCCAAGTACTTTTGTTCGCGGCGGATTCACGGGCGCCTCCCCCGGGGGGGGCGGGCTGCCAGCAACGGGATGCCCGTGCAGCGCCGGGAACCAGGCCACCGCCAAAGTTGTAAGATTAAATAACATTGACACTTGGCGAGTCGTCGGCTAGGATGACGCTTTCTCGCCCTGCCCGCGGAATTCCGGAGGAAAACGCTTGATCGAAGTCGAGGGACTGACCAGATATTACGGCTCCCACGCCGCCGTCAAGGATGTCTCGTTCCGCGCCGGCAAGGGCGAAATCCTCGGCTTCCTCGGCCCCAACGGCGCGGGCAAGACGACGACGATGCGGATGCTCACGTGCTTTCTGCCCCCCAGCGGCGGGACGGCCC